>JAJYQS010000013.1 GCA_021794475.1 bacterium | reverse complement strand
ATATTGCCGCCCTTATGCGGCTTTGCAGAATTTTCATAACGTTTTATAAAGGAACTTGCGAAAAAACCTGCAAGCGGAAAAGCGGCTAAATAACCGATGTCAGGCCAGTGAAACAGTATCCTGTGAGAATAGCCGTTTACGATAAAAAAAACAAGTACAGGCACCGACATACTTAGGGCATACAATATACTTTCATTGAAAATGTTTTTATTATAAATAATGAAAATAATGAAATAGATGAAAACAAAAAATAAAGCAATATATATTAAAGGACTTATGGCAATAAACTGTTCGAGCCAGTTTTGAAAAAATAAAACGGCATTAGGGACAGGACTGGAAAAACCGTGCGACAGCTGAAATTTAAAGGAAATAAAATTATGTTCCATATTCCAGTATATTACCGGAGAGAAGAAAATAAGAGCTATTATAAGAGTAAAATATGGATAAATTGTTTTAAGCAGGTATCGGTTTTTATTAGAAAATAAAAGATACAGCAATGCGGAAGGCGGTATTAAAGCCGCAGTATATTTGCTCAAAAATGATAAACCAAGAAAAATACCTGCTATGAGCCACCACTTGATATTTTTCTTGATACTATGATTATTAATATCATTATTAATCTTATTATTATTAACCTTATTATTAATCTTATTATCATCAATCTTATTATTAACAATTCTGTTGTTATTATTCGCTGTCTTGTTTACCGCAATATAAAAACTTATTAAAAAAAGCATATAAAAGAACAGCAGCGGGGTATCAGGCAAAATCATCACTGAGAGCACAAGACCAAAGATAGGGGAGCATAAAAAAAATAAGAATGCAAAAAAAGCGGCTCGTTTATCTTTAAATAACAGATAACTGAAATAATATATTAAAAAACCGTCAAAAAAAGAAAATATAATAGCGGTTAATCTCGCCGTCAGTTCGCTTTTGCCAAAAATATGCGTAAAAAAATAAATACAGTATGCAACAAGCGGGGCATCGTCAAGATAACCGGCTGAGGGATGAAGCGACCATACATAATAGTGTGCCTCGTCATTTCCAAGATTTAAAGTAGCGGCAAGATGCTCATGGATAAAAAAAGCGATAATTGATAAAATTACAAGCCATATTTCAAATTTATATGACTCTAAATAATCTAAAATTTCATTGGACTTTTCTTCTGCCGCATCGCCTATTATATTTATTTTTTTAAAAATATTCTTCAAATTTCTCACTATTTATATTTAATTTTATTTGATACCGACTTTTTATTTATTTTTTTATTTATTATCGATTAAATTCCTATTAACCCCGCATCTTAAGTAATTGCGCTAATACGCAGTTATATCTGTCTTTTAATTCGATAGACGCGTCTATCGTCAAAACAGCTGCGCCGCTAGACTGTGAAACCGGTTCGTCGAGGGTTTTCTTCATTCTCAAATAGACTTCTTCATCTGCATCTGAATAATCTTTAGTAAAATCGTTTGATTTAGAATTCTCGGCGGTTTGACAGTCTGTATGAAGGCTGCAGTCAACAGGGTAATCAGAAGACTCTGCATGCTCTGAAGATTTTAAATACTCTGAAGACTCTGCATGCTCTGAAGATTTTAAATACTCTGAAGACTCTGCAGATTTAAAATCAGATTTTGTCTTTCTGTTTTTAAGCCGCTCAATAATTATATTTTCCTTTTCTTTATATATTTTAGAGTAAATAACAATAAAATTACAGTATTTTTTAGTAAAATAATCAATAAATATTTTTCTATGCTCGGCTTCCAAAAATGTTGCATCCATGACAACGCTTTTTTTAAGTTCGACAGCTTTCTTGGATTCCACAAATATATATTCGTAAACCCTCCTGCTTATAGACTTGTCATATAAATATACGTCTTTTGATGCAAATAATTCTTTTCTTATTTTATCGGAAGTGAACAGCGAAGCATTTAAATATCGGCTTAAAAGAAAAGACAGAGCGCTTTTTCCGCTTCCGGGAAGCCCTACATTCATTATAGCAACGGGTTTTGCCAATAACTCGGCATAAAACATAGCTAAATTAAAATAATTGACTGCTTCATTAAGTTTATCCGCACTGTTTTCTTTTATCTTATTATTTTTATTATATTTATATGATGTTATTTGAGCCGCGCTACCTTGCTCTGTCTTATTATTTTCACCGTGTGTTTGCAGAATAGCGATTTTGCATCTGACAAGAGCCCTGTACAATTTATATGTTAAAATTACTTTAAATTCATATTCCTGAAATAGATTAATTAAACCGGCGCTAAAATAATTTTTGTAATATTCAAATATTTTACCTGATTCATAAAAATATCCTCTATGCTCCATATCCATCAACAGAAAGGCAAAATCTAAATAAACATCCTGAAACCTTAATTTTTCGCTGAATTCTACACAGTCCAGAATACATATTCCGTTGATTTTAGAAATATTTTCGATAACTATATGTTCCATTCTTAAATCGCCGTGGCAATCCTTAACTAAACCTTTGCTCATTCTTAATGTTATATATTGTGCAAATTCATCGGAATTTATAAAATCATAAAAAATATTTTTCAATTTTTTAAGATTATTCTGATTATTTAATTCTTTTTCTTCGCTGATAAAATTATAGACGGCTGAATAATTATCGTCAAAATTCTCTTTTAGTACATCAATCTTTCCGAACATGGAAATTCTTTTTGAACTATTTGCGTTTTTATGAAAAAGATAAATCCTTTTAGCTGTTTTTTGCAGAATTTTATCAATATCGGTATAAGTATCTTTCTCTTTAGCAAGAATAACGTCTAAAAATTTATCCTCTGCAACACGTTTCATCCTTACCAAATAATCGACAATTTTTCCTTTTTTATATCCCAATAGCAGACTGCCGTCATTCTTTAGCCTTAATTCAGGCATATCAAGATATATTCCGGCACACGACCTTCTATTAAGTGACAGCTCTTTTCTGCAGTAAAATTTTCTTTTTTCTAAAGACGTGTAGTCTAAAAATCCGAAATTAACTTTCTTCTTTTGTTTATATGCGAATTTTTGGGTGAGATAGATTGACGAAATGTGAGTTTCGATAACTTTTATTTGATTAATGTCATCGGAATTTATCGGTTTTTTTTCAAACTTTATAATGGCTTTAATAACATCTGCGCTATTTATTTCATAGCTATTTAGTATATCTATATCCTGCATTTTATTAACAAAACTTTAAAGTTATGCGCTGTTTAGCCGCTATTTTTCCAACACGCCTGATTCTTTAGCCATTTTTTGCAATTTATCCATAGCTTTTGATTCAATCTGTCTTATTCTTTCTTTAGTAAGATTAAAAATACCGGCAATTTGATGTAATGTCATAGGTTTTTCATAATTCAATCCGTATCTCAGCGTAATAATTTTTCTTTCGTTTTCTTTTAGTGAAAAAAGCCAGCTGTTTAATAAATTTATAGTTTCTATTTTATTTAATATTTCATAGGGAGATGTACGTTCCTCGTCTTCTTTAACAACATTGTTTAAAGACATATTCTGGTCGTCTTCATTCTGCGACATTGAATAGTCTAATGATGTTATATTAGCAATAGATCCGTAAATTTTTTCAACTTTATCGGAATTAATGCCGATATATTCTGCAATATCATCAGTATTCGGTTCATAACCATTTTCTTTTTCTAAATTTTTTGAGGCTTTTGAAATTTTAAACATACTTTCGGAAATATGTATCGGAATCCTGATGAGACGCGCAGAATTTAATATTGCCCTTTCTATAGCCTGCCTTATCCACCAAGTGGCGTAAGTCGAAAATCTAAATCCTTTAGACGGCTGAAATTTCTCAACCGCTTTCATAAGTCCGATATTTCCTTCTTCTATTAAGTCTTCAAAAGAAATACCTCTTCCGAGAAATCTTTTCGCAACCTGAATTACCAGTCCGAGGTTTGACTGTATCATCAAATCTCTTGCTTCTTTATCGCCGTTCTGAGCTTTTAAACTGAGCTCATATTCCTCGTCTTTAGTTAAAAGCGGGTGTTTATGAATATTTTTGAAGTATTGGGTATAAATATTATTATTATTAAGTTCCTGATAATCAGTTTTGGGCTCATCAGAATATGTTGTATTATTATTGTCTGCCATAATATTTTATATTATTATTGTTTTTTATAATTTCAATTCTGTTTAATTATATTAGCGAACTGCTCCCTACTAAGAGGCTAAAAATTTCTTGCTTATTTTTTTGACAAAATAATTATTGCGATACAATTAAAATTAGAATTAAAAATTAATATAATGTATTTAATTTTTAATATAAGCAATATAATTAAATCAGCCTGCAAAACCTGATTTACCTATGAGTTTTACAAAATTTGCCGGCGCTATAATTTTTTTTTCTATCTTGCCGCTATTTTTTCTAATTACATAAATATTCTGCTTGCGGTCGAGCTCAAGCGGCATTACCATAACGCCTCCGTCTTTCAGCTGGTCGAGCAGCGGTTTGGGTATTTCAGGAGAACATGCGGTAATAATAATTCTGTCATAAGGGGCATATTCCTTGAAACCTATAGAGCCGTCGCCGATTATAAAGGTTATATTTTTACAATTTAAACCGTCAAGGATTGTCCGCGATTTTAAAGATAACTCTCTGATTCTTTCTATAGTATAAACTTCCGACGCCAGATTTGAAAGGATTGCAGTTTGATAACCGGAGCCTGTTCCTATTTCTAATACTTTATGATTTTTATTGAGTTCAAGAACTGAAGTCATCAATGCAGCCGTATATATTCCCGATATTGTTTGCTTATGCCCTATCGGCAGCGGAGCATCGCTATAGCTCAATTCGCTAAAAGATTCTTCAACAAAAATATGACGCGGAATGGACCTTATCGCTCCTATAATATCGGCATCGCAGATACCTTTAGATATAATATATGAATTAATCATTTTTTCAATCAAATTTTTATAATTTGCCATAAATAAAAATATAAAATTAAAATAATAAATTATTTCCGATTAATTAATCTTTAAACGAAAAATCTATATTTTTAAACTTTTCAATAGCGTTATAATTTGTCAGGTCAATCTGGATAGGCGTTATAGAAATAAAACCTGCATGAACTGCTTCATAATCACTGTTCTCAATATCTTCAAATTTTATATTTTTACCGCCTATCCAATAATATTTCCTGCCGCGCGGGTCTTCTTTTTCTACAACAAAATCTTCAAAGTATCTTTTGCCCTGCCTTGTTATTTTATATTCAAAATCCGGTGATTGTATAATTGTCTGCGGAATATTAACATTCAAAAAAGTAAACTTAGGAAGTTCTATTGCCGCTACTATATTGGCAAGACTGACTGTAAATTTTGCGGCTTTTCTGAAAGAAAGCTCAAGATCGTCTTCTAAAGCAGGGTCTTTAAGAAGATAGCCGCCGCCTTTATTTACGACTAAGGAAACAGCTATTGATTTTATACCCATTATAGCGCCTTCCATAGCGGCGGAAACCGTACCGGAATATGTTACATCGTCGCAGATATTTCCGCCGTAGTTTATGCCGGACACAATCAGGTCGGGTTTAAATTTTAATATTGAATTGACGCCGATATTAACGGCATCGGTCGGAGTACCGTCAACTGAATAAATTCCTGGTTTAATCTCATGAACTCTCAACGGTCTGTCAAGGGTAAGGGAATGCGAACTGCCGCTTCTTTCCCTATCCGGAGCTACAACGACGGTATTAAAATTTTTTCCAGAGGATTTAAATTCATCCAGCAATATATTTATTCCTGATGCAAAAACTCCGTCATCGTTTGAAATAAGAATGTTCATTGATTGGGATAATCTCTCTAAAAGCAGCAGCGAGATTATTAATATCGTTAGATGTTAGATTTATCTTTTATTTATGGATATTTTGGAATAAAATATTTTTAATTATTTTCAACTCTTCGATAATTTCACCTACGTTTATGAGTCCTGAATTTTCAACACAGCCACTCACTTTACCGTTATAATCGGCATAAACAATTTGGTTTTTATTTCTACCTTCAGTATCTTCAATATTTATAATATCTGCGGTGTCTGTGCCGCTGCTATTATTATTATTTTCCGCATTGTCAAATGATACGCAATTTATTGCCGCCGAATTATTCTGCGATACAATATTATTCGGACATTTTGAAGTATCGGCGGCGCCATTATTAACGGAATCAGCTCCGATTAATTTGTAAGAGCCTGATTTTAAAGCATTCCTTGCGCCTTTGATAGTAAATTTTTTGTCATAAAGTAAATCTTTAATGACTAAAAGTTTCTCTATCTCTTTTTTAGAATATAGCCTGTGAGAACTGTTTAATTTTAAAGGCTTAATAAATTTAAATTCTGTTTCCCAATATCTTATGACATAAGTTCCGACCTTTAAAATATCGGCTACCTCTCCAATCTTATAATAAACTTTTTCCTTTTCATCCTTCCAATCCATTTTGTCTGTTTACTTTATTTTTTAATACATTAGAAGGTTTAAACTTGAGAACCTTTCTTTCGCTTATGTACATTACCTCGCCGTTTTGGGGATTTCTGCCTTTTCTCTTAGTCTTTTCTTTCACCGCAAAATTTCCGAAGCCGGAAAATTTTAGCAATCCGGTTCTTTCGGCTTCAGATTTAACCATATCAAAAAAAGAATTTACATATTTAAGCGAATCATTATGGGAAATTCCAACCTTTTCATGAACTTTTGAAGAAATTTCTGATTTTGTTAAAGACATTTTTTATTTTTATTTTATATAAATTTATAATTAGACTATTTGTGAACTACCTATCAATGAGTTGATAAGGAGTTGATAGGCTTCTTGCTTAAAATTTTAAAATAAAATTCTTAAAATAAGTTTTTTAGAAAATTATCTTGACTGAGCAGCTGCGGTTTTAACAATTTCTGAAAATCCTGCCGGGTCAGACAAAGCAAGTTCCGATAAAACCTTTCTATTTAATAATATATCATTTTTCTTCAGCATATTCATAAAAACGGAATAAGAAATTCCATTTTTTCTGCATTCGGAATTAATACGCACAATCCATAGCGCTCTAAATTGTCTTTTTTTAACTTTCCTATCCCTATATGAATATTTTAAGGCTTTATCGACAGCCTCCTGTGCAGTTTTAAAAAGTCTGTGCCTTGCGCCATAATAGCCTTTAGCCTGTTTCAATACTTTTTTATGTCTTTTTCTTACGGAAATCCCTCTTTTAACTCTCGGCATTACTAAATCGTAAAATAAAATTTTTTGACAATATATAACAAATAATTAGTATTGAATTTTTATTTATTCAAATTATTTATTCAAATTAATATTTACTATACACCGTAACAAAATATTTTATTTTGACGCCTCCTTTATTTTTAATTATTAAATTTAGTTTTATTTTAGATATTTGAAATAATTACTGCTATTATTTATTTTAATAATTGATTAATAATAAATTATAAATAAGGTATTAATTTCTTTATATTTAAAGAATCGACTGCGTTGACGACCCCTTGCTTAGCCAATCTTTTTTTTCTTTTATGCGCTTTTGATGTCAATATGTGGCTTTTGCCGGCTTTATAGTGCATGACTTTACCGGTACCGGTAATTTTAAATCTTTTTTTTGCTCCCTTGCTGGTTTTAATCTTTATTTTTTTCATTTTTATATCCTCTATTAAATATATTATTTTTAAAATTTAATATTAAGTTTCAAGACGACTTCTATTATTTACATATTATTTACAAGAAATGCACAGCACACGCAATCTTATTGACATCATTAGTCAAATTAATCTTGCGGCTTAGTCTGGGTACGCGGCGTATTCTTCAACGGAGCGACTATTGTGCTGAACGTTCTTTTTGCATCGGGCTTAATTGGTGATTCCGGTGCTCCTATATCTTTAATATCTTCAATAACCCTCTGCAGCACCTTTACACCAAGGTCAGTATGAATTATCTCTCTGCCCTTAAAAGCAATGGTCAGCTTAACTTTATTTCCTTCTTTAAGAAAAGAAATAATATTTTTTAATTTAAAATTATAATCGTGGTCATCGGTATTAGGCCTGAATTTTATTTCTTTAGTATGAATAATAACCTGTTTCTTCTTTGCCAGCTGGTCCTTTTTGTTCTGCTCGTATTTGAATTTTCCATAATCCATTATACGACAAACCGGAGGCGTTGAATTTTTTGAAACTTCAACCAGGTCTAAAGATTTTTCTCTGGCAAGTTTAATAGCGTCCGCTAAACCGATTATACCTAATTGTCCGCCCTCATCATTAACTACGCGGACTTCTTTAGCTTTAATTTCTTCATTGATATCGAATTTTTTTTGGATATTAATATCCCTCTCTTCTAATTTTATAATTATTTTATTTGTAATACTTAAATCATATTGACGGCTTTATTTACGGCAAAACACATTTAATATAATAATATAAATATTTATTCTAAGGATTATTACATAATTCGATATAAATTGTCAAGAATGATTTATAACCGTTCATGCTATTCTTTTCGAATATATACTTCCGGAAAAATGGGACAGAAGAATTTCCTTATATTTATCGGCTTCCGTATTATTTTTTAAATTCTTATAAGATACATAGATATAGTATAAATCTTTAGGAATTACAGGATATCCTCTATATTGTTTTAAAACAATTTTAAACATATAAGCCGCCTGTTTCCACATTCCGGCATTAAAGTAATATAATCCGGTAAAAAATGTATTTTTTGAAAGATGTATATTGATAACTTTTATCAGTTTTAATGCCTCTTTTGAGAATTTACTGTAAGGATATTTAGAAATAAGTTTTTCAAATTCAGCTTTGGCTTTTTTTGCCTGATTTTGAGATCTTCCGACTGCCATAATTCTTTTATAATGCGACATGCCTATATAAAACATTGCAAACGAAGCCTCTTTAGAACGTGGATGAAGAACTAAAAAATCAGTATATGCTCCTGCGGCTTCAATATATTTCCCCGCAGAATAATAAATATCGCCCAATTTTAATTCAGCCTTTCTTGTATTGCGGTATGACGGATAGTTAGTTATAAGAGATTTAAAATTTTTTGCAGCGGCGGAATAATTTTTATTTTTTGCTTCATATAGAGCTTTTTTATAATAAACCTGCGGGGGTAATATCTTTTTGGTATTTTTAGAAGCGCACCCCGAAAGCATAAAAGAAAAAGAAATAATAGAAGCGAATATAGTAAAAAGAAATACAATTTTTAACTTTTTCATATTTTAATTTTTAAAGTTTTTACTTAATGTTAATTTGCTTCCTTTTGAAAGTTTGATAATCATTTTAACATTATATAAATAATCGTCAATATCAATTTTCAACGGAAGATAAATGCCGCTTTTCGTTATATATCTGCTAAACGTAATTGTTTCAATGAATTTTTTGTTTCTTATAGCCGCAATTTTATTTATAAGAAAATTGTTATTAACGTAAATATAATAGTATTTTTGTTTTGTTCCTGCAATAGCGGCTGCCGTCTTTTCTGCATGTGTTTTATGTATTCCGTTCATATCGGATGCCTGCGGATTATTGCCGTTAAAAACGGTATTTTTAACGGTATACCCGCCGCCGTTATCAGCATGTTTATATTCAAAAAAATATCCGTTTTCAGTATTATAAAAAATATCCGATTTATTTATTTTCTCGGTATTCTCCAAGTTAAGAAGCAATCTGACCGATTTGAATATTCTTTTGTAAGAATTAATGCTTTTAATTTTATATTTTTTATTAAATAAAACCTTTATTATAGAATTTGGATTTTTTTTAGTCTTGTATGTATTGGTAAAAATTGCTCCATTATTATTAATTTTAGACGAAAAGACAACATTTCCGTACATATCCATAATTGCAAATTTTAGGCATTTTCCTTTTAAATACTTATAGAATACTGATTCCTCGTAAGGCGTTCCATCGTAATAATACAGCATTTTTGCTCTTCCTGAAATATTCTTAAATCCTTTATAATTTGCAGCCACTTTTTTTATAACGGTTTTTTCCGGAATAAAAATATGACTTTTGCGTATAGGAATGGTCCTCTCTTTAATATTATTATAAGCGCACCCTGTTAAAAAATATGACGCGGAAACGATGAGGCATACAGCAAATATTTTAAAAAATAGCTTCATTGAATGTTATTTCGTCTAATGTTATATTGCGATTATTTTCATCGATAATACAAGGCACTTCGGCATTATGTCCCGCAATTATTAAAAATTCGTTATAAGCATCTTTATCTGTTTCTATATTGTAAAGTTTAAAATTTATTCTTTTAAGAATCAACCCGCGTATAGCTTCATTGCATTTTTTTGAATCAGAGCGTCCGAATATTCTAATGGTTTTCATAAGTTATCTTATATTATCTATTGTCTTATACCAGAACATCCAAGTTATCTAATGGCTTTCATAAGTTATCTTATAATTGATGCAGACAAAATATGCACGTATGTACGGCGGCAATTGCCCATACAACAAAGTTATTACACTTCCTATTTCTATTATATATGTTTATTATTAAAATTTAAATCTTTATTTCAAATAATTTTTTATAATGCTTTCGACGTCTGTTTCAAATTCCTCATATTTAGATAAATTAGAAGTGCCGCCCTGAGCAAAATCTTTTTTGCCTCCGCCTTTTCCGTCAAGCTCTTCCGACATTAATTTTATTATTTTAGCTGCATCTATGGAACCCTCGGTAACCGCAATATAAATTATTTTTTCGTTTTGATAAAATGAACCTAATATAATAATAAAATTATTACTGTTGGAATCGTTGACATTGGCGCCCGCGCCTGAACTATATTTTGATTTTATCATATTTGCAAGCTCTTTAAGTTCATCCGGAGTAAAACTGTCTAATTTTTTTATTAAATATGAATAATTTCCTATTTTCTTAAATTCTTTGCATAATTCACCTGCTTTAAGCATAAAATTGCTATACTTAAGCTCTTTATTTTCTTTTTCTATAAACTCATAATCATAATAAAGCTTTATTATTTTATTATAAATATCGGCTTTGTTTGAATTTAAAAGGACCATTATATTGTTCAAATTATCTTCTTGAATATATACCGTATTAAGATAATTATATCCTGTAACGGCTTCTATTCTTCTAATTCCTGAAGCAACGGAAGATTCAGATATTATCTTAAAAAAACCTATCGAACCGGTGCTTCTAACATGAGTTCCTCCGCAAAATTCTTTTGAAACGCCCCCTATATTGACAATTCTTACTTTATCACCGTATTTTTCGTCAAAAAAATGCAGCGCGCCTGAATGCAGAGCTGTTTCCATTTCAGTTTCTTCAACCTCTACCGCATAATTAGAAAATATAAAATCATTAACTATAATTTCTATTTTGCGGATTTCTTCATCTGTTAAAGGTTTAGAGTAATTAAAATCAAATCTTAATTTTTCAGAATCCACATAAGAACCCTGCTGCGAAGATGTGCTTCCGAGAACTTCTCTTAAAGCCGCGTGCAGAAGATGGGTAGCGCTGTGATTTGACTCGGTCATTCTCCGTAATTTTGCGTCTACTTTAAAGAATGCCTTGCGGTGTAAGTAATTACCGCCATTGCCGCTGCCTGCCGCTCCTGTTTCCAATCCGGCACTATCGGTTATCCTGCCGTGATGCAAAAATATGCCTGATTTTGTCTTAATTGTCTTATCGACTTTAAAATAGCCTGTCTGCCATTCTATTATCCCTTTATCCCCATCCTGTCCGCCGCTTTCGGCATAAAAAGGCGTTTTATCGGAAATTATAAATCCGGTCGCGTTATTTTCAGGATTATTTAATAAATTGACCTCTTCATCTAAAAAACCGATTATTTCTGCTTCTTCTTCAAGTTTATTATAACCGGCAAACACGGTTGGATTTAAATTTAAATCCAGACCCGTAAAATCTATTTTACCCTTTTTCTGCTTTGAATAATTTTTTTGATTTTGCATTAATTTTTCAAAACCTGCCAAATCAACGTTTAAATTATTTTCGGAAGCCGCGTCTATAGCCAAGTCAACCGGAAAACCGTAGGTATCATATAGTTTAAAAACAAAATCGCCGTTTATTGTTTTTATTTTTTCAGCTTTAAGGCGGTTAATTTCATCTTCAAGCAATTTTGTGCCTGAATTTAAAGTTCCCTTAAAACGTTCAAATTCGTCTGATATAATCTTTTCAAATATGCCGAAACTTTCCCTGATTTCCGGATAAAATGCGGCCATTGTTAAGACTACAGTATTGCCTATATAAACCAAATTGCTAATGTTAAGATTTAATTTCAAAGCATATCTAAATAATCTTCTTAATATTCTTCTGAAAACATATCCTCTTCCTTCATTAGACGGAAAAATTGACTCGGAGGAAAGAAAAACGGAAGTTCTTATATGATCGCTTATAACCCTCGCCGCCGTATCATAAAGATTGTTCCCGTCCTGATATTTTATTCCGGTTATATTTTCAATTTCACTAATATATGGCATAAAAACATCGGAATCATAATTTGATTTAACATTCTGAAGGACTCTTGCCATTCTTTCAAGCCCCATACCGGTGTCTATTGAAGGTTTTGGTAAATTTGAAAGTT
Source organism: bacterium (assembly GCA_021794475.1). Lineage (GTDB taxonomy): Bacteria > SZUA-79 > SZUA-79 > Acidulodesulfobacterales > Acidulodesulfobacteraceae > Acididesulfobacter. Next base: position 46,327 of record JAJYQS010000013.1, on the reverse strand, counting down.
TTCCGTTGTTATCTCTTTCAAACTGCATAAATACCAAATTCCATACTTCTAAATATCTCCCGCAATCGCAGGTTACATCGCACTCTGTATGCCCCCATTCGGAAAATCCCGTATCAAAAAAAATTTCGCTTGAATAGCCGCACGGACCGACATCTCCCATCTGCCATAAATTAGTATCATCGTCCAATTTATATATTTTTTTTTCATCAATTTTTATTTTATCTTTCCATATCAGATATCCTTCTTCGTCTTTTCTATGAACAGTTATATAAAGTTTTTCGGCATCCATCTCAAGTTCGTTAATGAGAAAATCCCACGCAAAGCTAATCGCTTCATTTTTAAAATAATCTCCAAATGAAAAATTACCGAGCATCTCAAAAAAAGTGTGGTGCCTTGTAGTTTTCCCTACATTTTCCAGGTCGTTATGCTTACCGCCTGCACGCATACATTTTTGAGCAGTTACGGCTCTGTTGAAAGACGGTTTGGAAATCCCTGTAAAATAATCCTTAAACTGCACCATACCGGCGTTGGTAAACATTATTGAATCATCGCCTGCAGGAATCAAAGACGAACTCGGAATATGCTTGTGTCCTTTTTCTTTGAAATAAGCAATGAATAATTCCCGAAGTTCGTTAGAAAGTAGATATTTCATATAAAATTAATCCTTTATTAGGGACAGGCACCTTTTTATTTTTTTATTTTATTGCCGTCGTTTATTTTATTTATTTATATTTTTATATTGTTTAGAATTTCCCATTTATTATATCTTCAACAGCGTCGGAAGAAAAACCTCTTCTCTGCAAAAAATCATACAGTTTTTTTTTATATATTATTCTGTCTTCTTTATATTTTATTAAAGCGGGTTTCTTTTTTTCAAGGGCTTTTTCGGCAATCTGCTTTTCTTCTTCCGAAGTATATAGGCTTTCTAAAAGATTATTTATTAGCGAACTGTTTATTCCTTTAGTATGCATCTGATAGGCTAATTTCATTTTACCCACCATTTTCAATTTGCCGACTCTTATCATGTTTTCGCCGTAGCTTTCATCGTTTATATAATTTAAATCCTTCAGCTTTTTTATAGTTTGGCTTATAGATGAAGTAGAAAATCCTTTCTTAATTAATTTTTGAGCCATTGAACTTTCTGAATATGATTTAATTGCCAGAAGTTTTAAAGCATGATCCATAGGAAGCTTTTCGGTATTGCTTTTTAGTACTTTCATTTTGTTTCCCATACGGACTGGTTTGAAGACCCGGAACCTGAAGCAGAGTCTACACCGGATATAAGCAGAGCCAGGTCGTTAGGACTGGTCGATTCGGCTAATGCATCCTCATAAGTAATCAGATTGTTTTTATAAAAACCGTATAATGACTGGTCAAATGTCTGCATACCGTATTGCGCATTTCCTGCTTTTATATAATCCCTGATACCTGAAGTCTTGTCTTCATTCAGTATGCAATCCTTTATCGTTTCAGTGCCTATTAATATCTCTGCAGCAGGAAGTCTGCCCTGCTTGTCTGCTCTTTGGATAAGGCGCTGGGATATAACGGCAGTAATAACACTGCTTAATTGTATTCTTATCTGCTTTTGCTGGTACGGAGGAAAAACGGCTATAATTCTATTAATAGTTTCCTGAGCGTCTAACGTATGCAATGTACTCATAACAAGATGTCCTGTTTCGGCAGCGGTAATTGCGGTTTCTATAGTTTCAAGGTCTCGCATTTCTCCTACAAGAATAACATCAGGATCCTGCCTTAACGCTTCTCTGAGCCCGTGGGAAAATGAATACACGTCCATACCTATTTCACGCTGGTTTACTATGGATTTAATATCTTTATGAAGATATTCTATCGGGTCTTCTATGGTAATTATATGAACCGACTTATTAGCATTGATATAATTTATCATTGAAGCCAGCGTCGTGGATTTTCCGCTTCCAGTAATGCCTGTTACTAAAATTAGACCCCTTTCTTTTAATGCAACCGATTTGACAATAGGAGGCAGACTCAGCGTATCAATGGAAGGTACGCTGAACGGTATATATCTCATGGCTATACTTAAACTGTTTCTCTGAGAAAAAATATTTACCCTGAATCTGCCGACATCGGCGAGACTATATGCGAGGTCAACATCTTTATTTTCTTGAAAAACTTTCATCTGATACTTATCTATCATACTGAAAGCAATCTTATCTATAATTTCCTTTGAAAGCACCCCAAAATCCGGTTGAACAACTAATTCTCCGTTAATTCTGAAAATAGGAGCGGAATTAACTTTCAAATGAACATCTGAAGCTTTTTTATTCACTGAAAACGTCAGAATTTTTTCGATAAATGTAAGAGATTGTTTCTGCTGTTCTAAAGCAATATTACTCTGATTGCTATTAATATTATCTGTATTATTTATATTATCAGTTTCCATATCAATCCATGATTAGACTTTAATTAGACTTTAGCATTCCGTTAAGTTGAATTTTTTTACGGTTTTAAATTAAAATGCTTCATTATTTTCCCCATTATTTCATTTTTTATAGCCGGGTTGTTTCTAAGAAATTCTTTAGCGGCTTCCCTTCCCTGACCCAGTCTTTCTTTTCCGTAGCTGAACCATGTTCCCGCTTTGTCGATGATTCCGCTTTCGGAGCCTATGTCTACTATATCGCCTTCGGTAGATATACCGCTGTTATATATTATATCAAACTCCGCTTCCTTAAACGGAGGGGCAACTTTATTTTTGACTATTCTTGCTTTTGTACGAGAACCTACTACTTCATCCCCTTTTTTGATAGAACCTATCCGCCTAATATCAATACGTACCGAAGCGTAAAATTTAAGAGCGTTCCCTCCGGTTGTAGTTTCGGGAGAACCAAACATAATACCTATTTTCATTCTGATTTGATTAATGAAAATCACGGCTGTATTTGATTTTGATATAGCTGAAGTAAGTTTTCTCAGCGCCTGAGACATCAATCTTGCCTGAAGTCCCATATGGGCATCGCCCATATCCCCTTCTATCTCCGCTTTCGGAACAAGCGCAGCAACGGAATCGATAACAAGAACATCTACTGAACCAGACCTCACAAGAGAATCGGCTATTTCTAAAGCTTCTTCACCTGTTCCCGGCTGTGAGACTAAAAGATCGTCTACATTGACGCCTATTTTTTTCGCATAATTTAAATCTAAGGCATGTTCTGCATCAATAAAAGCAGCTATGCCGCCTTTTTTTTGAGCCTCGGCAATTATCTGCAAAGTCAAAGTAGTTTTTCCCGAAGATTCCGGTCCAAAAATTTCAATAACTCTGCCCTGAGGTATACCGCCTATTCCGAGAGCTATGTCTAAGGAAAGAGAGCCGGTTGAAATTGACGGTATGTTCTCCACTATCGGTTTACCGCCTAATTTCATAATAGACCCCATGCCGAACTGCTTTTCTATTTGAGAAATAGCTAACTCAAGCGCTTTTTTCTTTTGTTCGTTGATTGGATTTGCAATATCTTTGTTTTTTTCTTTCTCTTTTTCTTTGTATTTGTCTTCTTTTTCTTTGTCCTTTTCTTCCGGAATATCGGAATTGTTAATTTTAGCAGCCATGATTTAATTTATCCTCAATAATATATATTTAATTATTTGATATTATATTATAAATTTTATAATATCAAGTTAAAATAATTTTAAAAATAGATTACATTATTGCTACATTATATTTACAATATTATTACATGAACGTTACGCCTTGCGATACTCCCTCATTGCTAAAGCAAAGGATGAGGCTTCGCTGTACTTCGTTTCCGGAGCATTTTATTATTTATCCGTCTCTGCATATGCCATAAGTCTATAAATCCAGAATAAAACCATTTTGGCGGTATAAATCTTTATTTCATTTCTTGTGCCTGAAAAATTATACTTTCTGACCTCCTGAATATTGTCGGAAGATAAAGCTATAAATACCGTTCCGACGGGATAGTTGTCCGATTCTCCTTTGGGTCCTGCAAAACCGGTTACTGCAGCTCCTATATCGGAATAGGCTTTTTTTCTTATATTTTCTGCCATTAGAATAGCACATTCCGAAGATACCGCTCCATTTTTTTCTATAATATCTTCATCAATGCCCAGTTCATTTATCTTCGCAAAATTGGAGTATACTATCTCGCTTAAAATAAAATAAGCAGAAGCCCCGGGCGGATTAGTTAATTTGTTAGAAATATAGCCTCCGGTGAGCGACTCCGCAATAGCGACGGTAATTTGGTTTTTTTTTAGCAAAACTGCGCAAACCGTTTCTAATTCATCGTCGTCATATCCGTAAATAAAATTATTAAACTCTGCAAGTACAATATCGTCTATTACTTTGATAGCGTCTTGAAGTTTTTGAGTTGTAATGCCCTTTACGTAAATACTTAGAATAATTTCACCATAAGAAAATTCAAATGAATATTTTAAATCTGCAAATTTGTCGCTTATACGCTTTAGACGATTTTCAAATTTTTTTTCTTTAAGACCGAATAATTTATATTTTCTTTTTTTTATAAAATAAGATATTCCCAACTTCCCTATCATTTTTCCAAGAACATGATTTTTAAACATTGCCTTTGCATCATCCGGTTCTAACGGCATAGCGGCAAAAAAAACAGGTTCGGTCAAGTAAAAACCGGAAAGTCCGGAATTTTGATTAGGAATAACAAATGAGTTTTTTGGAAAATAGCATGATTTTTCATAGGCAGATTTATACAGTTTACCTTTGGATTCATATACAAGTTTCATTAAATCCAGCGCATCTTTGCTTTTTATCATTTCTTTTTTTAACACATTTGATACCATTTCAGACGTAATATTCAAATCTTCTTTTAAACCGCCGCAAACCAATATTGCCGAGGAATCTCCCGTCAGCATATATGATAATACTTTATAAATACTGTCTGACGAGTCGTCAGGAAGACATACCGCCTCTTTAAATTTTAAATTATAATCGGCAAGCATATCCGAAAAATTTAAAAGAACCTCGCCTGCTTTTTTAAAATCGTAATTATCGGCAATAATTAATATCTTAATATCATCCATTAAGTTATAGGAAATTATTTTAAATATATATTCTGTATATTTTTATTATATATTTATATATATTATTTATTTATCTATCTATTTATCTACATATATATTTATGTATTTGTCTATCTATTTATTTACCTATCTATTTATTTTTATTTATTTTTTATTTAATAAATCATTTTTCATTTTTTTAGTACATTATATATAGATATATAGCTTCTTTATAATATTCAGTTTTACAGACCTACAATTATAACAATTATCAGTCTTAAAAGCACTGCGGAAATAACCGCGGCTATGACATCGTCAAGCATGATGCCTATACCTCCGCCGATACGTTTGTCTGCGGCGCCGATAGGAAACGGTTTAATTATATCAAAAATTCTGAATAATAAAAATCCTATTAAAATATATAGTATTGAAAAAGGTGCCCAAAAAGCTCCGAGCATAGTGATTAAATAACCCTCAACTTCATCTATTACAACCTCGGAAGGGTCCTTTTTACCAATAATTTTTTCTGCTCTTGAAGAAAAAAATATTCCCGCAAAAAACAACACAATACATAATATAATATAACCTGAAAAGGTTAGGTAATGAAAAAAGAAAAAATATAAAACCATAGAGGCAAAAGTTCCGGCAGTTCCGGGACCGTACGGAAAATACCCGACATAAAAGAAAGTTGCAAAAAATATAGATACGCTGTCTAAAAAATTTTTATTTTTATCCATTATTTTTATACCCTGCTTTTTATATCATGCTTTGTTCTATTAATTCGGAAATAATAGTAACAGCTATTTAAAAATTTTTTTTACTATCCGGATTGATATTTATATCGCCGCATTGATATGTTTAATAATATTGCTACGGCAGAGATATCTACAATCAGCGAAGTTCCTCCGTAGCTAAAAAATGGGAGCGGAACGCCCACTACCGGCAATAAACCGATAGCCATAGCAATATTAATAACCGTGTGAAGCGTAATTATGAATAAAGCTCCCGAACCTAGTAAAAATGCCGGCAGCCTTTTAGTATTATAGACTATTTTGAATCCTCTTATGATTAAAATAAAATATAATCCGATTAAAATTATCGAACCGATAAATCCGAACTGCTGCGCATAGGTAGAAAATATAAAATCCGTCTGTTTGGCAGGCAAAAAATTTAATACACTCTGACTGCCGCGCCTGAATCCGTCGCCTAAAATTCTTCCGGCGCCGACTGCTATTTCAGATTGTATAATATTATAACCCGCGCCTAAGGATGCTTTCGCCGGATGCAAAAATATAAGAATTCTGCTCTTCTGATAAGTTTTGAGATGTCCCCATATAACAGGCAATACAACCATGACAAAAAATAAGGCTATCGCCATTGAAACTCTTTTGATGCCTGCAAGATAAACAATAATGCATCCGACAAAAAAAACGATAAGCGATGTTCCAAGGTCCGGTTCTTTAGCTATAAGTAAAACAGGTATAATAATTATTAAAAAAGGAATCATTAAATCGGTTAATTTATAATATTTTTTTTTAGCATTTGTAAAATATTTTGCTAAAGCAAGAATTAACGCTATTTTCATAAGTTCTGAAGGCTGTATTGTAAACAATCCTAAAGAAATCCACCTTGATGCGCCGTGTGATATTTTCCCCTTTATTAAAACTATAATTATTAAAATCAGAACAATGCCGTAAATGTAGTATGCAATATCTATAAGAGTATTATAATCTATTGATATTATTGCAAACATCACAAAAAAAGAAATTCCGAACCATATAATCTGTTTCATAACATAAGAGTTAAGCAACTCATGATGATTAAGACTTAATGAACCAAGCAGATTAACTATTCCTAAAAAAGCAATTATTATTACCGTAAAGAATAAAATAAAATCAAAATTTTTAATGTTATCCGATAATTTCATTTAAATATCAGTTATACTTTTAATTTATATTATATATATTTATAATTTTTGTTTTATATTAATTTTTCTAAAAACTTGTATAAATAAAACTTGGAAGATTTTTATTTTTATTATTTTTTCTTTTTTTAAGAGACGGTTTCCACATGCCTTTCTGTTCAAGATATTTTTCAACTATTTTTTTTGCCACGACCGCTGCATGCGCTCCAAGAAATTTTGCGTGCATTTCAAGAATCACTACGGCAATCTTTGGATGATTCATCGGAGCGAATCCAACAAACCACGCGTTATCCCTGTCTTTTCTCGGAATATATTTTGCATCGTAAATAGAATAAGTTTTTGAGATTATCTGCGCAGTTCCGGTTTTGCCGCAAAATGAAATGCCTCTTATCCTTCCATTAGTGGCAGTTCCGTTTTTTCCGTTTACTACTTCGTAAAGACCTTTTTTTATAGCTTTTACATAACTTCTTTTTAACTTAATCCGTCTTATTAATCTGCTTTTAATCTGTTTTACTATCCTGCCCGAACTCGATACAATCCTGCTTACTATATAAGGCCGGTAAAGATAGCCGCCGTTTGCGATAGCGCTGTACGCCTCAATAAGCTGTATAGGCGTAACGGAAACATAACTCTGTCCGATTATAGAGGATAATGTTGAACCTTTATACCATCTTCTATGATAAACTTTATAAACTAATTTCCTTGTAGGAATAAATCCGGGATTTTCCGCAGGCAGGTCAACTCCTGTTTTTTTGCCGAATCCAAGTAAATGCGCATAATAGGCTATCTGAGAAATATGAAGCCTGACGGCAATAGAATAAAAATAAGTGTCTACGGATTCTTCTAATGCGGTATATAAATTTATTTTTGAATCCTGATTGGGATTCCAGTTATAAAATACTGCGTCTCCCAGTTTAAAAGTAGGACCTGCAAAAATCTTTTTATCTGGTGTAATCAGATGCGTTTCAAGACCCGCCAGAGCACCGACAATTTTAAACGTGGAGCCCGGCGCCATAGAATTTTGTATGGCTTTATTTTGAAGAGGATGTTCGTCGTTATTTATAATTTTATCCCATTCTTTTGTTGAAATACCTTTAGAAAAATAAACAGGATTAAAAGAAGGAGTGGATACCATAGCAAGGATTTTTCCGTTATTCGGATTCATTGCAATTACGGCGCCCTCTTTATTTTTCATAAGTTTATATGCAAGTTTTTCTAAAGTAAGATTGAGCGTAGTATATATATTATCCCCCATTTTAGGTTGTTCAACCACGACTTTTCCTTCAGTTTTGCCGAACGAATTTACTACGACCCTTTTTTCTCCGTCTTTTCCGTGTAAATATTTTTGATAATAATATTCCAATCCTGTTTCTCCGATAATATCGGAAGGATTAACATACGAATATTTTTTCTCTTTTAATTGTTCAGAAGAGACTAAACCGACGTAGCCGAATATTTGCGCTCCCATATCTCCATATTTATAATGTCTTATAGGGATTTTTTCTATAAAAAAACCGGGGAGATAGAGTTTATTAACTTCAAAAATAGATAAATTTTTTATAGACAAATTTCTTATCAAAACTATTGAATCATAATCAGGTATAAATTCTTCTTTTTTTACTATTTTGTATAATCTGGAATATTTTTTATGAAACATTGAAGCAATTAAATGAAGTTCTCTTTTTAATGACTTTGCATGAGCTATAGTTACGGCAATATTGAAAGACGATTCATTGTCAACCATAATCTTGCCTGCATTAGATAATATATATCCTCTCGGTGCCGGCAGATACATTATCCTTGTAGCATTATTTTTAGCAAGATAATAATAATAATTTCCATTGATAACCTGCAAAAAAAATATTCTTGCAATAATCAATAGACATATTACCGAAAAAATCAATGCAATAAAATTTAATCTTTTTTTCTGGTTATTAAATATCCCGTTTTCGTTAAATGCAGAAGACATATAAAGATATAGTCAATAATAAAATATAAAAAATAAAATATAAAAATGTATTTAATTTTAAAAAAGGGCAAATTTTCTTAATCGGGACTAAACAGAAACACGACAATATTTTAGCAATATCTCCGCAATATCTTTATAGCTGCGGCGTATCGCATATTTATTATAATAAAATTTAATAAGATTAAATAAAATTTATAAATTCAGTCCGCTGTGATTTATTCCTTCAATATCTACCGCAACTGTTTTAAATCCTATTTCTTTTATTTTTGATATAATATCAGATAATGATTCATATTGCATTAGATTATTAATTTGCGCAGCAGGAACTTCAATTTTTGCCAGTTTTCCATAATGTCTTATCCTTACTTCGTTAAATCCGTTTTGCATCAGCACATCTTCAGCCCTTTCAACCATTTTAATTTTTTCTTCCGTTACAATGCTGCCAAACGGTATTCTTGAAGCCAGACAAGCCATTTGAGGTTTATCCCACGTATCAAGCCCAAAAAATTTAGAAGCATTTCTTATATCATTTTTAAAAAAACCGGCTTCTTTTAAAGGGGATATGACATTAAATTCTTTTTCGGCTTTCATTCCCGGTCTATCTTTAAAGTTAGCCTCGTCCTCGGCATTAGTTCCGACGGATAATTTGTAGTCCTCGGGAATATAAGGTCTTATGGTCTTGAATAATGCAATTTTACAAAAATAACATCTTAAATAATCATTTTTTAAATATGATTCGTCTAAATACTCTTTAGTTTTAACTATAATATGCTTTACGCCTAATTCAAACGTTTTTTTTTTACAAAACTCAACTTCCCTGCCAGGTATTGTAAAGGAATTACCTGTAATAGCCAATACATTTTCGGTGCCGAGCGTTTTTCCGGCAATAAATAATAGAAAAGTTGAATCTGCTCCTCCGCTATATGCAACGGCAATTTTTTTTTCACTGCCGAGAATCAATTGAATCTTTTCTATTTTTTGCAATAAATCTTTATCTATTGTATTTATATCAGTATTCATATCGTTTGCATTTTTTATTTTTTATATCCCCGTAATTCATTATTAAACACGCTGCATTATTTTATTTATTAATTGAACATTATATTTTATATGCGATTTAGATTCAAGATATGTTACGTAATCATCTAAAAATTCAGTCTGTTTCTCAAACATATAATTTCTGTATACGGCAAACTTTTTTTGCGGCGTAAGTTTAAAAGCAGGGAAGTGAATATGTTTTATTTTTAACACCGTAAATCCGGATTTTATGGAAATAGGAACTAATGAAATCTTGCCTTGAATACCGGATGACGCTGCTCTCAGCACAGTCCCGTTGAAGTTATATTTTTTAAATTTCTTCGAAGCAATCAATTGAGTATCCGTCTGTAATGGAAAATTAACAATATTGGCTTTAAATTGAATTGCCAATTTTTTAAATCCGCTGTTAGAAAGAACAATTTTTTTAATGAACTTGTAGGCAACGTTTTTAGTTTTGAAAATAGCTGCTTCAAAAGCAACTGATTTATTCTGCAATCTATAATTATCCGCAATCTGCTGTTTATTAAAACTAAAAGAACTCTGAATAATCGCACGCATAAAATGCCTGTTAATTTCGTGTTTATAATGTTTTTCAAAAATAGCCTGCGTCATATGATTCTGCGCAAGGACAGAGGTAAAAATTTTATTGCTGAAATTTCCGTTTTTTTGAAATGCGTAAATACCCGCTATTTTATTTGCGAGATAATGTTTGGAAACGCTGACCCCAAAATTATTAGCTCTATTTTCTAAAACTTTATCTGCGACAATAGAAGATAATGCTTTGCCGGCTATATATTTTTTCATAGTCTTATTAATGTTTTTGCCGTATAATTCTCTGTAATAATTTTCAAGATTACCGTAATATCTATAAAATGCCGCTACTGTGACAGGTTTCCCGTCAACCATGGCTACATTCTGCGGAGATATAGCGCTGCCTCCTCCCACAATATACGGTAAAAAGCTAAAACCTACTATAAATAAAAACCCTACAACTATTGTCACTATCTTGCCAAATAAAGAACCATAAAATCTTCTTAAAAACTCAAGCATAAATAAATCCTCTTTTAATTTTTTAAAATTAAATATAATATATAATTTTATACGTCTTATGTTTTTAATGCAAATAAAAAATAATTTAAAGGTTAAATTAAAGAGCAATTTTATGGAGCCTTTTGACAAAAATTTCACAGACAATAATACCTGCGCCGACACGAATTATATCAACCTGCATTTTGCAAAATTAGATATTAACCGTCTAAAAAGAGCAGGCAAGCCTGAAGCAGTTTTATGCGACGGAAAAACCCCGGCAGAGATTTTAAAAATAGCAAAAACATTAGAAAGGATTGCAAATAACGTCATTTTTACGAGAGTAAATTATAAAATCAAAAATATCCTTCTTTCAAACTGCAAAAAAACAATATACTACGACAAAGCAAAAATTATAGTATTAAATCCGCTGCAGCCGGAGGAATGCAAACTTAAAGGAAATATTCTTATCGTTACCGCAGGTACATCTGATATACCGGTTGCCGAAGAAGCCGCAGTTACGGCAGAAGTTTTGGGGAATAAAATATCTAAACTTTACGATATAGGAGTTGCCGGAACTCACAGAATTTTTGACAATATAGACAAAATTAAATCGGCTAACGTTATCATAGCCGTTGCCGGAATGGACGGCGTGCTTCCTACTTTTATTTCAAGTTTAGTCGATGCAACGGTCATCGCAGTTCCTTCGTCTAATGGTTATGGAACCGGATTTAACGGAATATCGGCTCTTCTTTCTATGCTTAACAGCTGCTCCGGAGGTTTATTAACGGTAAACATAGACAACGGATTCGGCGCCGGCGTGGCAGCAAGCATCATTAATAAAAAGATTAAATAATCAACCGTTTAGTTTTTAATTATTTAATTATTTATTACTTTATTACCTATTACTTGATTATTAGATATTAGTGAAGTGCCCACTATCTTATTGCATGGGACTTCTCGGCAATGTCGGTTAAATTTTTAATCCTGTTTGCGCTCGTTTATATCTGTAATAATCTATTTTTCTAAAAAAATAAAAGACTATCGGGGATACCATAGAAGTAACAGCACTAACCGGCAGCAGATAAAATAAAACATAATAAATCAAGTTATATCTGTACTTAAAATAAATAAAACTTATAGCAAATATTAAAAAATAATAGAGCGCAGATGATATAAACGTTATAAAAATTTCGTAAATTATATTATCCGATAAAAATTTTTTCCATAAATAAAAAGCAAAGGTAAAAATGATAACACCTGCCATAGCATAAGTATACGGGTTCATAGCGGTAAAACATCCATATACGTAAAAAAATAAATAAGATGCGATGAGCCCATTAAAAATATTAAAATAAAGAGCAAAATAAATAATAGCAATAAGCGCAAAATTAGGTAAAATAAAAGGGTTCTCAAAATAATTGGAAAAAATCAGGGTAAGGATAAGCAATAGAAGAGAAAATAGGGTTATATAAACATTTCTTATTATTTTATCTCTCAATGAGAACATTTTTTGAATTAAATAAATTTTTATGAGGCTCTACTATTATTTTTTTAAATATATCGTTAGGCTTGCTTATAACCTTAATTATATGACCGACGGGCAATCCTGCCGTGAACACCCCGCCTAACCCGGAAGTTAAAATAGTATCCCCGATATAAGCCTTCTGGGTAGAAAAAATAAATTTAATTTTTAAATATCCGTTTCCTACACCTTTCGCTATACCTACAACCCCGGTTTTGGCATCAACTACCGAGAATGCGCATTTTGGATTTGTAATAGCGATAGCTTTTGAAGAATAGCGTCCTGCTTTAATAATTCTTCCTATAACTCCGCTGTACGAAACAATTCCTTCTCCGATTTTAATTCCGCTATGCTGCCCTTTGTTTATATAAAAACTCCTGAACCACGATTGTATGCCGTGAATTGTGATAACTGCAGATATAGTTTTTTTTGAAATAATATTTCTTTTTAAATTAAGAAGTTTTCTAAGCTCACTGTTTTCTATTTTATACGTATTTAATTTATAGAGTTTTTCTTTAAGAATATTATTTTGCTTCAAAAGAATTTTATTGTCTTTTTTTACAGATATTAAATCAATATAGTTCGAAAAAATATTAGTAGATAACTTTACCGGATAATCCGCAATTTTATAAATAAAATATACACTGCCGTAAATAGGTCCAGACAAAACACCGTTATATTTCTTGCTGTTCAAGTGAGCTAAAAATATGACGGCGGCAATAATCACGACTAATATTAGCAAAAAAATATCTTTATTTTTTTTAAAAAATTTTTTAAACCCTTTTTGCATGGATATTTTTATTATATTGTCGGTATTTTAAAACCTATAGTTATTAGAATTTAAAACCCTTTTTGCATTGATATTTTTATTATATTGTCGGTATTTTAAAACCTATAGTTATTAGAATCTATTTGCGGTGAATTTTATTGATTTTTTAATTAATAAATACTAATGACTATTGAATATTAATGACTATTTTTACACTAATTTTCAAGAACAATGTCTTTTAATATGTTCAGCTCGTCTAATGCCATACCTGCACCCCTTACAACGCAAGTGAGAGGGTCGTCTGCTATAATAACAGGAAGTTCCGTATTCTCTCTTATTAAAATATCTATATTTTTTAAAAGAGCGCCACCGCCTGCAAGAGCAATACCTCTGTCAACAATATCGGAAGAAAGTTCCGGCGGGATTTTTTCGAGCGTAGTTTTTACCGCATCGACAATTTGAGATACCGGCTCAGATATAGCTTCGTAGATTTCAGCCGAAGTAATTTCAACTATTTTAGGGATTCCGCTAAGAAGGTCCCTGCCTTTTATATTCATCGTAGATATTTCTTCGGTGGGGTAAGCGGTGCCTATCGTCATTTTAATCAGTTCTGCAGTTCTGTCGCCGATAAGGAGATTATATTTTTTCTTCACATATTGAATTATAGAATCGTCTATCTTATCGCCGCCAACCCTTATGGATTTTGCATAAACAATACCGGACATTGAAATAACCGCAACCTCGGTAGTTCCTCCGCCTATATCCACTATCATATTTCCGGCAGCTTCCGTTATCGGCAATCCTGCTCCTATTGCCGCCGCGACAGGCTCTTCGATCAGATAAACTACTCTGGCTCCGGCAGCCTCTGCCGATTCCCTCACCGCTCTTCTTTCAACGGCGGTAATGCCTGAAGGAACTGCTATAATAATTCTCGGTCTGACTAAAGTTTTCCTATTATGTATTTTTCTTATAAAATATTTAAGCATAGCCTCTACTACTTCAAAATCTGCAATAACTCCATCTTTCATCGGTCTGATTGCCTGAATATTGCCTGGCGTTCTGCCAAGCATTTTTTTTGCATCCTTACCGACTGACAAAATTTTCTTTTCTCCTCTTGAATCTATGTGAACAGCCACGACGGAAGGTTCGTTTGAAACAATCCCTTTGTCTTTCACATATATTAAGGTATTCGCAGTTCCTAAATCTATTGCGAGATCTTGTGAAAAAATTCCTATTATATTATCAATAAACATACTTCCAACCTCTTTATAAAATAAATATTTTTTTATAGATTATAGATTAATTTTTAGATTATAGATTATAAATTATAATGGATTTTAGATTATAAATTTTATATTATAAATCAATTATAGATTAAATTTTAAATATATATATATTTATATATGTATATAATTATTACATTGAACTTTAAGGTCAACTTAGACTATACAACAAATATTATATTAACAATAAGCATATTAATAGTAAAAAAGAATAAATAAATCCGGAATAAATGAAATTAATTTTTATATGGTAATTTAATGTTATATCAGATTATTACCGTTTTTAGCAACAAAAAAATTAAAAAAATAAAAATTTGTCCATTACTTTGATTTTTTTAAAATTATCTGTTATCATTAAATTTGATTATTAAATCAGAGATTTTTATAAATTATTTTCTTCAACTTTTTAAAAATATAAATATCAAAAATATTTACTTATTAAAATATAAATACCAAACATCAAACATCTTTACTTATCATGGATAAATTATTTATATCAGATTTAAAAGAAAATGAAAAAGCAGATTCAATTTTTTTAGTAAAAAATAAATCATTACTGAAAGGGAAAACAGGGAAAGATTATATATCTCTTAAATTATCCGATAAAACCGGCGATATAAAAGCCAATATTTGGGACAATACTCAAAAATTTGCAAATATTTTTGAAGCCGGAGATTTTATAAGAATTAAATCAAAAACCAGCATTTTTCAAAATGAATTACAACTGAATATTTCAGATGCGGAAAAAATAGACATTACCGGCGGCGACTTATGCCTTTTCCTCAGGTCTTCAAAGTTTAACATAGATGATATGTATTTAGAGTTATGCGCTATATTGAGAGAAAATATTAAAGATAAATATATCGGCGAACTCATAAATTCATTTCTTAACGATGAACATTATACGAATAAATTAAAATCTCTGCCTGCGGCTAAATCTATACACCATGCATATATAGGCGGTCTTCTGGAGCATACTCTCAGTATTGTAAAAGCCGGTCTATTAATGTCTATGCACTACAAAGATTCCGTAAATAAAGATGTAATGCTGGCAAGCTGTTTTTTGCATGACGCCGGTAAAATACAGGAATTGAGATTTAATAAAAATATTACGGAATATTCTGATGAAGGGAGACTTCTAGGGCATATAGTATTAGGTATCAACTGCATAAGTAAAAGAATGGAAACTATAAAAGACTTCCCTGAAAATTTAAAAATTATTATTTTACATTCTATCGCTTCGCATCACGGAGAATTAGAATTCGGTTCACCTAAAAGACCCAAGACTATTGAAGCACTTATATTACATTTTATAGACAATATGGATGCAAGGGTAAATCAATTTGAAGGTTTAACCGAAGAAACCGCAAAAATATCCTACTGGAGCAATTATTCAAAGCATTTAGACAGATACATTCTAGATTCAAAGTCATATTTAATTTAAGTTAAGATAAAATAAAACTATTTATTTTGCATTCATTTAATTATTTTGCACTTATTTGATTATTTTATTGATGGCATTATAAACTTCCTTTAAAGAAACATTATTGCTTAGCGCTATTTTTTTTAAGTTTTCATATTCGGGTTTTTTATTTAGGATTTTATTTCCCGATTTAGATACTTTAACCTTAATTGTACCATACGGAGTATTGAGCTCTTCCGTAAATCTGTCTATATAAATTTTATCTTTTATTGCTATTCTGACCCCTATAGTCGTGGTTTCTTCCATTATAACCGCCGATAATTTCTTTATTGACGGAACATCGCATAAAACATTTAAAACAATGCCGGGTCTATTTTTTTTCATTATTACCGGTGTGAGAAAAACATCTACTGCTCCGTTTTTAAATAATTTTTCGATTACAAAATCATATATCTCCGGATTCATATCGTCAATATTACACTGCATTTCAACGATTTCTCCATAATTCATCATATCCATCATATCTGGGATTTGCGGATTATTGCCGCCGTCAATATTATTTTTGTAATTACCGCTGCCGGCGCAGTTAGCATTATTGTAAAAGCTATAACTATAACCAAAAGAAGAATGCTTATTTAATTTTCCGTAAAAAATTCTCAAAATATTCGCTAATCTGTTCAGGTCTTTCGACCCGCAGCCGTAACCTTCTGAAATAATTTCCATTGAGGGTATTTTTTCGCTGAATCCGCCGGCATAATATTTAATAAGCGCAGCTCCGGTGGGCGTGGTTAACTCGGTATCATCGCCAAAACCGTAAACAGGTACTTCTTTTAATATATAGGAAACTGCAGGAGGCGGTACCGATAAAGTACCGTGCGAGATATCTATAATGCCTGAACCTAAGTTTATTTTAGAACAGATTATATTATAATTTCCGTTATTTTTTAAATTAAGTTCATTAATAATAAAGGCGGACAATGATACGTCTATAAGTGTGTCGATGCTTGCAACTTCATGAAGATGCAGTTCTTTTAAAGATTTTCCGTGGATATATCCTTCTGCCTCAAATAAAATATTGTAAATCAGGCGTATATCGTTTTTAATATCATTTCTAAAATTAATTAAATCAATCTGCTTATTTACTTCGTTTATTGTTTTGAATTTTACAGATAGCTTATCTTGATTTATTCTCAGCAATAACCCGCGAAAACCTTTTTTTTGCGTTTCCTCGAAAAGAATATCTTTTGAAGAAAAATTCTGTATATTTAAATTATCTACTGCATCGCATAATTGTTTTTCTTTGATTAAGTCTAAATTATATAAAGCGCTCAGAAATTTATCGCCCGATATGCCGCTGAAACAGTCAATATAGATAGCGTTTTGATTCATTACACAACCAATATAACCAATGAGATAATATTTAAAATTAAAATAAACGAAATAAAATAAAAGTTAGTTTAATTTATTAAATTAACAAAATTAATAAACAGGCAAAAATTAAATTTTTTATCCCACATCATTATATTTACGAAATTTAAATTTTACCATTTTTTCTTCCGCAATTTTTTTTACTTTTTCTATATTTAAATCTTTTAACCCGACTGCCGAAACCGCAACATCATTTATATATTTTTTCGATTCGTCTATAAATTCTAAAATTGAGTTAAAAGGATTAATGTTTAAACCGCTATTTTTTTTGAGCATTGGTCTGCAAACTGCATTATAATAATCGCTGTCGGCGGCATTAAGACTTATGCTTATACTGTCTATATATTCTCCCAGCTCTTTCGCTACATTCCGGTTGTAAACGGCATTAGCAAGCCCGTCGGTATCAAGTCTTACATAAATTCCTTTATTTTTAAGCTCCGCCGCTACTTTTTTAAGAACGTCCAAACGCAAAGTCGGTTCTCCCAGTCCGCAAAATACAACTTCTTTAAAATTGTAATAATGAAAAATAGATGATAAAACTTCGGTTTCCGATGGTTCATGTTTTAATTCAAGATTATATCCTTTTACATTAAAATTGACCGCGCCGTTCTGATATTTAGGACAAAAAATACATTGATTCGTGCATTTATTCGTAAGATTAACGTAAATTGAATCTCTGATTTTATAGGCTACGGCAGGATAAAAATTATCTACACCGCTAAGAGAAAACAGATTCACGGTATTCTGCACCGTTAATTCTTTAAATTTTTCCAATTCAATATTTTTTTCATTTGCTATTGTTTCAGCTATAAATCTTACATAAGACGGTTCGTTTCTTTTTCCGCGGTATTTTTGGGGAGCAAGAAAAGGGCTGTCTGTTTCTATTAATATTTTTTCATCAGGAAGAACTTTCGCTATGTCTCTTAAGTGCTGATTTTTTCTATACGTTATCTTGCCGGCTATTGAAATAAAATATCCGAGGTCTAAAAATTTATCAGCTTCTTCAATATTTTTACCTGAAAAACAGTGAATGACTCCTCCATAAAATAAATAATCGGAATTGTGATAGCTTTTTAAGATTTCATATGCTTCGTCGTAAGCATCCCTTATATGAATGGCAATGGGAAGTTTATTGGCTAACGCAAGCTCAATCTGAAATCTGAACAGCTCTTCCTGCTTTTTTTTATCTATCGTTTTTTCGCCGTCTTCAAAATAGTCAAGCCCTATCTCTCCAATCGCGACAACCTTTTCTTTTAAATTTGAAAAATTTATTTCAAACAAATTTTTTATATCGCCAACACTCTTATACTCACTTTTTGGATGAACTCCAAGAGTCGTAAATATATTACCGTGCTCATTGACAATCTGAATCGTTTTTTCCAACCTTTCGTTTTCTGCTAAAGAACCTATGGATATAGCATGGGTTATACCAAATTTTTCCATATTTTCGAATACAGCGGAACGGTCTGCATCAAAATCTTTCATCTCTAAATGGCAATGCGAATCTATCATAACTGTAATCCTATATTACTGCATTAACTGACGTTATAAATTAAGTCCGAAATGTGAATTTGCCGCAGCTGTAATCTATTATCCCTGATTTTTACTGCCGGATATATTTAATCTGGGAAAAAGCATAACGCTTTCATCCGATATTTTAAAACCTTCTTTAAATATATCATCCGGTATGAGAAATTTACCGCCGTCTGAAAAGCGCTTGACATTCAGCATAAAATTTATTTTATCCGATGTTCCCGGCATAAACGGATAAATAAAATAAGAAATATAATATACCGAAATAATAGAACTTCTCAATACCGAATCTAAAAATTTGTTTTCAGTTTCATTATTGACGTCTATTTTCCATGGAGCGCTGTCATTTATATATTTATTAACTTTATTTATAAATAAAAAAGCATCTTCTAAAATTTTGGAAAATTCAAAATTTTCGTATCTTTTATCCAAAGAATCTCGCAAATTTAAGGCATAATCAATTAAGTCCGCATTTATTTCCGAAGATATCGGCACAACACCGTTTCTGTATTTCCTGAGCATTGCTAAAAGCCTTGAAACTAAGTTGCCTAAATCATTAGCAAGCTCTGAATTATATCTTGTTATAAAATTTTTTAGCGTAAAATCCCCGTCAAGACCGAAAGTAACCTCTCTCATCAGATAATAGCGCAATGGATCCTCTCCGTGAGTATTTATAACTTCAACCGGATTAACAACATTGCCTAACGATTTCGACATCTTTTTGCCGTCCATGAGCCACCATCCGTGGGCAAAAACCGTCTTCGGAAGAGGAATGTCCAACGCTAACAGCATAATAGGCCAATATACCGTATGGAATTTAAGTATATCCTTTCCTATAATATGATGAAGATTGTCAAAATAATTAATGAAATTATTTTCATTATCTGCATCGGCATTGGCATTAACATTAACGCCGGCATCAGTCAAATCATTTTCCGTATCATACTCGTCATCCTTTCGATAATTTAAATAGCCCGCTCCGGTCAAATAATTAATCAGAGCGTCAAACCATACATAAATAACATGCTCGTCGTCTCCGCTTACCGGGATTCCCCATTTAAAAGACGTTCTTGATACGCTTAAATCGTTTAATCCTTCTTTGATAAAACTTACTACTTCATTTTTTCTGAAAGACGGTTTGATAAAATCGGGATTCTCATTAATGTATTCTAATAGTTTTTCTTCATATTTTTTCAATCTTAAAAAATAACTTTTTTCTTTTATTCTTTCAACAGGTCTCCCGCACTCCGGACAATTTCCGTTTAAAAGAGATTTCTCGGTTAAAAAAGTTTCGCATGGGGTACAATACCAGCCTTCATAATCCGAAAGATATATATCTCCTTTAGAAATAAGTTCTGAAAAAACTTTTTGTACGGTTTTAATGTGGTCTTCATCGGTAGTTCTAATAAACCTATCGTAAGAAATATCTAAAGAATTAAAAAGTTCTTTAAATTTTATATGGACATTATCCGCAAGTTCTTTGGGAGATATGCCTCTTGATAGAGCTTCTTTTTCTATTTTTAATCCATGCTCATCCGTACCGGTTAAAAACAGTACGTTAAACCCTGAAAGTCTCTTAAATCTTGCAAGTATGTCGGCGGATACCGTAGAATAAGCATGTCCTATGTGCGGTACATCGTTAACATAATATATAGGCGTGGTTATATAAAAGAAATTGCCTTTATTTTTCATTTTTTTTATTTTTATTGATTTATTTGTACTAATTTATATTTATATTACCGGAATATCTTCTTTAATCCCTGTGCTGTCGCAGCATCCGCATCCGTCATCATCAGAGGAACAAAACATAAAACAGCATAAAAGTCTGCCGCAGGAACCTATCATTCTCCCTGAATTCTGTTTTTGAAATTTGGCGCTTGCAGCCTTAAGAGTTATAGGCGCAAGTTCTTTTATGACTGAATTGCAGCAATACATTCTGCCGCACAGACCTATCCCGCCTAAAAGTTTACACTCATCGCGTATATTTATCTGGCGCATCTCTATCCTTAAATGAAATTTTGCCGCCATAATCTTGACTAACTCTCTAAAATCAACTCTTTCTTCGGCGCTGTAATAAAAAATCATCTTATTTTCCGAGGGAAGATATTTAACCTTAAGAAGTTTCATCGACAAGCCTAATTCCTTAACTCGTTGATTGCAAAAAACAAATCCTTCATCTTCTTTGGGATGATATTGAAACGCACTTACGTCTTCATTGCCGTTGACTTTTCTTAATACCAGAGACATCTGCTCCGCACTGCTCGGCAAGTCCTGCTTATTATCTTTAATTTCAGGCGCCTCTGATACAATACCGAGAAAAATTTTACCTTTTTTTTTAACCAGAACCCTGTCCCCGCCTGTAATATTTAAAGCGCATGCGTTGAATTCTTCCGGTTCGGCGCCTTCATAAAGTTTTATTTTTACTGTTCTCATATTTTTTATATTTTATTTCAATTTTATTGTTAATAAATTTTATTATTATTTTCTATTTCTATTATTGTTTCAATTTTATTATTAGTAAATTTTATTATTATCTATTTTTTTTATTATCTATTCCTATCGTTATATATATTGTTATATATATCCACGTCATATCGCCGAAAAGTATCTGTCTAAAGAAATATGTTTATTTAAATTGTAATTGAGACCGTTAATATGGCTTAAGGTAATTTCGAGCATTTCAGAAATTTTTTCTTCATCAAAATTATCAAGCATAGCTATTTTTTTTATTTCTTCGTAAACATCTACATTATATATTAATTTTATATTTTTTGTAACTAAATAAACTAAAATGTCTCTTAATATGACAAGTATAATTTCAAAAATATAGCTCTCATCTATATCTGCATTATCTATATTTATATTTAGACCGGAATTTAGCTTTAGATTATTTGGATGTATACCGTTATCAATATTCAAATAATTATTTTTATAATTATTTTGATTAAGCGCCCCTTGCATATTATCAGATTTAATCAAGTTTTCCTTTCTTGTTTTAATGCCGGTTTTGCTGCCTGACTTATTGCTTTTGCTTCCGTTTTCTTTATAATTTTTTATAATATTATTAAATTTATCGGACATATTATAATTATAAAAAGGTAATTTTTTGTTAAATGATTCACTGATAAAAATATCAAAAATCTCATTTCTGAGTTTTATATAATTGCCTGACATTAAATTAGCTAAATTTGATATACTGCCTCTTGCGAGTCTTACATACGCAGTTAGTATATCGCCGTTGTTATTAAACCCCTTAATTTCTCTATCTTCTCTATCTTCTCTATCTTCTTTGCCGGCTATGTTGTTTTCATTGACATCGTCATCATTATTGTCATTATTATTGCCATTGTTATCGTCGTTATTATTTCGGTTGTCATTGGCATTATAGTAACTTTTAGCATAGCCTAATAATATTTTTTCATTTATAGGTTTAAAATTTACAATCATACATCGTGATATTATGGTAGGCAGAATACTATTTAAATTTGCCGCTATTAAAATAAAAACCGTTTTTTCCGGAGGTTCTTCTAAAATTTTTAAGATTGAGTTCATTGCGCCTGCATTCATTTTAGAAACATCGTCTATAATAACAAATCTATGCGTATTGTTCGCAGGCAAAAGCGAAAGAGACCTTGCTAATCCATTAATTTTGTCTATATTTATCAGTCCTTTTTCAGGCTCTATATAAATTATATTGGAATTTGTTTTATTAAGTATTCCAACGCAGGATGAACATTCTCCGCACGGTTCAAACAATGCTGAAGAGGAATTATTTAAATTACTGCTGCAGCCGCCATTGCTCTCTTCGCTGCCGGTTAATTTTTTACTATTGCCGCTATTAAAATTTAAATCTAAATTAAAATCTAAGCACAGCGCAGATGAGGCGAATGAGAAAGCGGCAAATTTTTTTCCTATCGATTCCTGACCGTAAAATATCAGACCTGATGGAATTCTGTCCTGTAAAATCAGATTATTCAGAAAAGCCAGTTCACTTTTGTGTCCAAGTACCTTTGAAAATCCATAAGGAAAATTATTCATAATAATATTAATATCTTTAATTTAATATCTTTACTTTACAATAAAGAATCCATGTCCGATAAAATTTTCGACACTATTTCATCCGTAGTTTGAGAAGCGTCTATCAGCCCTATTCTATTTCTATATCTTTCATAAAGATATAGATAGTTTTCCCTTATTTTTGAAAAAACATCGGCGGATTGTACATCGTACAGGCTCTTGACATCTTTTTTCGATATTCTTTTGCCGGCTATTTCAGGGTCTATATCAAGCAGATAAGTTCTATCTATTTCAATACCATTTATATCAAGAATAAAACTGTTTACTTTGAGAATAAATTCTTTAGCTTTGTCTATTTTAGCTTTATCTTCTATTTCATCAAAACTTTGATAGGCAAATGTAGAATCTGTAAATCTATCGCATATAACAATGTCATAATCTTTAATTTTATTTTTAATACTGCTCAAATGAGCCGCTCTGTCAGATGAAAACAAAAACAGGCAAATTAATTTATAAGAAATTTTATCTAAAGTATTAATATATTCATGCAGCGATTTGTTTTTTTTATCATTACAATATTTGCCTATATTGTTATTGTTGTCTGTATCATCATCATTTTGACTTTCTTCTAAAATATGTTTCTTAATAAAAACGCCCAGAGGTTCATCCGTCGGTTCCATAGTGTAGAAAACACTGTAGCCTTTTTTCTCAAGTCTGCTTTTTAGTTCATGCCCCGCGGTTGTTTTCCCGCAGCCGTCTATCCCTTCTAAAGTTATAAATAGATTATTGTCCTTACGCATTATTATTCATCGTGAGTTATTTATTTTGTCTTATTTTTTATTTTATTTTATTTTATTTTATTTTATCTTATTTATTTTATTTATTCTACTTTAAATCACCGTTAGAAACTTCACAATTTAATTTTAAATAGTTTTTATCGTTTTTTATTATTTTTGGTGATTAATTATAGATTAGATAGCAAAGTCTTATTGTTTTTTTATGTTATAATTTAAACTCATTTATGATTTAAATAATTTTTTTAGAATTACGCTGCATCCTTTATTGTAAATTATTGTAAATTTTTTTTTGTTAATAATATGTTTTAATACTTCAAGCCTTTTCTCGTCTTTGTTGCCATATAATTGCTCCTTAACGCAAGTTGAAACAACTATATATTGTGTATTTTTGCCAACTTGCGGAAATAAATAAACATGTTTTTGCATATAATCCCATGGGTACGCAAATTCGCTTATGCTGACTGTTGCATTTTTTGGTATTTTTTTTAAAGCATTTGTATAATCTTCCGCATAAAGTTTTTTATAATAGATGTAATTTTGAACATCAAAGATATTGACATTTTTATCGGGATTAATTTCGGAATAATTTTGGATTATAAATGTGGCACCTATAAGAAGAAATAACAATAAAATATTAAAATAATATTTGTTATTTGGTTTGTTTTCAATTTTATTAAACATTCTTTTGCTTTTTATATTTTTTATTCCATAAATACTTGCTAAGACAAAAAATGGAATCATGTAATATACATATTGGAGCATTATCATTGATTGAAACGGGTAATTTACTAAGTAGTTTACCAAAAATGAAGGGATAACGATTAATAAATATTTTCCAGAAAAAAGCGGCAAAAACAATAAAGCTATTAAAAAATATAAGATAAATTTAAAATATATATAGATATTTTGCGAAAAAGGTACAAATAATGTTTTTAAAAATCCTAAAATATTTAAATTTAATAAATCTTTTATTCCGTAACTTAAAACAGGATATCTTAAAGGACCAAAATCAGACGTTCCATTGCCGAAAATCAGGTTATACGCAGTATGATTTATTAGCGGCAATACAATAAAAATACCAGATAAACCATAAACAATTGAAATGGCAAGCAAAATATAATTATGTTTATTTTTATAATCAATTAATATCATATAAAGGCAAATTGCCGATAGATAAATAAAAGAATCTATTTTTGTAAATAGAATTAGAAAAGAAAATAAATATAATAAAAAATATTTTCTACTCATTGCAAAATATAATGCAAATGATATAAAAGGAACATAGAACATAGAAATATGAAAATCAAACATATTTCCTGTATGTATTTGAGGGTTTAGAAGCAATAATAGCGGAGCAATATAAGCGCCATTGTTGCCAATTAATTTTTTATATATCCAGTAAAAAGGAAATCCGCTAATACCTATCGCAAATGATTGAAGTATTAAGAAAAAAGAAACATGGGGCGCAAGCTTATACAATAAACCCATAATAAAATAAAAAGGTTCAATATAGCTGCTTCCAATAATAATATTGGATTTGTAATAAGTAAAATGGCCATTGGCAATATCATAAATAGCTTGCATTTCTACTCCAAGATCCATGAAAGAGGAATGAAATGTCTCGTATCTTAAGATTGTAGCTGCAGAAAATATAGCGGTGTAAATTATACAAAAAACTAAAGGCGTATAATTGTCTTTTAATATTTCTTTAATTTTTTGCTTAATTTGTTTTAAAGGCATTATAGAGATAATTGTAAATCGTAAAATAGAATTGGCCCCTTGCGTCCATTAAAGTTGTATGCGCTAATTATACTTATATTTGTATTTAATGTTGTAGATATTTTATACTATCTATATGTCAATGGGTTATTGTATGCTGCTAATGCATATAAATAAGTATAGAACCTTTAACCCTTCTGTTTTCGAATAAATCTTTGTTTAAGCGAATCTATGCCTTCTACAACAACCGTTGCAATTAAAAAATAAAAACAAATAATCGCAAAACCGTTGGCAAGTCTTTCGTTTCCCGCTAAATCAATAATCATAGCTATGAAAAGCATGAAAACCGCCCCCAAAGAATACGGAGCGGACAGCCTTGTTTTGAAAAATTCAATTTTACTAAAATATTTTTCTCTTAATATATAGCGCACCCATAACCCGTATAGAATAACAATAATCAACCCAAGCCATTGAAAACCGAAACCTACTTTACCATGGGCAATCCTGAATATCAAATCTATTGCGAATATAAAACTTATAACATGAATCGCAACAAAGACTATATTGTTAAATATATTTCTCATTTTTTATAATGTTCTTTTTTCTTTAATTTTATTTGTTATAATTTTCTTTGCCGGTTTAGCTTTATTGGTTTTATTTAAATCTAATTTTGCATTTTTAATGTTGTTGTTTTTAATTCTGTTGTTTTTAATTTTTTGCAAAGAAAGTATTTGGATTTTAAAGATTTCGTTTAATACTTTCTCAATATTATAATTACCTTTTTTAAGGTAAATTTTTTGCGAAATAAAACTGCCGCCGTTTTTAAAAATTTTGTTAAATCTTTTAAACGAGAGTTTAAAATTATTTAAGAATATTTTGTTGTTATTTAACTTAAACAAAGGGTCGTTTTTTATAATATTATCTAGTGAGGGCATACGCGATTTTGCATAATGAATAAAATAAATATTTTTATTTATTCTAAAATTATATTTATAATAAACAACCATTTCTTTTTGTTTGAAACTGATGATAATTTCATTGACATTTTTTAAATTAATATGTTTTAAGTTAAGCGCAAAAAATAAATTGCCGTTCAATAAATAATATTTTACAGGAACTTCAACGTTTTTCGTCTTATTAAAATTAATCAAACGGCATCTTAACTTTAAAAAATTTTTTGCCAATTTTTCATTATATGTCCCGTTAATATGAAATTTTATTAAGCCGTAACGAAGGTTGATAAAGGTTATATTCATGAATTTCAGAACAAACCTTCTTATATTGAAACCTGTTTTACTCATAACGGGGTAAAATAATCCATTGACATGACCAGAACCGATACGCTCAAAGCTTACGTTTTTATTTATGGTATTAATTATGCTTTTTTTTGTTAAGGTTATTGAAGTAAAAAACGGCTTCTTTAAAAAAACTGCAGGATTTAAATTAAAAGAATTTATAAGTTTTAACTGATTTTTATAAGTAAATTTATTTGAAATCAGATTTAAAAAATTTATTTTATTTTCGTTATTTAAGTGTACATTTTTTGAAAAACTTAAAAATTTTGGATATTTAAAGGGAAGGCTTTTATAATAAAAATATCCGTTGATTTTATTTATTTTTTTGTCAAAAGCAAAAACCTTTAAACTTTTTAATATGGGATAGTGCCTGTAATAATGCTTGCCGTGCCAGTAATCTTCATTATTGCCCCTTAATACAAAAGGTTTAAAAGGTTTGGGCGAATTATTCGCCTTAAGAAAATGTAAATTGCGTTCATAAATGTTATTGTAAATGTAGTTTTTCAGTATTTTCTTTAAAATATGTTTATGCGCTGGCCAATATTTATAAAATTTTATTTTATTAAAATTAACATATATATAAGTTGTTTTATTGTAATAAGATGTATTGCCGTTAAATTCTTTCCTTGTTTTTATTTTAATCCCTTTTGAGCCTACGGGGATTAAAATATTTTTATAAAAATGCTTTGGTTTATTGAAATGCGACAATAAAAGACTGAAAAAATTTTGTTCCGTCAAGTATTTTTTATATACAAATCTGTAAAAATGTCTGACTATTTTATTTTTAATATGACTAATATGCCTTATCTTAGTGTTATAATCAACTGAAAATATTTCATCTAATATATCATGAATTAAAGCCTGTTTTATTATTCTTTTTGAAACAAAATTAAAAGATTTTAATTCCAATGCGTTGCTTTTTTTAGCCTGCCTGATATCTTTTAAAAGTACTTTATGAAACAATCTGCTTTTTTTCATGAAACTTATAAAATATCTTTTGTATATGAATTGTTTAAATGCCTTTTTTAAAGGCTCATAATTCGGATATATTAAGCCCAAGTTGGCAATCTTAATGGAACCTTTTATCTTTTTATATTTTTTTACGACAAAATAAATTTTAACAATTTTAGCGTCTCTCCAGCGCTTAATTTTTTTGTTTTTAAGTACGCCGTAAAGATTTATTAAACCGCCGTTTGATAGATTAAAATGCTTGGAAAAATATTTTTTATGTTTAATTTTGTATTCAATATAAGCTTTTATATATTTTATTTTGCCTTTTATAGCAAATTGAGGATAAAGGTATA
This sequence comes from bacterium, assembly GCA_021794475.1. Taxonomy (GTDB): domain Bacteria; phylum SZUA-79; class SZUA-79; order Acidulodesulfobacterales; family Acidulodesulfobacteraceae; genus Acididesulfobacter. The sequence continues at coordinate 18,255 of JAJYQS010000013.1, read as the reverse complement.
AAAATTTATTTATCTGAACTCTTGGCTTTTTCTTATTGGGGTTCTTGGTCAGTTTAATGTATCCGTTTTTTCTGAATTTTCCCAATATAGTATAGTTTTTAAGTATATTTTTTGCGGGAATATTAATCGGGGTATATAAGATTCTGCCAGCTAAATCAGGATTAGAAAAAGAAAGATAAAATAGAACGAAAGGAGAGCTTCCTTTTCCCATTATTTTAGCTCTGAATATTAAATGCCGGTATCTGTCTTTTTTAAATCCGTCTATGTTTTTTTTATTCAGTAAAACTTCAGATTTATACCCATACAGATAATGATGTACGGTTAGTTGCGAAAGCGGTTTAAATCCTTTTGTTTGAACAAGTATTTGCCTTTTATGAAAGTAAACCGTTTTTGGTTTAATATAGACCGCGAGCTTGTAATAACCGGATTTTTTTATGCGGATTATTTTAGATACGACATGGTTTTGAATTACTGCTTTATGAACCGTTAAAATTTTATAAACTCTGTAAACAAGGAACAGGGCAAGAATAATGACAAGCCATTTAACGATTTTAAGCTTATTTTCCCATAAGTTTAAACCCATTTTAAACAGCGCTGAAAGTATCGCCTTTATGTCTGTAATGATTTTTTTATCTATATCCATAATTACTCGCTTTTTTTATTTTTTCTTTTTTTTACGGCATCATAAATCAGAAAAGCTATTATAATAAACAGCGATGAACCGGAAATAATCAAACCGATATACAGCAATCTCTGAGGCCAGTAATCAATTATCAGTTCAAAATCAACCGTTCCGTTTTTGTTGACTTTATAATACTGCGGTCCTAATTTTTTAATATAGTTAAGATTAATCCACCATGAGTTTGAATAACCGTCAGCCACAAAGTGATATTTAGCGGGCAGTGGTTTTTCAAACAAAGTCTGCAGGATATGTCCGTCAGGGATATTGTTATTCTGCACGGTTCCGTTTATGTCTTTGGAAATAAATTTATTACCCGTGAATGTTATGTTTTTATGTGCATCGGCATTAGTCTGCTTTGATATATCGCCTGCATTATTATTATGATTATAATTATTTTCAGAACGATTAACCTCCGTTCTTTTAGGATAAATCTGAGGGTAAACATTCCAGCCTGCTAAATACATTAGATTAAAGATAAGAGGAAAGCTTGCTTTTGCATTATGCACTATAACCGCGTATTTTGAAGGGTTAATTTCTTTAAATTCAACAGCAGGCGCATTAATTTTTTTAACTGTTTCGGATATTTTTAATATTTTATCAGAAACGGGAATATCCAATATTTTATTGGTTAATGAATATTGTTTTGAATATTTGTCTGCAATATTATTTAATTCATAGTTTTTTATTCTTTCCGAGTGCCTGTTTGGAGAAAATAACCTTGCAAATACTGCCGTTCTGACTTTAAAGCTATTTTGCATTATAATCGGCATCATATAGTTATCTAAATCATGCAATTTTAACTCATGATTTACAAATATTACTCTTTTAGGCGTCCATACTTTGAACATGAAATATTTATCGGATAGCTTATATATGTCAAGTTTACCGAATTTTCTTGCTAATTTTAGGCCTTTTGAGGCGTTTAAAATGGATTTTAATTCTGGTTTTGATAAATATTTCATATAAGAGCTATAAAAATTAAGAGCGATATAATTACTTTTAGGTAATATTATATCATTTTGAAGTACTATATGCTTTACTGAAAACATACCTAAAATATGTGACATTTTAGAATAATTGTAATCTTGTATATATCGAAGCAGATCGCCTTGAATAGAATAATTCGCGATAATTACGCTATGGCTAAAAAGCAGGTCATCGTAAACTGCACCTTCGTACCCATGGTGCCATTTATAAAAAAAGGTAAGACTAACAAGTGGTAATGATAATATATTAGAATTTATTTTATATTTATGAATATAATTTTTTGATTGGGCATAATAAGATGGGATTTTTATCAAATAACTTCTTTTGCCCTCCATATTATAATATCCATTAAATATATTATAAGAAAACATAGGGAAAGCATATATTATACAAGTAGTTAACATAATAATAGATAAAATAATTATACTTAATTTCTTTCCTGATTTAAGTTTAATAAATTCATATATTATAGTTATACCTGCACCGAATAAAATAGATGCGGATACAATGATGTAAATTAGAAATACATTGCCGCTAAAATACATAAATGAAAATGGTATATGTTGCAATATCCATAATTTTAAATTTTTAAAAGGGTTATTGTATCCCGTCGCAAAATAAATACTTGTCAAATAAAGCATTAAAATTATAAAGAATTTTTTGGGATTTTTAATTATTGGGATTAATATTATAAAAGTAATTAAGAATCCCAAAAAAATAAAGAATGTTGAATAATAAATCTTATCCCATCCATAATGTCGTTGCTTAAAAAACCAGAAAAACGATGGTCTATATCCTACATTTCTTAAATAACTTAATATATTAGTTATGTGTGAAAATGAAGCCAAAGCTGTGTATGCATGTCTAAAACTAACCGCACTTTTTTTGATATGCAAATATGTTCCCAGAGAATAGTTAAGAAATGGTAATAGCCACCATATATTTATAAATATAATTATAAAAAATGTTTTTAATAAAAATTTTAAATTTTTGTTTAAGTAATCAAATATGTTTTCTTTATTAAGTAAATAATAAAAAATAAAAAATAAAGTTAAAAAAATTAATTGATAGTAATATTGAACAAGATCTAAATTAATTATAAATAATGAAAAAAATAACGAAATTAATAATATTAAAGATATTTTTTGTTTTTTTACTGCTTCAATGGAATAATAAAGAATAATACTAACAATAGGCAGTAAATAAATAGCCCATGGTATAAATATAAAAAATATTAATATAAAAAAATTAAAGATATAAAAAATAGCTGAAATTGATGCAGCTTTTTTATTAGGAATAAAATCAAGCATTTCAAAAACTGCTAGACTAAATAAATAAAAATAAAATATTGCAATAAATAAAATTAAACTAAAAAATAATATTTGAGAGTTTTGATAATTACTGCCCAAAATATAAAAAATAAAAGAAAATATTGCAGCAAATGGGTAATATATCACATTAAAAACAGGTATAGCACTATCTGAAGTAATTAAATAGGGGGCTATTTTTAATAAATAATTAGTATGATAAAACACAAAAAGTAGCCCAAAATCACCCATCCCTAAAAATGTCCCATTTTTATTGTATAACCATAAAAAAGGGACAAAAGATAATACAATGAAAATAATTATAGGGAATTTGTGATAATTTATTTTTTCTATAATTTTATTTTTAAATTTCAACATTCAATTATATATCAATATTATATAAATCCCATTATTGTAAGTTCTTTTTCTGCACATTTTGATATATCATATCTTTTTACAATCTCTAACCCCAATTTTGAATAATAAGCCAATAATTTTTCATCATTTAATAATTTAACAATTTTATCAGCAAATTGGGCAGTATTTAGAAGTTCAGCATAAGTAACTGAATCTTCATATATTTCTTTATAAACATCTAAATTATAAACTATAACAGGAGTCTCAAGAGCCATTGCTTCAGCAATAGACAAACCAAACCCCTCCTCGTGACTTGGAAATACAAATAACTTGCTTGATTGGATAATTGAATACATGTCATTATTTTTTAGATAACCAAGCATGTTAATATTATTTTCAAGATTTTTGACTTTTATCAGTCCTGCCAGTCCGTTAATAATTTCTGTATCTCCTGAGCCAATAACCGCAAGCTTGGCATTGTTTATTTTCTTACAAACTAAACTCCAAATCTCTATAAGTTCATATATTCCTTTGGATTCTGTCAATCTGCTGACAAATACAGCACTATAATTAGTGCAATCTTTATATTTTTTATTTCGAATATCATTTAAATTAATGCCCGGATAAATTATTTCAATTTTTTTTTCATCAAAACCTTTTTTTATTAAATATTCTTTAACATTACTATTTATTACTATAATTTTATTACACAATAATTTTATCAAAAAAAAACTAAAATTTTGTGCATAGGATGAAAATTTTCTATTACTGGGTATTATATGATATATTTTTTGCACCCACATAACTTTTTTATTATATAATTTGTAAAAAAATATAGGAAGTACATCAGGCAGGAAATCTGAAGTCCCATAAAGGACATCCCCGATTTTTAATTTAATTCTAAAGAATAGCGCTTTAATTCCTCTAAAGAGGTATGTAAAAATAATATTTTTAAAATGTTTTCGTTTATCAGTGATAATAAAATTTAAATTATCGCAGTATTCTAAGGCAAGTTTTTTGCCTAAACATGAAGTGATGACGGTTATTTCAGCATATTGATTAAAATATTTACAAAGTTCCAAAAATAAAACGTCCCCGCCACTTTTTCCTGAAGAATATGAATTCATAAAAGCAAATATTTTTTTATTTGATTTCTTATTATTTAACATAATTATTGTTTGTTTCTCACCCCGTATAATTCAAACGCATAAATAGGTAAATAATAAGTAAATAATCTACTTACGCCAGCTATAATTGTCCAAAAAACTACCGGTTTTCTAATCCAACCTATTTCATTATCATTTTTGTTTTTCTGTTCACTGTATAAAATTTTCAGACCTGCTGAGCCATATACTTTAAATCCTAAACTTTTTAATTCGTTTATATTAAAACCACATAAATGGTTTTGCAAAACATTGGAATCATATTCATTTTGAGGCAAATATCCATTAGGTGTTGTAAGTATAAGCTTATTTTTAGCCCATTCATTTGCTTTTTTTATTAAATTTACAGCATCTTCTTTATTAAGATGCTCAATAATTTCTATCATAATAACAGCATCGAAAGAATTTTCTTCAAAATCAACATTTAATATATTTTCATTAATATACTTTGAATGTATTTTTTTTGATTTTGATGCCTCTAAAGAAGGCTTAAAGGCTTCAACCCCCACGCTATATTTAATCGATTTACAATATTGTAAAGGCGAATCTTTTCCGCATCCTAAATCTAAAACAGATTTACAATCTTTCAAATCTCTTTTTAAATTATATACCGTTGTATGGAATATTTTCTCCAAAAATTTATTATGGTATAAAGCAGAATACAGTTTATCAAATGGTTTATCGTTAGTATTTAATTTTGACATTTTTCATACCTTTAGCGAGAATGTTATTTTTATAATAACCTATTATTTTAATTAGCAATCGTTTTGGCATAACTAAAGAACCTAAGGTATATGTCCAAAACCTAATGGAAATTAAATTTTCGGGTCTATATTTTATATAAAGCAATATTTCTCTATAATAATATTTTGTTTGCCCAAAATTCTTAATCTGCAAAATACCTTCAATCTTTTTAGATGAATCGTTAATTAATATTTTTCTTAAATTATCATATTTTTTATCATTAAAAATATTATTAAACATATCGACCCAAGATTTTAGAGGAGAGACTTTATAGATTGAAGAAACATGGATGCATTGGGAGCTTTCGATTCTAACGGCAACAATATAATCATTTAAATATACCGCTTTATATTTTTTTAATATACTTAAAAATGGATAGATATGAGATACGAAAATATCTTTATGAAAAGGAATATCTATACAGCATTTACGATATGATAGTCCTGAAAGTTGACCAATTGAAGATATTAAAGTAGTATAACTTAAAATTTCTTCATCTTTTTTAGAATTATTTTCTTTAATAAAGTCATCAAATGAATTTATTATAGTTATCGTTTCAGAGCTAATAGGTTTAGCCGAATTTCTATTCCCTGCCTGAAAATTATTTCCGGTGAAATGATAATATGCTCTGCTAACAACACCTATTTCTTCGCCGATTTTAAAAGCTTTATATGTTTTCAATAGAGCATCTTTTGCAAGTATATCATCTTGTCCCATTAAATAAAGAATATCAGAATCCATTGAAGATAACATACGAGCTTTTTCAAGATTTCCTGGATAACCAAAATTGACATCATTTTTAAATATTTTTATCCTATTATCTTTATACTTTTTTACAATATCAAGCGTATTATCCGTTGAACAGTCGTCAGAAATAATTAATTCAAAATTAGAATAAGATTGTCTCAAAATACTGTTTATTGTCTGCCTTACCCATTTAGAACCATTATAAGTGGGCATCAAAATACTGAATTTTAAGTCTTCCGTTAGAACTGGTTTGTTAATTATTTCCATGAATTAATTATTTAATTATAAATAGTTGTGCATTTTTATTTATAATATTAAAGAATTTAAGATAAATTTTTAGCGTATAGCATACCATAAATACCATTTTTATTATCAAAAAAGACTTCAAAATTATTAGCTTCCAGTTTAGAAGCTATAACACCAGGGTCAAATACATTTATAAAATGAAGTTCCATTATGATATATTTTATTTTTTGCAAATTTTCATCTTTTACAGAGGAAATTGCCGGAAACTCGCATCCTTCGCAATCCATTTTTAATAAATAAACCGATTCAAACTGTTCTAAAACTTCATCTAAAGAAATAAGTTTTATTTCTTCGGTGAATAGAAATCTATCTTTATGAGTTTTCTCTATAGACTCAAATTTATCGAATATAACAAAACTTCCTGCGTCAGCTATATCTTTTTGATTGTGGGTCATCTTAACATTAGTATTCTTATTGCCTATGCCCACATTGAAAATCTTTGCGTTAATGTTATTTAGCTCAATATTTTTTTTGGCTGTTTCATAAAGTTCCTTAGAGGGTTCATAAGCATAAACTACAGCACCTTTTCTACCAAAAAATACAGCTGTGTCGCCAATAAATGCACCAATATCAATAATTAACTCCCCCTCCCCTATAATTCCATCATAATAATTGAAAAAGCCTGTCTCATATTCTTTATTAATAAAGATTTCATAAATATCCAGAATATCATTAAAAAAATTATTTTTTCTAACATAAAAACTTTCGTCTGTTTTTTTAATGGTTAGTATTTTTAATTCATAATTAAAATCCTTTATTATAAATATTATAAAATATTTTTTATTATAAAATATTTTGGAAAAATGAAAAATTTCTGCATTGGGATACCAAAAAATCTTGCAATTTTATATGTACGTCTATTTTTGGCAACAAGCGATATCAGTCTTTCTTCTATTTTTTTATATATACTCTTTTTCATTTCATATTTCTCGCTAATTAATATTATCTAAGATACTGCGTTTAATCCAGTATTGTTCCTGCCGCAATTAACTATTTTTTAATAATTTATGCTTAATGTATACAGCCCCTACCGCGCCTTTTAAAAAATACATATAAACCGTTAACAGCGGATGTCTAAATAATTTTCTCCATTTGCCGTTTTCTATAAAAACTCCAATATATCTGTAATATAAGCCAAATTGTTTCTTAATTATAATATCATTTTTGCCCCATTTATTTATATAAATGTCAAAACTCTTCATGTAATAAGATTTTTTGCTAAAATATTTTGATAAATTTACGTTTGTTTCATTATGAAATATTACATTATTATATTTATTATTTAAATCATTAGGGCTAATCCCGTTTGAAATTAAAAAATTTGTAATTTCTTTTGAAAAACCATTTTTCTTCCATTCCCTTACCTCTTTTTCTTCAGATAAAATTTTGTAACCGCTTATAAGCTTAAGCTCACCAAAACTTGAAATTTTTCTGTTAAAATCCCAATCTTCCGGTCCTGAAAAACTTTCATCAAAACCGTTTATTTTAATGAAAATATCCTTTTTCACAAATCTTACTGCATCTATAGGAGTAGCGTTATAAAAAGACCTTTCAAATCTTCTTGTTTTGCAAAATAACCCGTTGCCCAGTATTATTTCAGGTATATATAATCCGACGACTAAAAGGCTGTTCTTAAATGCGGCGACGCAAGATTCTATAACAAACGGCGCTAAAATCATATCCGCATCTATATATATAACATATTCTCCATGACTTACGCTGACGCCGTAATTTCTTTGAGCCGACCTTTCAGGTCCTTTATCGTAAATCAAATCGGTAAATTCAGCTGCAATTTCTTTTGTTTTATCGCTCGACCGGTTATCCACCACGATAATTTCTATATTGTCATACGATTGGCATCTTATACTTTTAAGACATAGCCCAATATTTTTTTCTTCGTTTTTTGTCGTTATTATAATCGAAACTAAAGAATGCACATTACCCCTTAAAATCCGTAAAATGAGCCATTAGTTTTTTACCTGCTTTAAACAAAAACTTAATATCCGAAATATTCCTGACAGAAAAAACTTTCCTTATTACAAACGCCGGATTAAGCGCCGATGTATAAAGCGACTGGGTAAATTTTAAAATATCGTCGTTTGATACGGGACTTTTCCAGACGGATTCTTTCATATCATACCTGTCCCAGTCTTCCGTCAAAAGCCAGCCGTTTTGCCTTGCTTCTTCAAACATCGGGGTTCCCGGATACGGGACTACGATTGTTGCCTGAAGCGTATCTATATAGCCCTTTTTAAATAAATATTTCGCAAATTCAATAGTTTTAACCGCATCTTCTTTCGTTTCCCACGGATAGCCCACCATAGTCGTAATATGAGGCTCAAGCCCCGCTTTTTTAGCGGATTTTACGGTTTCTTCAATCTGTTCAATTTTTATTCCCTTGTCTAACCTGTCTAAAGTCGATTGGGTCATAGATTCAAGACCTATTAAAACAAATCTGAAATTTGCTTTTTTTAAAAGTTTCCATTCTTCATCGTTTAGCGCTCCAACCCGCATATTGCAGCCCATTACAACTTTTTTGTTGTATCCTCTTTCAATATGTTCCAACGAAAATTCTTTCAGCCATTTTCCGCGGGGAAAACATCCGCTGTCGTCAAATATTTCCTTAACCTTTAAATCATTGATAAGATAGCCTGTTTCGTCTAAATATCTTTTTACTGGTAAAGTTCTGAATGTTTTTGAAGGATAAAGCGTAGTCCATGAACAAAATTTGCATTTTCCCCACCAACAATCCCGTCCAGCCATCATATAAGCGCCTGGAGTAAATTTAAAATTGCCGTTTTTATATGCGTAGAGTTTCCATTTTGTAAGATTTCTGTCAATAAACGGCAATAAATTTAAATCATTTTCCGTTATGTCAACCTTACCCGTATTTTTAATTTCACTGTTCAGGCGATAATAAACGCCTTTAGGTAAATCAACTTTTTTGAGAGAAGGCAACCCCTGCTTGTTTGCATTATCGATAAAATCAATAAATCCTTTGACTCCGCCGCAAGTTTTAAGGCTTTTGCATAAACCAAGCAAAGAAAAATCATAATCGCCTCCGGTTATAATAAAATCAACATCTGAATTTTTTAATGATTCTTCCGGAAGAGCGGTTACATGGTCGCCCATTAAAATAACCGCAGGAATAAATTTATCGCCATATGTTTTTTTAAAGTTTTCTTTTATATCGTTAATTATTTTCCAGTGTCTTTTTACCACAGGCGTTTTTGTTTCTATTGCTATTGCGTCAGGTTTTTCTTTTAAAATGCGGGATAGCCATTCATTATAAGAAAGTCCTTCGGCTATGGCGTCGTCCCAAAACACTTCAAAACCGTTTTTGTTTAAAAGAGTAGCTGCGCAAGCCGGAACTACGGGATATATATAAGTCGGATTCTTAAACCATTGAAACTGCCTATTTTGAGACAGCAACGGTATTCCTTTTCCAGATTCTAAGGGCGGATAAGATATCGATATTTTCATAATTATTATATTTAATGATATTAAAATCTTTATTAATTTTCCGACTTAACTGTTATTATTGTTATTGTCATTTTATATTGTTATTGTTGTTTTATATTATTATCTTAATTTGCTCTTTAAATTCTTTAAAATAAAAAAACCGTAAAAAAACTTTATACCGTACCAGATATGCGTTAAAAAAATGTAATAAATAGAAACAAATGAAATTCTTAAATTTTTGACTTTTTTGTAAATATCAAAAAAAGCGAAGCATAAAGCTAATATATATATTAACAAACCAATTGAAAAAGGCAATAATAACTTTTTATTGATAATTGCAAGGAATAAAAACAAAATAAAATATAAAACTAAAAATGTAGGGAAAAAATAATAAAGCTTAAAAGAATTTTTAGGGTACCTTTTTGCAAAATATCCTCTATGCAGACCGTAGCTGCCAATTTGTCTAAGGTGTTTTATAAGACCGGGTCTTCTGTGATGATAGACAAGAACGTCCGGAGCGTATATAATTTTTTTTCCGCCGTTAATAACGTCTAAACATAATTTAGTATCCTCACCGGGCCAATATTCTGAATCAAATCCGTTTATTTTGTCAAATAAATCTTTTTTAATCAGCAGATTGACGCTTGGCCAGTCGTCAATTTCTTTAACCTTGCCTATGGATAAATATCTTTCAGGGTTGCCGCCGCCTAATTTAGTAAGGAATACAGCTCCGGAGACTTTCTGCCAAAAACCGTCGCCATCCGGTGTTACAGCAGGACCTCCAACGGCTCCGACATTTTCATCATTAAAAAATGGCAGGGCATTTGTAAGCCACATTTTATCGGGATATGCGTCATCGTCAATAAATGCCAGGATATCGCCCTTAGAATACCCGGCGCCTATATCTCTCTTTTTTGCAGGACTAACTTTTCCGGTCGGTATTATAGTTGTGTTTGGATAATTAAGCTCAAGTTTATCGTCGGGCAAAATAATAACCTCAAAATTCTTAAAATCCATTTTAAATATATGGTCTAAAGTTTCCAAAAGATAATCGTTCATATCAGATAACGGTATTAATATTGATACAAAATAATTGTAATCGTTAAACGGCGATGCAGGCGATCCGCCAATATTATTTTTATTATTGATATAAGTTTTTTTACTGCTGAAAGTATTCATTGTTTAAACTAATAAAGACGCATTAAATTATTTTATATTTTTTTTGGAACAGGCAATTGAAATATCCTTTTTATAAGAATAAGTATATCAATATAAAAAATATTTATTAATGATATAAATGCAAGCGAATATCCCGTTGCCATTACGCAAAATATAACCGAAACCATTGTCTGATGAAACAAGCTTATCAAAACAACCTCAAATATTGCAAAAAAGAACATTAAAAATACAAGTAAATATTTCTGTACAGCCATATAATAATTAACCATTATACTTAAAATAGCAAAAGAAAACATACTGAATCCATATAAACTTAATAAAGGAGAGGCTTTTAAATATTTAGTTCCCATTAGAACAGATATTATAAAATCAGGAAAAAGTATATAGAAAATTTCACCAAAAAGGCACAATAAAGCCGTGATAAGAATAGTTTTAAATAAAATCCTTTTAGTTTTATTATTTAAAGCGTGCGCGTGAGAAACTTCGGGAAACATTACGACCGCGAAACTGGCAGGCAGGTATAATATAATTTTTCCGAGTAAAGCGCTTACTGCGTAAATGCCGGCTTCTTTTGATGGGAAAAAATGCTTTACCATAATTAAATCGATATTTGTAAAAAAAGTGTAAAAAAACAAGGAAAAAAGCACAAGCAAGAAATATTTAATCGTTAGAACATTATTTGAAACATCGTCGTTATTTTCATCGAGAACCTGTTTTGAGCCGATTTTTTTAAAATAACTATATATAAATATAACGGCTATTAATGAAACGGCAATCTGCGCTATAAAAGTTGAAAGAAGAGCACCCGCTATATTCAAACCCAATAATACTAAAACAACGGCGATAACAAATTTGGCGGCGGATGACAGACCTCCCGTCACTCCGTAGATGCCGTACATTTTTGCTCCCTGAAGTATGCCCATTAGCAATGAGAAAAAAAAACTTATCAACAACACAACGCCTAATATAGCATAATATAAAAAAACATTTATCTTCATGAAATCCATTAAATACGGGACAAAAATAAAATAAACGATAAGAACGAACATTCCAAAAAGAAGAACCTTGAAGAATATGTTTTTAATAAATTTCTTAACTTCATTGAATTTAGAAATTGCCAGGTTATGAGATATATTTTTTGCGGCTATTATAGTTATGGTGCCTGCGGGAACCGAAATTATCAAAAGGATGGAAAATAATGAATTTAATATGCCGTATTCAGATACCGTTAATAAACGACCCATTGCGATTTGAAAGAGGTAATTGAAAAAATTAGCCGACATGGAAAAGATGAAGATATAAATTCCATTTTTGAATAAACTGTCGTTTAATATATTTTTCATTTATCCTGCATGTATTTATGATACGTCTAACATATTAAAATAATTAAAATAAGTAAAGCTCAAAATTGCCGATATAAAACGATAGAAAATTTTAATTATTGTGATTATTTTTGTTTTTTAATGCGGTTTTTAATTTGTGAAATTTGTTAATTAGTTTTCATCTACCGCATAAAAAAATTACGCTATTATAAATATTAATATGCTCCTTATCGTTCTATTTTTTGTTATATGTATAGTAGCGTAAAATTCTCATACGATAAAAAATAGCAACAGTATCCAAACCGACATCTATTATATCTTTAATTTTGATCCTTCCCCAAGCAGTATTTCGCGAGAAAATAACATCAATCGGTTCTTCAACGATTTTAAATCCTTTTTGAGCCGCTGCTGCAAGAATTTCCACATCAAAAGCGTATTTTTTACATAATACTTTAGGAAAAATATCTTCTAAAACCTTTCTTTGAAATACTTTTATGCCGGCTTGCGTGTCTGTTAAATTAAGATTAAATAGAAATTTAATCATCAGATAGTATCCGAAACTTAATATTTTTCTTTGAAAAGTATATTTTACATTTGAATCTTTATGCCTTTTTGAACCTACCACTACATCAGCGTTTTGATCTCTCATTGTTTTAAGCAATTTCCCGACTTGAAAAGGGTTTATTTCGAGATCGCTGTCTAAAAACACAATTAAATCACCTGTGGAATTATCAAAACCGTTCTTTAACGCAAAACCCTTGCCAATATTTTTTGGATTTGAAACTAATTTTATTTCATTATGTTCTTTTGAAGCTTTGAGAACCATATCTTTAGTATTGTCTGAACTTCCGTCATCTATTAAAATAATTTCAAACGGAAATCTAAATTTTTTAAATATTTTATAAGAATAAATTAAATTTTGATATATTTTTCCACCTTCATTGTAGGCGGGCATGAGTATAGATATTTTACCTTTGTATAATTTCATTGTTTTTGTGAATTCATTTCCTTGTATTATGTTTTTTAACTGTTTCCTTCGTCAATAAATTTTTTAATATAATACAATACAATACAATACAATACAATACAATATACCTTAAATCACCGTTAGAAACTTGAGAACCACCATCAAGTTATTGTATAATATAGGTAAAGCTATTTTATTATAGACATTATAATAATTATTAACATAGCAATTATTTATAGTTATATATTTATGGTTATTATGATATAATACAAAAAATTCAAGATTTAAATATAATAACCCAACATAACTGAAAATATATGAATTTAGAAGATTTTAATTATTTTTTTGACGAAAAACTTATTGCAAAATATCCTCTTAAAAATAGAGACGAATCGAAGCTTCTTGCCGTTAACGTAAAAAAATTCACGATAGAGCACAAAAAATTTTACGACATTATTGATTATATCAATCCCGGCGATGTAATAACCGTTAACAGCTCTTATGTTAAAAAAGCGCGTATATTCGGCAAAAGGGAGACGGGCGGAAAGGTTGAGATTTTTATACTGGATTTTCCGAACAAAATTACTTTTCCCCTTACCTTGCAATGTTTGTTTAAAACACATAAAAAAATAAAAAAAAATGAAAGAATTACAGTTTTGCCTTCAAACAGTGAAAAAAACAGTGTCGATTACAATCAGCACACATCAGAATATTCCAATTTTGAAGAAAATAAGAACGTAAGAAATGAGCATGGCTGCTGCGATGATTATAATAATTATAACGACGGTAACCAATATAATAATTTTTTTATTACCGCTGCAAACCGCCTTGGAGAAAACACGTGGGAAATAATAATTCAAAATGAGGACGATTATAATTTTATATTTGACAATTGCGCCGCCGTTCCGCTGCCTCCATATATAAAAAGACAAACCGATAAGGACGATGAAGTTTATTATCAAACGATATATGCAAAGGAAGATTCCGGTTTTTCAGTTGCAGCCCCTACTGCCGGACTGCATTTTACAGAAAATCTCATTAATAAAATAAAAGATAAGGGCGGCATTTTTACAGATATTTCATTGAATATCGGATTAGGAACATTTGCGCCGGTGCGTGAAAAAAATATTGAGAACCATAATATGCATGAAGAAAGATATAAGATTTCTGAAAAAACGGCAAACATAATCAACAATGCGCTCAAACACGGGAACAAGCTGATAGCCACGGGAACGTCTTCCGTGAGATGTTTAGAGTCGTCAACGGGCGATGACGGTACTGTTAATCCCGAAAGCGATGCGATTACATCATTATATATATACCCCGGCTATAGATTTAAAATAACCAAGAATTTGATAACTAATTTTCATCAGCCTAAATCCTCTCTTTTTATTATGCTCAGCGCATTAATAGGCTTAGATAAAATGAAAATATTATATGAAGAAGCAATGAATAACGACTATAAATTTTTTAGTTACGGCGATGCAATGTTTTTATATAATATATAACATGATATGACAGAACATTAAAAACGTAATAATGAAAAATTAAAGCAAAAAATAACTTAAAAAATTAAAAATACATTAAAAAACATTCTGATTTATTTCTAGAGATATCTATATATACTATATAAATACTATATAACAAATAACAATATATGTTTGAAATTATAAAAAAAGACCCCTTAAGCAATGCCAGAACCGGCACGCTTCGCACAAAAAACGAAACAATAGATACGCCTGTTTTCATGCCGGTCGGAACGTTAGGTACTGTAAAGTCCGTCTCCCCTTTAGAACTTTACAATGAAGGCTTTAGAATAATGCTTTCAAATACCTACCATCTCTTTTTGCGTCCCGGTATGGAAGTTATTGAAAAATTCGGCTCTCTAAGAAATTTTACAAATTATAAAGGCGCGATATTAACGGATTCAGGTGGTTTTCAAATATTCAGTCTATCCAAATTTGCAAAAATCAGCAGCGGCGGCGCAGAGTTTATGTCTCACATCGACGGCTCAGTCCATATTTTTACGCCTGAAAGAGTTGTTAAACTGCAGGAAACTTTTGATTCTGATATAATAATGCCCTTAGATGTTTTCTCAGGTCCGGGCGTATCAAAAAAAATAGCCGAAAAAGACCTCGACATAACTTTAAAATGGGCTGAACGTTCAATTGACGCAAAGGATAAAGAAAAAAACAATTTAATTTTTTTAATATCTCAGGGTAATTTCTTTGATGATTTGAGAGAAAAATCGGCAATATATTTATCCGAACTGAATGCCGACGGATACGCCATAGGCGGTCTTGCAGTAGGAGAAGATAAAGAAACAATGCGTGATATGCTTGGTATTTCAGTTTCTAAACTGCCTAAAAATAAACCGAGATATCTGATGGGCGTCGGCACTCCTGAAGATATAATAACAGCCGTAAGCCTCGGCGTTGATATGTTTGACTGTGTTTTGCCTTCAAGAAACGCAAGAACCGGATTTGCATTTACATCTAAAGGTAATTTAAATATTAAGAATTCTGTTCATAAATTTGAAAAACAGCCCATAGACGATGAATGCGGATGCTACGCCTGTTTAAATTTTTCAAGGGCTTATTTAAGACACGCTTTCATGAGCAAAGAAATATTTTCACAGAGACTTTTGACGATACATAATCTTCATTTTTATCAAAATATGATATTAAATATTAGACGGTCTATAAATGACGGCAGCTTCACAAGCTATAAAAATGATTTTTTAGAAAAAAGACAACAAACAGCCTCACTGCCGGAAGATACATCTTTATAATAATGAATAAAAAATTATTCAAACCGGTATTTCTAAATTGACATGCTCCCCGATATCCTCAGAGCTATAAGCAAGGGGCTTTACGGCAATTTTCGGTACATAATGTAAATAATTCGGTTATAATTTCTAAAAACGGCATTTGTCCTTAATTTTTCTAATTTTTATAATTTAACACTTATTTTTTAGATTTACCCTTTACTTTAATTAAAAATTTGAATAGAATAATAAATCAAAATATAATAAATTATATTAATTTAATCTATTAATTTAATCTAATCAATAAATAAAAAGGTAAAAAAATGAAAATTCTATCTGATGTATTAAATTTATTTTATCCCACAAATGCTTATGCAGCAGGAGCAGCCATCGGAGGAAGTTCTCTCCAGTCGGAAATTTGGAGTTTTGCTCCGCTAATCGCAATAGTAGTTATATTCTATCTTCTTGTAATATTACCGCAGCAAAAAAGAACAAAAGACCATAAAAAAATGATTGATTCTTTAAAGATAGGCGACCAGGTGATAACTAACGGCGGTATTTACGGAGTCGTTGCCGGAATTGCAGACCAGGTATTTACACTTGAAATAGCAAAAGATGTTAAAATTAAAGTTGCGAAAAACACGATAGCGACTAAGGCATCTTAAACTTATTTGCCGTAAATTTAATTTGACAGATAAAATGAATTTAATACTAAATATTAAAGAGGATTATTTTTCAATATTATGAAACCTGTTAAAACAAGAGTAATTCTTATAACCGTTTTAATTATCGTATCTTTATTTTCAATAGTTCCGTCAATTTACCCCAACACGCCTTCATGGTGGAAAGCGACCATCGGAAACGCCGAAATGCATCTTGGATTAGATCTTCAAGGCGGTCTTTATCTTGTTGAAAAAGTCCAGACTAACAAAGCTATTAATGAAAAATTGTACAAAGATTATTCTGATATTGCGGCTTTTACCGTCTCGAAAGGATACGATAAAAACAACCTTGCTTACAGTAAAAGCTATTTATCCGTTAAAGGAAAACTGCTAAAAAACAAACCATTTTTAATGAAATTTATTTCCGAACGCCATCCCTCTTTAAAACTTGTCGGAGATAAAATAGTATTCAAAAAATCGTCCGTAGTTTTATTTAAAAAAGAAGCCGTCAGCGGCGCTTTAGAGGTTATGCGCAACAGAATAGACCAGTTCGGTTTAGTAAATCCTAATATCGCAAGACAGGGTAAAAATACTATCGTTCTTGAACTCCCCGGTGTGAAGAATGTAAAACAGGCTGTCAGTCTGATAGGCAAAACTGCCAGATTAACCTTTCAGCTGGTAGATGATAAAGACAGCTTAAAAAAAGCGCTGTCCGGCGATATACCTCCGGGAGATGAAATTTTATACCATACTACTTACAATAAATACACGCATAAAACTATAAAAAGACCTTATCTTATTAACAAAACGGTTTTAATGAGCGGAACTAATATTTCAAGCGCCAATGTCCAAATAAATCAGTATAATCAGCCGATAGTCGCAATTTCATTTAATTCTAAAGGAACGAAAGAATTTGCAGCTGTTACTACAAAATATACAGGACAAAGACTTGCCATCATCTTAGACCGCAATGTAAATTCCGCTCCTGTTATAGAAGAACCTATTACAGGAGGAAACGCTACTATTTCAGGCAATTTTACTATGGCGAAAGCAAATGACCTTGCTATAGCGCTGCGTTCGGGCGCTCTGCCGGCTCCGGTAAAAATAATGCAGGATGTGACAATAGGACCTACGCTTGGCGCTGATTCTATACATGACGGTATTGTAGCGGCAGTAGTCGGACTTCTCCTTGTTATAGGGTTTATGATATTTTATTATAAATTATCAGGGCTTATTGCAGATTTTGCTTTGATAGAAAATATTCTTTTTCTTATGGCAGCGCTGTCTCTTTTCGGCGCAACGCTCACGCTGCCCGGCATTGCAGGTATAATTCTCACTATAGGTATGGCTGTCGATGCAAACGTTCTTATATTTGAAAGAATAAGGGAAGAGCTCAGAGAAAATAAACCGATTCCTATTGCAATAGAAAATGGCTATAATAAAGCGTTCTTTACTATACTTGATTCGCATGTTACGGCATTAATAACGGCTGCCGTTTTATTTTATTTCGGTTCAGGTCCGGTTAAAGGTTTTGCAGTTACTCTTTCATTAGGTATTATTATTAATCTTTTTACTTCTCTGGTAGGAACAAAGGTTATTTTTG
>JAJYQS010000025.1 GCA_021794475.1 bacterium | reverse complement strand
TTTACTATTTCTTCGGTTAAAGAATTAATATTAACATCCTTTGATATTATATCAGATTTTATGCCAAACCTGAAAGCATATTCGGCTGTTTTTCTGCCTATAGCGGCAAAGCGGATGCCGCAGCGTCCATCGGCATTAGTTCTCTGCAGTATATCTAATAAACCTTCCTGCGCCGACTCAACGCATCTTATAAAATTTTCAACCGTTGAATAGCTTGTAAATGTTATAAGATTTACAGGGGGATTTGAGGCATTAAAATCTTTAAATAAATTTGCCATATTTTCAATGGATTCCGGCGGCAAAATCGTTTCATAAACAGGAATATTAGTTAACACGCCTCCGGAAGAAATAATATATTCTGGCAGCTCGCTGTTGATATTTAAAGCTTGCGGAAACAGAAAATTCTTTCCTTTAATATTTGTAGCGCCATATAGCAAATCCAGTTCTTTTATAATTCCGTCCTGTGAAAATATTTCAGACGATGAAGGAAAAATATCTGCTATTATACCGTATTTTCTTAGTTCAGCCGATGTTGCCGCACCGACGGAAATGATTTTGCAATTACTTAATATTCTTAAATCTTTGCCTGCGGAAAATATTCTTTCAAAGTATCCTTCTACTGCATTAGCGCTTGTAAATATTAAAAAATCATAGCGGTTAATTTCTTCAATAGACTTTAAGATTGCATTTTCGTCAATATTTCTGCTTTTTTGTATAATTTCAATTAAAGGAAGTTCTATAGTTTCCGCACCGTATTTTTTTAAATTAGCGGCAAGCGACGAGGCTTTTCCAGTAGAACGTGTAATTAAAGCTTTGACGCCGTATAGCGGTCTTTTCTCAAACCATTTTATTCTTTGCCTTAAGCGGACTACCTCTCCGACTATAAATATCAAAGGGCTTTTTAAACCCTCGCTGCGCATTTCTTTTTCAATAGTTTTAAGCGTCCCGACAGCAACTTTCTGATGTGCGGTAGTTCCTTCCTGAATAACAGCCGCCGGAGTGTTTTCGTCTTTCCCCGCTTTTATAATTTCATTTATGATATTGGTAATATTTTTATATCCCATCAAAACGACGATGGTAGAAGCGCCCGCTATATTATCCCAGTTTATAGTCGTTTCTTCCTTATGCTCTCCTTCATGCCCCGTTACTATAGCAACGGTAGATGAATAATCTCTATGGGTCAGAGGAATACCTGCATAAGCAGGAACTGCGAAAGAAGACGAAATACCGGGTATGATTTCAAAATCTATGCCTTCTTCATGCAATTTTTCAGCTTCTTCGCCGCCTCTTCCGTACAGAAAAGGATCTCCCCCTTTAAGTCTTACTACTATTTTATTTTCTTTAGCTTTTTTAGCCAGCAGCTCATTTATAGAATACTGCGGAAGCGTATGATTAGAAGAACGTTTGCCGGCGTAAATTATTTCGCAGTCCTTCCGTGCGTACTTCAGCAGGTCTGTAGAAATAAGACTATCGTAAACTATTACATCTGCTTCACCTATAACCCTTTTTGCTTTAAGGGTTAAAAGTTCCGGGTCTCCGGGTCCTGCTCCAGTCAGATAGACTAAGGGTTTATTCATAAACTTTCCTTATTTTTATTGTATTTTTTATTTTTTATGTTATTTTGTTATTAAATTCGTTTGCGTCTTTATATAGTTTATTTAATGTTGCACTTGCATTAGATTATTGCAATATTATTTATTTTTAGACAAAATTTCCAGCCCGCCCTTTTCTATAATTTTATGCGCCAACTTTTTACCCAATTCTTTATATTCTGTTTCGCTTCCGATAATGTCTGCTTCTAAATATTCTCCGTTCATATTGGAAACGAATCCTTTAATATAAATCTTGCTTTCGCCGGAAATGCCGTTATCGGACAAATAAGAATAAACCCCGACCGGCGAAGCACAGCCGCAGTCTAATATTCTGATGAAATCTCTTTCGGCGTACGTTGAAACATAGGTACAATTATCGTTAATAAATTGCAAAACTTCAGCTAATTCTTTATTATTTTTTGAAAATTCAACCGCTATAACCCCTTGACCGCACTGTGGAATAAAAACAAGCGGGTCAAGATAAAAATCTATCAGCGGGTCTAGTCCCAATCTTATCAGTCCGCTTGAAGAAAGTATAATAGCATCGAATATACCGTCTTTTACCTTTTGAATTCTTGTGTCGATGTTGCCTCTTAAAGGCTCAAAAATTAAATCATCCCTTAATCTTTGCATAAGAATTCTTCTTCTGAGGCTTGACGTGCCGACTACGGCATTGCGCTTAAGCAAACCGATGGCAGCGGCACATGCAATTGCGTTCTTTTCTGAAATTATATTATTATCTGTACCGATTTTAACATCAGCCGTGTCTTTAGTGCCGTCAGTTCCGTCTTTTAATATAAGGCAATCACGAGGGTCATCACGTTTAAGCGTGCATCCTATAATCAATTCATCCGGTATAACCTGAGGCACATCCTTTAAACTGTGCACCGCTATATCTATTTTTCCTGCAAGCAAAGCTTCTTCAATCTCTTTTACAAATAGACCTTTCCCGCCGAAAGAGCTTAATGAGGCATGCGTTATTTTATCGCCTGATGTTTTAATCGGTATAATTTCTACACCTGCATCAATGTTTTGTCCTTTAAAAACATTCAATAATCGGTTCTTAACGGTATTTGCCTGATAAAGCGCAAGTTTACTGCCGCGCGTTCCTAGTTTCAGAATATACTTTCTATTATTATTGGATAACATAATTTTATTATTTAATTATTTAGCTTTATTATTATTCAATTGAATAATTTTATTATTGTAATAATGGTCATTGTTTGCGTTATTTGCATTATCGCCGTCTGTTTCATCGTCTTCTGCGTTTGATATTTCTTTTTCAACATCTTTGTTTTCTTGAGATATACTGCCAAGATTTATGTCGAGGTCAAAAAGTATTTTGGCTGCTTCCATAAGATTTAACCCGTTAAAATCAACCTCTGCTCTTTTAATTTTTGTAATAGGTTCGTGAAGAATCTTATTTGTGATAGAATTTACTATTGCTTCTATGTTCTCATCTTTATTATTTATATATTTACATAATTCAGCCGAAAGAATACCGTTGACTTTATTTCTTAAATTTACAATTATCGGAACGACATTAAGAGAGTTTTTCCAATTTATAAAGTCTTCTGCTTCTTCGTCTATTATCTTTTCTGCAAAATCTGCCTCCTGCTGCCTTACGTCAAGATTATTTTCAATAATTTTGCCGATATCGTCAATATCAAAAAGATATACATTGGAAATTTTATTTATTTCAGGGTCAATATTGCGCGGAACAGATATATCTATTAAAAAAATCGGCCTCTGCTTGCGCATTTTAATAATAGGCTGAATATCTTCGTATTTTATGATATATGAATCTGCTCCTGTGGAACATAATACTATATCGGCTACCGTCAATATTTTATAATATTCGTTAAAGTCAATAATCGTCTTAGAATCGTATCCGTCTAATTCTTCCGCAAGTTTAACAGCCTTTTCTCTTGTTCTGTTTGTAATGAATATTTCACTGACTCCCTGCTTTATAAAATGTTTGGCTGCAATTTTCCCCATCTCTCCCGTTCCAAGCAGTAAAACCTTTTTATTACTTATATCGTTAAATATTTTTTTAGCGAGCTCCACGGCGGCATAGCTTATCGAAACCGGCGCTGCTGCTATTTTTGTTTCTGTTCTTACCCTTTTAGCGCAGTAAAAAGACTTATGAAAAAGTTTGTTTAAAATTAAACCGGTATTTTTAAATTCGCAGGCTTCATTATATGATTCTTTAATCTGGCCTAAAATTTGCGGTTCGCCTATTATCATAGAATCTAAGCTTGATGCAACTTTAAAAAAATGAAGTATTGCTTCGAAATTTTTATAGGTATAAAACATATTCTGCAATTCTTCATTTCCAAAATTATCACCGAATAAATATTTAATTATAATATTTTTTATGACTGCTCCATAGTCGGTATTTTTATTGCCGCCCGAAGAATTACCGGATACCGCGAATATAAACTCGGCTCTGTTGCATGTAGAAATTATTGCGGATTCTTGAATTAACTGCTTTCCGGTTTCTTCATTAAATAAATGTTTAATATTAAAAATAAATTCATTCCGCAATTCTTTTGTAAGAATTTTCTTCGATACTTCTTCTCTGTGAATTATGTCCGAAGATTTATGATTTAATCCGGTAATAATAATTTCCATATTAATTTAGTTTAATTAATTATAAAAGCAATTATAAGTAAGGTTGAGATATCAATATATAATTTTATTTTATCCCGTTTATTTTAATCCGTGAAATTCAGGAAACAAGTACAAGGAAAACCCCACCGTCAAAATAATCATAATAAAACCTGCTATACTCAGCATAGCCGCTTTATTACCCCTTAAACCTTTAGCGACGCGTTCGTGCAGCAAAATTGCGTATATAAGCCATGTAATCAGTGAAATAATTTCAATCGGTTTTACCGAAGCCACCGATTTAAACAAAGCGCTTGAAAGATATATGCCTATTACTATGCCTGCGGTTAAAGCAGGAAATCCTAATTTTAGGCACTGATAATTCATATTATCCAACAATTCTAAATTGTACCCCTTGCCTAAATTAAAGTAATTAAAATTCCTGCGAAAATTAAATAATCTGCCTTCATTTTTGCCGCCGCTGTTTTTATTGCCGCTATTTATAATTTTCAAATTCTTTTTAAGCTTTAGTTTTCTTTCCTGAAGAATATATATCAAAGATAAAATAAATGCAAGGGTGAACAGCGAATCGCCCGTTAATATAAGAACAATATGCGCTATTAAAAGCCATGAATCTACTTTTAATATAGCGTTAATATCCATAGAAGGCGCAAAATAAGATATTAATAATGCCGCAATGACTATTGGGGTTGCATAAATAACAATATATTTAGCTTTATATAAAAGTTCAAAAAGAATAACTATAAGCATGAGTATCCACGAATTGAAAAAAATCATCAAATCGATAGGTATAATCATAGTAAAATGATATTTGTCTAAACCCGCAATAACAATTACACTCTGAATAGCAAAAGTAAAATAGATTAAAAAAATGAAGGAATTATATGGATTATTTTTCTTAATATAAAGAACGGCATAGGATAAAAAAAATAATAAAATCGGGATAAAATAATAATTTTTAAAAATCATTTACAAGCTTCCTCGAGGAAATCGCTTAAAAATAAACTTATATCATTATATTTTTTTTCCTTCACCATAACAAAAAGTTCAGAAGAAAGAAGTTTGCCGAATATTTCCTGATTTTTTTTCTGCGGCAAATCCTTTTTTTTTACTTCTTTTCTGACTAAACCCAGAATCTTTACAAAAACCGTATATTCCTCTCCATATATTTTTTCTAAACTTTCTCTGATTTTTCTTGCAAAAAGAGGACTGAGTCCGCCGGTAAACACGGCTATTTCAAATTCTCCTCTTGAAACTAGGGCTGGAAGCGTAAAAGTACATAATGCCGGTTTATCGGCAACGTTTATCAAAATATTTTTCTTTATACATCTTTTATATAATTTTTCTTCCGTTTTTTTATTTGCTTCCGTAGAAGAAATAGCACAAAAAACTGCAAAAAAACCCTCTTCATCGCCAATTTTATATATGCTTTTAACCCATTTAATTTTTGCTTTTTTCGCTGCATCATAAATTTCATTTGTAATCTCAGGGGAGATGACCGTGATTATGGCGCCCTTTTCAATAAGCCGGTCTATTTTTCTTGATGCAACATTCCCTCCGCCGACAACAAGCACTTTTTTTTCAAAAATATTTAAACCTACAGGATAATATTTCATAAAAGACTTTTAATTTTATGTATTTTTCTCATAAAAACTTTTAATTTTATGTATTTTGCATTCAAAAAATTGTATGATTGCTAAATCTATTATTATTTATCTGTTTTTTAAGCTTCTTTTTCAAAATTTGCGTTAACTTAATATTCATAATTTATTATATTTTAATAAATTAAATATATATTAATTTATTCGCTTTAATAAGCTGCAAACTCATTCACCGAAAATTTCTGCCGAAAATATATAAATATCTGCATTTTCTTTATAGGCATCGCCGGGTAACCCCGCTTTTTGAGATACCGCTTCTAAAAATTGCGTTCTATTCATATGATATTCGGTTGCAACCTGAGGCAATAAAACACCGTGATACGGTCCTTTCATTATATACAAACCGTGTTTTCCTATTATAATTTCATCAAGACTGTCAATTTTTTCTAAAGGACTTAAAACTGATATTTCAATACTGATTTTACTAAGCTCGGAGATGGATAGAGGCATAAACCTAGGGTCATTAAATGCAGCTTCATATGCCATTTTATATATATTTTTGTAAATCGGTTCGTTTGAAACAAAATTTCCAATACATCCTCTTAATTGTTCGCCGTTCAGTTTTAAAGTTACAAAAACTCCGGCTTTATTTTTTAAATTGTCCGTTAAAGAATTCAAAAGTTCAGCGGAGTTCAGATAGTCGTCTTTTTTTCTGCTTAATGCATCTTCTATTGATTTCCGTGCAATTTTAATCAACTGTTTTTTTTCATTATCGTTCAAATTAAATTCCATTATTGCAGACCTCTTTTAATATATCTATATATTTAATATATTTAAAAATATTTTAGAAATTTATTTTGACCCTATTTATAATAATCATAACAATACGCAAATACTTAAGGTATATTTAGTATTATAATATATTTAAAAACATTTTAAAAATTTATTTGGTTTTATCCTGATATTCCAAATTCTATATCGCCGTATATCATAAGGTTTCATGCAATATTATAAGAAAATTCTATATCGGCAGCCTTCTGGAGCATTGCCCAGACGCTGCAATATTTATCTTTTGAAAGCTCAATTGCCCTGTCTACCGCTTCTTTGTCAATATTTATCCCTTTAAAATTGTAGATAATGCTGATTTTAGTAAAAACCATAGGATGAGATTCGGCCCTCTGCCCTCTAACCGTCACGTCAAAGGATTCAATGACCTGTCTTTTCTTGGTTAAAATTGATATAATATCCATAGAACTGCAGCCTGCAAGACTGACAAGGAGAAGTTCCGTTGGTTTTATACCTTCATCATTGCCGCCTACGTCTTTTGATGTATCCATGATTATTTTATAATCCGGATTAGACGAAGAATATGCATTAAATTGCAAATTCTTTATATGATTAATCTTTATCTCCATTATATCCGGCATAATAGTTTTCCTCCTTCGGCTCATACCTAATTGAATTACGTAAGTTAGTCAAATTCATTTTTAATATCTCTTTTGAGCAGCATTTTTATAGCATCATGCGGCTTCAAACCTTCGTAAAGCACTAAATATACAATTTCGGTTATAGGCATATAAATATTTTTTTGTTTTGCCAATATGTGTACCGATTTGGTAGTAGTGACCCCTTCTGCAATCATTTTCATATTGTGAGTTATTGAATCGAGACTTATTCCCTGAGCAATTTTTAAACCTACCGTTCTGTTTCTGCTTAAATCAGATGTAGAAGTTAAAATCAAATCGCCTAAACCGGATAGTCCCGCAAAAGTTTGCCTGTCCGCCCCCATGGCTTCGCCAAATCTTGTAATCTCGGCTATGCCGCGGGTCAATAGCGCCGCTCTGGCATTATAACCTAATTTTAATCCATCGGACATACCGGCTGCAAGCGCTATAATATTTTTAAGCGCCCCTCCAAGTTCTAAACCTTTTACGTCATGCAGCGTATATATTCGGAAATTTTGATTGTTTTTAAAAAAATCTTTAATATCCGCAAGCAATAAATCATTTGATGAGGCTATGCAAACAGCCGTGGGAAGACCTGCAGCCACTTCAGCGGCAAAACTCGGTCCGCTCAGCATAGCATAGCTTTCAAGCATTTTCTTTCCAAGTATATCAGAAAAAACCTCATGCGGCATTTCCAAAGTATTCAGCCCGACCCCTTTTGCGGTATTAATAAAAATATATTCGCTAAAATCAAACTGAGCGTCATAGCGCTTGATTTCTTCGAGCGTACTTTTTAAAGCTAATGACGGAACAACTAAAAATATTATGTTCGCATTTTTAAAAACAGGTTCAAACGTATCTTCTATGATAATATTTTCTTTTAAAACTATTCCGGGCAGGTAATCAAAGTTTTGCCTGGATTGCTGCAATTTTTTGGCAAATTCCGGATTCCTGCATTTCAGGTAAACTTTATCAGTATATTTAGCAAAATTAACTGCTAAGGCAGTTCCGAAACTTCCTGCCCCTATAATTCCCGGCACAAAACCGCCATTATTATTTTTTTTCATAAAATACACTTAAAGTAAAATTTACAAATTATATTATGATAATAAATATTAATCCGCCGTTCCTTCTTCTGTTTCATCAGATGCGGATGCTACAATGGCGTTAGAAACTTTTTCTTCTTCATTAAGCCCTATGAGTCTTACCCCCATTGTATTCCTTCCTATACTGCGAAGATTGGATGCTTTAATTCTTATAATTCGACCCGAAGAAGTTATTAAAATTATATCATTATCTTCTTTTACTTTTAGAACGGCTATAACATTGCCGTTTCTTTTGCCTGTTTTAATAGCTATGAGCCCGCTTCCGCCTCTATTTTGCTTACGAAACTCCGTCATGGTCGTTTTTTTGCCGTAGCCGTTCTCTGTAATACCAACAAGAAAATCATCTTTAGACGTTAAAATATCCATAGAAACTACCGCGTCGTCTTTTAGAAGTTTTATTCCCCTTACGCCCATAGCGCCCCTTGCAAGAAGCCTGTAATCATTGATGTCGGAACAAATTGATTTCCCTAATTTTGTCGCTATTGTTATTAAGGTATCCTGTAAAGAGTTATCCACAATCTTTACGCTTATAACTTCATCTCCTTCTCTGAGCTTCACGGCTATCAATCCGCCTTTTCTTATGTTTGCAAAATTAATCAGGGAGGTTTTTATAATTTGTCCTTTTTTGGTTGCAATAATTAATGAATAGCCTTCGTCAAAATTTTTAACAGGCACAAAAAATGAGATTTTTTCATTTTCTCTTAAATTAAGAAGATTAACTATAGGTTTTCCTTTTGACTGCTTCTGCGTTTCAGGAATATCGTAAACTTTAAGTTTATATGCTATCCCTAAGTTAGTCAGGAATAAAATGCTGTCATGAGCCATTGCACAAAAAGAATCCGTTACAAAATCATCTTCTTTTGATTTTATACCTATATGTCCGCGCCCGCCTCTATGCTGAGATTGAAAGGAATCAAGCTTAGTTCTTTTTATATATCCGCTTCCCGTCATCATAACAATCATTTCATCATTGGGAATAAAATCTATTTCATTCACTTCCGCTTCCTCAACAACTATTTCTGTTCTTCTTGCGTCTCCAAATTTTTCTTTTATAAAAATTAGTTCATCCTTTATAATTTTTATGATAAGGCTTTCATTTGCTAATATTTCTTTCAGTTTATTGACCTTGCCTAATATTTCTTCATATTCTTTTATGAGCTGTTCTCTTTCTAGGTTGGTTATCTTTTCTAGTTTCATATCAAGAATAGCTTGCGCCTGAATATCAGAAAAATTGTATTTTTTGATAAGAGCCGCCTTAGCTTCTTTTGGAGATGCTGACATTTTAATTAATTCAATAACTTCATCTATATTTTGAGCCGCTATCTTCAAAGCTTCTAATATATGAAGTCTTGCCTGCGCTTTTTTTAATTCAAATAATGTTCTTTTGACCACTACTTCTTTTCTAAAATCGATAAAATATGAAATTACAGATTTTAAATTGAGTATCTTCGGCTGATTATTCACTATCGCAAGCATAATGACTCCGAATGTTTCTTCAAGCTGCGTATGCGAAAATAGTTTATTCATCAAAATAGTTTCATTTGCATCTCTTTTAAGTTCGATAACGACTCTCAGCCCTTCTCTGTCTGATTCGTCTCTCAAATCTGATATTCCTTCCACTCTTTTGTCTCTTACAAGTTCTGCAATTTTTTCAAGTATTTTAGCTTTGTTAACCATATAAGGAACTTCAGTTATGATTATTTTATCTTTTTCGGTATGATATTTAGCCCTTACCTTAACAATGCCCCTTCCGGTGTTAAAATAGTTTATTATGCCGGAATAGCCGTAAACTATGCCGCCGGTGGGGAAATCAGGCCCTTTCATAAATTTCATGAGGTCATTTATAAGACAATCGGGGTTGTCCATAAAATAGAGTAAGGCGTCTATAGTTTCGCTTAAATTATGGGGCGGTATATTTGAAGCCATGCCTACCGCAATTCCTGAAGACCCGTTAATTAGCAGATTTGGAAATTTTGCAGGCAAAATTGTAGGCTCTTTTAATGAACCGTCATAGTTTGGGATAAAATCAACCGTTTCATTGTCTATATCATCAAGCATAAAAGAAGACAGTTTCGTCATTCTGATTTCTGTATATCTCATAGCTGCCGGAGGGTCTCCGTCAATAGAACCGAAATTGCCCTGCCCGTCGACTAACGGATATCTTAATGAAATGTCCTGCGCCATTCTGACTATTGAGTCGTAAACTGCCGAATCTCCATGCGGATGATATTTACCTATAACATCTCCGACTATTCTTGCGGATTTTTTGTATGGTTTGTTGTAATCGTTGCCTATTTCATTCATAGCAAATAAAATTCTTCTATGAACAGGCTTTAATCCGTCTTTGATCTCAGGCAGCGCTCTTCCTATAATGACGCTCATAGCATAGTCAAGATAAGACTGCCTCATTTCATCTTCAATGTTAATATTGATAATATTATTCTGCTCCATCTACAGTTTAGCCTCCGATTGATTTATAATATGTAATAATTTATATCTTGCTGCCGGCATTTATATGAATTAATTTAATTGTTAGAGCGTTAAATAAAAACTGCTAAATAAATCTAAAACATTAATCACCCTCCTATTTTATTCATATAAATATTACCGTCCGTTGCAATATTGCCGTTATGAAGATTATCGGCTTCATTTTTATTGTTTTTATTATTGAATGAATGCGTCTGCCTTTTTTTTTGTAATATATCCAATAAATATTTATAAATATCTTCGTCGGATGCGCTGCTGTTTAAAATTTCTTTTATATCATATTCTTCATCATAAAAAAGACACAGCCGCAATTTGCCGGATGCAGTTATTCTCAGTCTGTTGCAATCATTGCAAAAATGTTCGGACAAAGGGCTGATAAAACCTATTACGGCCTTATTGTTTTTTTGGGCTGAAAAATAATATTCTTTGCTCACCGAACAATCGTCAGTCTTCTTAAGTTCAAAATCTTTATATTCTATTTTAATTTTATCTATCAGTTCCTTTGACGTAATTGCCTGACTTATGTTTTGCCCTATAGGCATATATTCTATAAATCTTAAATTGAGCTCATTTTTTATTGCAAAATCTATAAAATTGAGCAACTCTTTATCGTTATCGCCTCGCATCAGCACCGTATTTATTTTAATAGGTTTAAAACCCACAGCCTTTGCAATATCTATACCCTTTAGAACAGAATCAAGGTTGCCGCCCCGCGTTAATTTGCTAAAAATCTCGTTGTCTAATGAATCAAGACTTATATTTATTCTTTTAAGTCCTGCATTGTATAAATCCTGCGCATACTTATCAAGAAGAATGCCGTTAGTGGTCATGGCTATATCTTTTATGCCGCCGATATTGTTCAATTTTTCAATAAAATTGACGATACCTTTTCTGACAAGAGGCTCTCCGCCGGTAATTCTTATTTTATTAACACCGTAACCGGCCAATACATTGACAAATTTTAAAATTTCTTCATAGGAGAGCATCTCGCTATGGCTGAGCAATTGCACCCCGTCTTCCGGCATACAATATACGCATCTTAAGTTACATCTGTCGGTCAAAGAAATTCTTAAATAGGTAATCCGCCTTCCGAAACCGTCAACTAAAAGTTGAGCCGATTCATTATTATTAATATCCATAATTAAGGCATCTCAAAAAAAGACTGGGGGTTTGATATCTTCTTAGCTTCCGCCGTCGATTTCGGTTCAGTTCCTGCAATATAAGGCATTAAAATAGGGTCCTGATAACTTGAATCTGCAAGCAGTCCGGTATGCGGGTTTATTTCTGCAAAAACAATCCCCGAAGGTATCTTAAACGGTTTAGGTTTAAAAATCATTAATGCTTTTGACATATATCCGTACCATATAGGAGCCGCCGTTATGGCTCCTACCATAAATCTACCCATAGAATGAAAATCGTCCTTCCCCGTCCATACCGCCGTCACAAGCGAAGAGGTATATCCGACAAACACCCCGTCTCTATACTGGCTTGAAGAGCCCGTTTTACCGGCCACATATGGAGTAATATTTCTTATTTTCGATATCGTAACACCTGTTCCGTTTGTAATAACGCGCTCAAGCATATTTGTCAGCACAAAAGAAACCTGAGGCGATAACACCTGTTTGCATTCAGGCTTTTTATAATATAAAATTTTCCCTTGAGGGGTTAATATTTTTACTATAAAAACAGGTTTGCACTCAGTGCCGCTGTTAGCAAATGCAGTATATCCGTCGGCTAAATCTACAAGCCTCACGCTTGATGAACCCAAAGCCATGGTCAGATTATGCACAAGGTGATGCAGTCCCATTCTATTGGCAAGCGCTACGACTTTACTGACACCGACTTTATCTAAAAGCTTAACCGCAATAACATCTATAGAATGAGCCAGCCCAATCAGAAGGGTTGTCGGTCCCGTAAATCTTCTTGAAAAATTATGCGGTTTATAGTATTTTCCGGGGACGCCTGTCGGATAAATTACCGGCGTATTGTTGATAATTGAAGACGGCGTATATCCCAATGTTAAGGCTTCGGCATAAACAAAAGGTTTAAATGCCGAACCCGTCTGTCTTTTAGAATACAGAGCACGGTTAAATTCAGTATCTTTATAGCTGTATCCGCCAACCATAGCTCTTACATAACCGTTCTTCGGTTCTATCGATATCAATGCCCCTTCTATTACGTCTTTTTCTTCAAGTGAAAATACAGGGATATGATTTTTGTTAAAACCGTCAAATTTTGCCATAATTTCATATCCGGGCTTTAACGCTTGCCCTGCATTATTTATTCGTCTATAAGCAAAATAAACATAACGCTGAAATTTAGATGCCCATCTCATATTGCTTACAGGAATAATACCGTTATATTTCCCCACTGATATATAAGCTGCCTGTCCGTTTTTTGAGACTCCGGTCACAAAAGCTTTATAGGTATAGCCTTTATAAAGACTTTTTATATTGTTTCTGTCCATTCTGATAGCGCTTTTCATCTGTGAATAAGAAAGGGCTTTCAGCGGACCGGTATAACCGTATTCATGGGATAAAATCTTTAAATGCGATTTTACCGATTTATCGGCATACTCCTGAGCTCTGGCGCTTAAAGCAGAATAAATTTTTAATCCGCCTTCTTTATATATCTGTTTACCGTACTTAGAAATTATCAGCTGTTTTATTAAAGCAACATAATATGGAGCTACTCCGGCATATTTAAAATAATCGTTTAATACAATAGGCGTATTATATGCCTGAATAGCCTGCTGTTTGGTTATAAAACCGTCCTTATACATCTGGTTCAAAACATATTTTTGCCGCCTCTTCATGTCTTTAAAATGAATAAAAGGGTCAAGAAAAGACGGTGCCTGCGGCAATCCGCCAAGCATAGCGGCTTCAGCCAGATTAAGTTTCCAGACCGGTTTGCCGAAATAGCTCAAAGATGCCGCTTCTATTCCGTAGGAACCGTTTCCCAGATAAATCTGGTTTAAATATATATCTAGGATGTCATTTTTTGATAAATGGTCGGCTATGCGGTATGCAAGTATAGCCTCCCTTAATTTCCATATATAAGTTCTTTGATATGGAACAAGTATTGTTTTGGCAACCTGCTGAGTTATTGTAGAACCGCCTTCCACAATATGTCCAGCCATCAAATTTACGATAAAAGCTCTTAAAATTGCTTTAAAATCAATAGGTCCTTGATTATAAAAATTTTTATCTTCGGCAGCTAAAAAAGCTTCTCTTACCTGAACCGGTATATCCGAAAAAGGCACTACTTCTCTGTTGACAGGACCAAGATATCCAACGAGTTTGCCGGTTGACGAATATACATAATTAACCTGCTGCGGGTGATAATCTTTCAAGGACGTAATATTTGGAACCGTAGAGGCAAGCGAAAAATACAATATAGCTACTATTGCGATAGGCACGACTATAATTGCCGATACTGTAATTATAATTATTTTAAACAGACTTTTCTTTTTTTTTATTTTTTTGTTTTCGGTTTCGTTTTTTGTATCATTTTTACTTCTGCTGCTCATAATTAAAATCTTCCTGCCACATAATATAATGTGAATATAAAGTTATCTTTATTTATAAATTAATTGGATTAGAAAGGGCTTTTTATTATATATATTTTGTTATTCTTCAATTGAAAGAGGTAGAGCCCTTTTACAAAATCTCTGCCTTTAATATGACTGACACCGCATACACCCTTAAAAGATTTGATATTTAGCAGATTTCGGTACAACGATTTTCTGTTTATAGCTGCAGCGCTATTAACGCCGCCGTTAATTTGTATGCCACTATCCAATCCTTTATCGTAAACATTGCCGCCATTATGCGTCATTGCAGCCGACCTTATTATAATACTCCCCATATCGTATCCTTCTGCAGACAATATGTTCGGCTTTTCATTATAGTAGTTTCTATAAGATTTTACAAAATTTTTAACTAATTTATTTCTGCTATTCGAAAAAAAACCGTTTGGATAAACTATGCCCTGCATATAAAAACCGTACTTATTCAAGAATGCTGCATTGTCAACCTGACTTAATCCAAAAAGTTTAATTCCGGTAATATTATAATATGCAAGCTGCGTCAATATTAATTTTAATTTTCCGATAGACCCGACTATAAAAAGACCCTTAAACGGAATATACGGTTTTGCTTTAGTAATTCCATGCATAAGATCGTACGGCGTTACACCTAATTGCGCTTCTTCCGCTTTTGTCATATGCCCCTGTCCCATGTCCTGAAATCTGACGAGAGAGGTAAAGTTATAAAAAAAATCAACTCTTCTGCTTCCGTATGCTGTTTCATCAACAACTTTTATTCCTAATTTGCTGCCTATTGTATTTACATATTGAATCGTTTTTCTGCCGTATGCGTTATCAGGATATATAGCCGATATTTTGGTAATCCCGTGGATTTTGGCATACTGCAGATCGTTTAACACCTCATTTTTTACCGTCATTCCATAGTGAAATATATATGGAGACCTGTACTTTGAAAAATTTAACGGAGCAGGTGTAAAAACAGGAATTTTATATACCGAAGAATATTCTGAAAAATATTTGAGCTGTCCGGCAAATAAGGGACCGATAACAGCACTGATATTTTTTTGGGCAATGCTTTTAAATAAATTTTTAATAGAACCGTTTCCTGCGCCGGCAGGAAGGCTTATGACGATAAATTTGACATCTGCTTTCTTATAGCTCTGTACCGAAAAGAAAATCCCGTTTAAAAATTGTTTCCCGAAATATTTATATCTGCCTGTTGTCGGCACCACAACGGCGATATCGGTCGGAGCATTTTTAATCTCCGGATTTTTATTATCGGCTTTCTTCACCGTATTTACGGTATTTGCAATATCTGCCTTATCTATTTTATTTATGCCGCCGCCGGCATTATTGCTCAAACCGGTTCCGTAGCCGTAGCATATGCCAAAATTATTAAAACCGGCCGCGAGAGTCAAAAAAACGCCTGCAAGCACAATAATAATTAAAGATAAAACTTTATTATTCTTATTCCCGCGGATAAAACTGCATTTTAAACTGCTATTGAAATATTTCATTAAAAAAAATTAATATGCGTGCTATATTGTTATATTATAGTTATTATATACTGTTATATTATAATTATAAGTTATATTATAATATTAAAATTAGCAAAAATTATTCTATATGCCAAAATTATCATATAATAATGATAAATAAATTAAAAGAACTTCCGCAGCATATTTAAACATTAATAAATTATAAATTTTGCTGCGCGAATATTTATACAATAATCATATTATTCAAATCAATCATATCATTCATTATTGATATATAATATTTATTCCGATAATTTTATCATATAATTAAAAATATTTAAAGAAACAAAAAGAAACAATATGAAAAATCAAATAATCGGTGCGGGCGGAGATACTTATTCCGATAATAATTTAATTAATTTGTTCTACTCTTACCGCAGAATTTTTTCACAGCTTAAAAATGTTAAACAAAGCGATATAAAAAAAATATTTAAAAAAATT
This sequence comes from bacterium, assembly GCA_021794475.1. Taxonomy (GTDB): domain Bacteria; phylum SZUA-79; class SZUA-79; order Acidulodesulfobacterales; family Acidulodesulfobacteraceae; genus Acididesulfobacter. The sequence goes on along the minus strand of JAJYQS010000025.1, from coordinate 1,863 downwards.
ATTGGCTCATACATATCGTCGGGTAATAATTGCGACGATATAGCCAAAATTGCAGAAATTCTAAAAACTGAGGCGGCGGGAACATTTAAAATTAATAAAAACGATTTTGACAGATTAAAAAACATTACCGAAAATGAAATTAATATACTGGATAAATTAAATATTGTGCGTTTTTTAAATCTAAGCAATAACAATACGATACCGATGTTTTTATATTATTATAATGCAGATAAACAGGAAAACATTAATAAAAATGATAAAAAAACATCATTGGACTTATCTTTATATTTAAATATAAATTTTATACGCGAAAAAATATATAACGGTAAAACATACAACAGTAAATTTGTATTTATTACATCTTCAAGATATAAAAACGCCGGTATATTCAAATTCAACGGCGACTTGATATGCAGTTTAAATAACTGCCTCAATTTTAATGAACCGGCCGGAGATCAGAATATAAGAGAGCACAATATAAAAATAAAAGAAAACACGAAAACGCAATCTATACATACTTTATATTTTATAGGGACTGCAAGCGAAGCAGAAAACGGTCTTATAAAAAATTATGCTAAGATTTTCAAACATAAAAATAAAATTATATTAGCGCCTCATTATCCAATGATCTATTTTTTAGAACATTATCCGCAATACTCAGAGTTTTCGGCTATTTCTGCTATAAATCCTTTTGAAACAAATTTGCAATATTGTTATACTTGCAGAAATAATCTAATATCAAATATAGCATCGGAAATGATAGTACTATATTTATCAAAAAACAGTTCTTTAAATAATCTTATTAAAAAATTTGAAAAATCAAATAAAAATGTTAATATCATAGAAAAGTTTATTGAAGATAATAAAATTGCAGCAGCCGGCAAAGATACAAATATTGCAAACGCAAAAAACGCTCAAGCAGTAAATATTTTATGTTGTGATGCCGAAACGGATAAAATAGACAAAAATGAAAATATATATAATTCATCTGATTTGCGGTATATTGAAAAAGAGATATTATATTTTCTATGCTATAGCAATAAAATAACAGCTAATATTAATATAACGGCTGACGATATAATTAATAATCTGACAAAGATTGTTCAGCAGATAAATCCGGATAATGAAATAAATAAAATTAAAAAAATTATTCTTCAATCAATTTCTTTAATGGAAATTAAAGGCGTTATAAAAAGAGAAATCTCAGGGGTAATAAAAAAAATATGAAAAATTTAGTTATAGTGGAATCTCCATCAAAAGCCAATACAATAAATAAGTACCTCGGCGATAATTATTCCGTCAAGGCTACGATGGGGCATATAAAAGATTTGCCTAAAAGTAAAATAGGCGTCGATATTGAACACGGATTTGAACCGTTTTACGAAATTATAAAAGGCAAAGAAAAAACTACGGAAGAAATAAAAAAATATGCTAAAGCAGCAGATACCGTTTTCCTTGCAGCCGACCCCGACAGAGAAGGGGAAGCAATCGCATGGAATGTAAAAGAAATTATAGACACCATAAAAGGTAAAAAACCTGCCGTTAAAAGAGTTCTCTTTAATGAAATAACAAAAGACGCCGTTAACGAAGCAATTAAAAATCCGACAGAACTCAATAAATCCATGTTTGAATCTCAGAAAGCCAGAAGGATATTAGACAGATTAGTCGGCTATAATTTAAGCCCTTTTTTATGGAAAAAAGTCGGCAGAGGACTCTCTGCCGGAAGGGTCCAATCTGTTACTCTGTATTTAATAGTTGAAAGGGAAAAGGAAATTAATAATTTTGTCAAAGAAGAATACTGGACGCTTTCGGCAGTTTTTTCAATCAGAAACAGCGCAGGAAATTCATTTACTATTACTTCCG
>JAJYQS010000015.1 GCA_021794475.1 bacterium | reverse complement strand
CCGTATATTCTTTCGCCGGAGCCGGAAAATTCATCAATTTAACAGAAATAGAACCGATAGATACCCTTTTAATACCTAAAGAATTTGTTAAGAAAAAATTGGCAGTAGTTAAAGTTATCGGTCCGAGCATGGAACCGTCTATTAAAGACGGCTCTTACGTGGGAATAGACTTAAGTTACAGGGAACTCGTATCCGGTTATATTTATTGCGTCAATTTGGACTATGAGGGCGCCTTAATAAAATACGTAATTAAAGGCAGGGAAGGCATAACGCTTAAATCCGAAAATCCAAAATTTAACGATATATTTATCAAAAAAGAAGAGATTGTCGACGGGGATCACTTTGTAATAGGCAGGGTCGTTTGGGTTTGGCAAAATTTATAAATTATACATTATAAATTATAACATAAGGGTATTTTATGTCTTTAAAACAATTCATAGCCGGCATACTCGGCATAGAAGATAACTCAGAAATATATTACAGTAAAGGTTATAATAAAGGCTATTCCGACGGTTACAACAAGGCTAAAAAAGAATTTGCCGAACAATATGAAGTAATAGACGAAGACAATCAGGACGATACGCAAAGCCGCAGTTTGACAGAAAAAGAAGAAAAGATATTTAAAAAGCTGAAAAGCTGGCGTTATTTAAAGGCTAAAAGATTTAACGTTGAGCCATATAAAATACTGCGTGATACCGAATTAATATCTGCAATAAAAGCAAAACCTCAAAATGTGGACGAACTGCTTAAAATAAGCGGTTTTGGAGAAAGAAACACTGCAAAATACGGAAAAGAACTTATCAGGATAATCAATACCAATAGCGATAAAAATTAATAGGGGTAAAAAAAATGAAAATTAATTTTAAAAATCTGTTTTTTTTATTTTTAATTATAACAATATCAAGCACTTTCCTCTATGGTTGCGCTTCTAATCCTCCAAAAATAGTACCTCCTTATTGTCCGAAAGGATACAATATTCATGACAAAATCATAGCAGGAATGAGTCATTTAATATGTATGAAAAAATCAAAGATTAATGTTTGCAACGTTAATAAAAAAATACCAGGTTTATATATGATTGGGTATGGGTATGGCAACAATATGTGTTCGATGGTCGTATCAACTCAAAAATGCCCCCACGGATATCATTATAATAGTAATGCTTTAAGTCGAAATGATGTTTGCGTAGCAAATGAAATAAAATGCATTTACGGTTATCCTACCGGCAGAGAAAACATAGAAAAATTTCCAGAAAGATGTCTTGACTCAAATAGAAATAAAGTTATCAAAGGGGTTAATTACACTTGTAAACAAGGACCTATTGCGGTTTCTTCAAACAGCAATTTATGGAAAGTCGACTGTAAAGCAAAAACTCACCCTGAATGCCCTGCCGGTTTTAGTCATTACAGCTTATTCGGCGGCGGGACTTGCGTGAAAAAGTTCCATCCGAAAAAAGCATGTCCTTCCGGATATAAAGCATATGTCAGCGATGACATGAATTTAGACGGAAGATGCGTAAAAATAACTAAAACAAAGTGCCCAAAGGGATCGGTCAAGCGCGGTTTTCAATGCATCGGAAAATAACATAAAAAGAGGGTTGAAACTATGTATTTAAAAGTCTTAAGCATCAGAAAAAACTACATAGAAGAAGACGAAGAAAAAATAAACAGATTTTTTGATTCCGTGCATGCTTTGAAGCCTGAAGTTTTTGATAACGGCGACAGGTGGTCTATTTTCGTATTTTACAAAGGAAAGGTTTCCGAAGAAGACAAAGAGAAAATAGAAGAGCTTGAAAGGGAATTAAAAAAACAGGAAAAAACGGAAAATAAAATTATCTTCGACCCTAATACTACCGACTTAACCGAAGAGGAAGAAAATCTTTTAGGAAAATTAAAAGAATGGAGAGAACAAAAGGCGTATCATTTCGGATATCCTTCATATTTTATCGCTCATAATTCGCATCTTATAACTATAACCAAAATTAAGCCTAAGACTCTTGAAGACTTTTTGCAAGTCAAAGGGTTGTCAAAGAAAACCATAGCTTTATTTGGTCAGGAACTAATAAACATAATTAATCAAAACTAATTTTGCATTGCGGACAAAAAACAAAAAAACGCTTTAAAGGGGGCGAAAAATGAACAAAATTATCAAAGCAATCAGGGAAACCGATTCAAGATTGTGCGAAAAGTATCCTTTTTACGAAAGGGTTGTTAATTTGTGGGGACTGGAGCAGAAATTCGACATTGCGTTAATCAAAAAATTTCCGTCGCTTTCTAAGCATTTTACGGACGAAATAACTATCAAAAGATTTTCAGATTCGCAAAGGGCGGAATTGCAAAAAATTAGAGTCAAAAAATAAACATAATTAAAGGGCTTTTTCGTAGAAATAAATATTATATTGCATAGCGTTCGTAATGCGGACAATAAACAATCTATTTTTGTATGCTTTAAGTTTAATTCAACGGGAAAATATAGTCAAATTTGTTCCCAATTAAACCCAACTATCTTATCTTTATAGTTACTATTATCTGCGTGGGTAATGGCAAGCAACTGTTCTGTTTTTGCAATATCAAGTATAACTTTAACTAAAGGTCTCGAAACATCAATGGGAATGGCAAATTCTGACGCCATGAAGTCTATAAAAGTTCTAATTTGAGGTAAACTAATATTGCAATAATCAGTTTTACTTCCTGTTTGACTCAACTGGACGGCACTTCTATATTTAGTAATCCAATTACTATTTGGAAAATCACACAATAACGGCCTTGAGTGATAAGGACAGTAAATAAGAATAGCCACTTTCAAGCCACTGTTTGAGAGATTTAGATAATTATCCCAAGCATCAGCTTCTATCTGTCCTGTATCCCATTGTAAGTCACGCAACGTATAACGCGGTGTGGTCGTAACCTTATATTCCAACAAGATAACAGGATCGGGTATACTACCGCCAGATTGTCCTATAATATAATCAGGGGTAAATCGGATATGCTTTGCTGTTTTTGTATATATACGTTTTATAACATTCTGCGTTTGCGCTGATATATGTGTCTCATATCCGTAGGGCTCATGGAAAATACGATATTGATTTTTGATGATTGTTGAGTTCCAATAATATGCCGAGATAATGCGCAACAGCTTATCTGCTTTACTATTACGATCTGAAAAACTCATCATTTATCCTTATAAAAAATTAATAAATATTCATGTACACGGTTCAATCTGAATTTATACGGATAACCTAGTGGACGGAGATTGTTGTATTCGCTACGCCTATCCCATATAATAATATCATCAAGCTGAAAACCTATACTCTCCATGCGGGTATAAATATCAGAATGAAGAGTGTAGAGTTTATCTTTTATCCGAATATCCATGACATTAACCACACAATAAGAACGTGGTCTGAGTACCGTATAAACGCCACGCATAATCACCATAAGGCTATCTAAAAATGCATGATATTCGTCGATGTTTCCCAAATCAGAATTATCCGTTCCGTAAAATCGAATATTCTTGTAATCCGCCGTTCTGTTGCGATTTAGAATGTTCCAGTAGGGCGGAGAAGTAACCACCATATCAACAGATTCATGCTTAACATATTTACATATATTAATTGCACTGTCATTAATTATTGTATATTGTTTCTTGAATTGTTCAAGCCTTGTTTCAGCTTTAATTATATATTCGCTATATATTTCAAAACCAATACCATCATGTCCAAGTTTGACTGCGGCTGATAACGTTGAGCCGGAGCCCAAAAACGGATCGAGGATAATGGCATTTTTTTTATTCAGAAATGACAAAATCAACCGCGATACCATCATTTCAGGAAAAGCCGCTGGGTGTTTAATAATTTTTTCTTCTTTACTTTTGGATAGGTCATTCCATACCGATATGGAGTTTTTGAGCCAATCTTTGCCATTGAGTTGATTTGCGCGCCTATCAGTATCAACAATACGTTTCTTTTTGATATTCTTAACATTGCTTATAGTAGCGTCTAATTGCTCTATTGTATTTACCATATGAAAAGTTATATCACAAGTTTTAAAAATTATCAAACTTTACAGTTTTACAGTTTTTTAAAAACAATTAATTCTCTACCCCGCCCTTTTAGGACGGGGTATTTTCTTTCTTGTATATTATCTTTCCGTTTTTAGTATCCTTTATTTCTTCTATATCTTCTTTAAAAATTTTGTATATTTCCCTTGCTATTTCAAGACTTTCTTCTTCAGATAATTCTATCTTGTCCGCAAAGCGGTTTTCTTTTTCTTC
>JAJYQS010000018.1 GCA_021794475.1 bacterium | reverse complement strand
TTTTGCCTGATTATTTAGAAAGAAATGTTTTAAAAACAGACCCGTTTATCGAACTTGACAGGGAAGGGGTAGGCAGTTTAATGAAAATTGCGGTTGAAGGCGGAAAAAAGACAAGGAAAGATATTAAACTCGGAATATGCGGCGAACATGGCGGAGATCCAAGTTCTATTGAGTTTTGCCATATTTTAGGTTTAAATTACGCAAGCTGTTCTCCGTTTAGAGTGCCGGTTGCAATAATTGCCGCTGCCCATGCTGCAATAAAAAATGATAAATAATTTAAATACAGATAAAAATATCTTAAACATTTTATCCGCATTTGCGATAGAAGCGTCTGAACTTATTGACGGCAATGCCGATGCCGGCGGTGTTTCTATTTTTATATGCAAAAATGCATATACTGCAAGAAACTTGTATAAAGATATGAATTTATTATCTTGCCGCCGGTCTGCTTTTTTTGAAAAAAATGATGAAGTTAAGCAGACAATTTCAATTGAAACTAAACATAAAAAAGCGGTTCTGTGCGAAGAAATAATTCCGGCAAGCATTTTATATGAACTGCTGAATGGCAAATCACACGAAGACGCTAATATTTCCGTAAGTTTAATACTCACATACCGATCATTTTTAAGTAATGTTCCTTCCCGGCTTGATATTGACGAGACAATTATAAAAGTAAAAAAAGGACATATTTTAGACAGAAATAATTTAATCGATGATCTATTATCTTTCGGATACGAGAAAACTGGATATATCCAGGATCCGTTTCAATTTTCTGTCAGAGGAGAATTAATAGATATATACGGAGGCGAAACCGATAATCCTGTAAGAATTGATTTTTTTGACGATGAAGTTCAGGATATAAGATATTTTGATATAAACAGTCAAAGAAGTATTCACAAAATAGATAACTATATAATATTCCCGTTAAAAGACGGTATATTGAAAAAAAAATTAAATATACTTGAGATTATTGGAAAGCCGTTAATTTTTGCGGAAGAATCTGATTTAAATGATAATAAAGAAAATATAAACGAAGTAATAAATATTATTGATAGCAATAATAGCCGGCGCATCAATAACAATAATGCAGAAAATCAGGATGAACAAAATTTTACGGTAAATGCCACCGCAGGTTATGATAGTGAAATTGCCGTTCTTGAAAATCAGTTTAATAATTTATTAAAAAAATATAATAATGATATTTTTTATTTTAATTTAAACACGGATGGAAGTTATATACGCTCTGCAAAAAATTATTATAAATTAGATTATTATTCAGAGGATTTTTTTTCTAAAAAACGTAAATTTCTTATTTCACCGGAACGGCAGCCTTCCGAAAAACGCAAAGATATTTTTGGCGAAAGTGAATTTAAAAAAGAAACAGATAGCGCAGATTTTTTTGAAAATATCAGAGAGTTAAATCCGGGCGATTTTGTAGTTCATGCCAATCACGGTATAGGGAAATTTACTGGAATAAAAACAATCACGTCGGGAAATTTGACCGCCGATTATTTTGAAATTATTTACGCCGGAGGCGACAAAGTATATGTTCCTTCCGAAAAGATATATCTTATACATAAATATATAAATTCAGGGGAAACGGAGCCTGAATTAAATAAATTAGGAACCAGAACATGGGAAAAGTCGAAGAAAAAAGCTAAAGCAAAAATCGAAGAGATAGCTAAAGACCTTGTTGAATTATATGCTAAAAGAAAATCGGAACAGGGTTTTGCTTTTTCAAAAGAAGATGAATCTTACATGGAGTTTGAAGAAAATTTTGAATATGAGGAAACAGAAGACCAGACTAAAGCAATAAAAGATGTTCTTGCAGATATGGAATCTAATAAACCGATGGACAGATTAGTTTGCGGAGACGTCGGTTACGGCAAAACGGAAGTTGCGATAAGAGCCGCTTTTAAAGCTGCGATGGACGGAAAGCAGGTAGTATTTTTGGCTCCCACGACTTTATTAGTTGAACAGCATTTTACTAATTTTACGAAACGTTTTGAAAAATATCCGATTAGAATTGCTTATTTATCCAGATTTATGTCTGCAAAGGAAGAAAAAGAAACGATAAAATCAATAGAAAACGGCAGCATTGATATAATAATAGGAACCCACAAACTATTATCAGATAAAATAAAACTTAAAGACCCGGGACTTTTAGTAATCGACGAAGAACAAAAATTTGGAGCTTTTCAAAAAGAAAAATTAAAAAAATTAAAATCTTCCATTGACGTGCTTGCTTTAAGCGCGACTCCCATACCGAGGACTCTATATCTTTCGGTGTCCGGCATAAGAGACATAAGCATTCTTAATACTGCTCCTATAGGCAGAAAAAATATACACACTGTCGTTTCGTTATACGACGAAACTCTGATAAAAGAATATATTTATAGAGAAATAATGAGGGGAGGGCAGGTTTATTTCATAGATAACAGAATAGCGCATCTTGAATCCCTGCTGAATAAATTTAGCAAGTTTATGCCTGATATAAGGGTTGGCGTTGCTCATGGCAGGCTTGATGCCGGCAGCCTTGAAGAAATAATGCATAAATTTTATCATAAGGAATATGATATGCTGCTAAGTACATCTATAATTGAATCCGGTCTCGACAACCCGAATGTAAATACCATTATTATAAATAATGCGGAAGGTTTAGGTTTAAGCCAGCTATATCAATTAAGAGGCAGGGTCGGCAGGTCGTATCTGCAGGCTTATTGCGTGCTGCTAACCAATTCTGAAGAGTTAACCAAAGAGCAGAATAAAAGGCTTGCCGCTATCATGGAATATAATGATTTAGGCTCCGGTTTCAGATTGGCTATGGCAGATTTAGAGATAAGGGGCGCAGGCAATATTTTAGGCGGAGCTCAATCCGGCAATATAAATTCTATAGGTTTAGAAATGTGTATGCAAATGCTTAAAGACGAGATTAAAAAAATAGAGGGTAAGGTTCTGCCTTTAGAAATATTTCCGGAGGTTAAGGCTAATCTGAATATGTATATTCCGGACGGTTATATAACAGACAGCAAAATAAAATTAAGTTTTTACCGCAGGCTGTCAACCTGCAGCAGCATTGAAGAGATTGACAGCATAGAAGAGGAATTGATAGACAGGTTCGGAAGATATCCTAAAGAGGTTGGTAATTTAATAAATATCTCTAAGATAAAAGTCTGTATGAGAAAAATAAAAGTAAAATTTATCGATATTCATAAAGAAGGATTTGATATTGAATTTTACAATAACTCTGATAAAAATAACAAAAACGGTAGAACTGTCAGACGCGAAGAACGCGCTGATAAAGATAAATTTCAGTATAACAGTGAAGAATTATACTCAGGAACTTATATTCCTGAATTTTCCGGTATACAAACATCAAATGATTTAAACGATGAAAATGTAGAATTTGCGAAAGCATTGATAAGTTTTGTTAACGACAAAGAAATATTGTCCAAATATATGATTAATTTTATTTCTGAATATAAACTAAAGATAAAGGTGAAAAAAAACAAAAATGATTTAAAAGATAATATTTATAACGCAACTGCTAACCATACCCCCGATATCAGCGCTATTATATTTATCTTGCAAGAAATAGACCGCTATGTTAATATTTAAAGTAAAATATATGTTTTAAAATCAATTTAATAATCCTTATAAAAAAATTTAAATTATTTCGGGAGAAACTAAATGTATTTCGGGAAGAAAAACGGCAAAGTCAATTTGTCAAACAAATCAGAATTCACTAAGAGATTTTCAAAAATTATCGTATTTAGTTTATTTTTATTTGCAATATCTTTCGGACTTTACGGGTGCGCAAAAAAACCTGCTCCTTCGTCAAAGGTTTTAGCAACAGTAAACGGTAAAGCTATAACGCTAAATGATTTTAAGGCAGAGATTGCAAAGCTGCCGCCTTCTGTTACGTCATTTGTATCAACGCCTCAGGGACAAAAGCGATTTCTTAAAAGTATGGTTGAAAGGCAAATTTTGGCAGATAGAGCAATTAAAGACGGACTTAATAAATCAAAGGCATATAAAATGCAGCTGTCTGATTTTAAAAAAGGTTTGCTTGTTCAGCTTTTGTTAAATGAAAAAGTGCAAAAAAAATTGGTAATTACCGATCAGGCTGCTAAGAATTTTTATAAAAAACATCTTAATACATTTAATTTGCCGTCTAAAATTAATGTAAGCTATATTCAACTTAGTTCACTGGCTACCGCAAAAAAAGTATATGCAAATTTGCAAAAAGGAGTTTCTTTCCCAAAATTAGCAAAACAATATTCTGCGGCTCCAAATGCAAAAAGCGGAGGGACCCTCGGCTGGATAAAATTCGGGGAGACGACGCCTTCGTTTAATCAGGCTGCATTCAGCATACCTAAAATAGGCGGTTATTCCAATATAGTACCTGTAGGCAAAAATTTTGATATCGTTAGGCTCAATAATATTTTATCAGGTAAGCCAAAACCGTTTTCTAAAATAAAAAATCAAATCATTATGATCATGAAAGAAAAAGAAGGACAAAAATTGTTTAAAAATTACCTTAACAAAGTTAAAAAAGCTTCCAAAGTTACATATTATTATAAAAATTTAGCAGCCTTGAATCAATTTAAACCATTGGCTTCAACGCCTTCTAAGAAATAATATTTAATAGTTATTAATGATTATTGTTTTTTATGTATATGTATTAACGTGTTTCAAATTTAATACGGGAAATAATAAAATATGAGTAAAAAAGTTAAGTCAAGTTATAACGGCAATAAGAGACGCATTTTTACCGCGTCTCTTATTGTATTTTTATCGGTTTATATCTTTTTGCCCATACTGAACGCTCACGCAATTATAGCAGACCAGGTGCTGGCTGTTGTCAACAAAACTCCTATCACGCTATATGATTTTGCTAAATTTAACAAACCGGCGTTTGAGAATTACGAACAGATGCAAAAAGACGCGTCAAACGGTATATTTAACAGCAATGATGAGGGAATAATGACGCAGACGAAAAAAATTATTAATTTTTTGGTCGATAAATTGCTTATAAAGCAGGAAGAACAGAAAGCCGCTCTTTACATACCGCCTAAAAAAATTGATGCTTATATTCAGGCTGTTGCGAAATCAAATAACATGACGATATCTGAATTTAAAAAAATGCTGAAAACTAAGCATATTAGTTTTCATGAGTACAAAAAACAGCTTGAGAAACATTTTATGCAGTTCAGCCTTTTGAGAAAAATATACGGCAGTAAAATGAATATTACTAATGCAATGCTTCTCAATTATTACAAGAAAAATATCGAAGAATTCAGAGGCAGGGAAGAGGAAGACTTAAAGCTTATATTTATTTCAGTTCCTACAGATGCAAGTAAAATATTGAGAGAAAAAATATATCGCAGAATACTTCATATCAGAAATATCGCCATTAAGGGGGATGTCAGCTTTTCATCACTGGCATCAAAATATTCGGACGATCCTTCCGAAAAAAATGGCGGAAGAATAGGTTATATTTATAAAGACAAATTGTCGCCAGCTTTTTCCTCGGCGGCATTCAAATTAAAAGTAGGGCAGATAAGCAAAATAATTCCGTCAAAATTCGGTTATACACTGCTTAAGTCTGTAGGTAAAAAATATGGCTCATATAAGTCTTTCAGACAGGTTAAATCAAGAATATTTATGCTGCTGGAAAAAATTAAAACAGATAAATATTTATCGAAACTTGTAAAAAAAGCCAGAAAAGATTCGTTTATTAAGCTTCTTTTAGTTTCTTGATTTTATCCAAAACTAATTAAATTAAAACTGATAAATATAAAATTTAAGAAAAATGCCGTTGAAAAAAAATAATATTATCGGCATAACTATGGGCGATCCCGGCGGAATCGGACCGGAAATCTCTATTTTGTCGTGCAAATATTTTCTAGAAAAAAATAATAGGATTATTATGCCCGTAATTTTTGGTTCGGCAGCATATATAGATTTTGTAAATAGTTATGTTGTTAAATCAAAATTTAAAATTAATTCTATCAGTCCGGATGATATAAATAGTGAAGAAGACTGTTTAAAATATTATAGGAATGATTGTATTAACGTTATTAATTGTTCAGATGAATCATATAAATCAGTCAGTTTTGGGGTTGAAAATTATAATTACGCTAAAGATACTGAAAAATTTATATTAAAGGCGGTTGAATTTGCTAAGTCGGACAAGATAAAGGGCATCGCTACGGCGCCTATCAATAAAAATATGATGTTCAAAGGCGGAACAATGTTTCATGCTCATACGGAGCTTTTGGCCCATCTCACTTCCGAAGAAAATTATGCAATGCTTTTTTATTCAAAAGAATTAATAACCATACTTGCTACTATTCATATACCCTTAAAATTTGTTTCGCAGGAAATAACCGAAAATTTGTTAGAAAAAATTATTAATATATCTTACAAATCGCTTAGAATTGATTTTGGTATAAATAATCCGCATATTGCAGTTCTTGGGTTAAATCCTCATGCAGGAGAAAATGGAGAAATCGGAAAAGAAGAAATTGATGTAATCAGTCCTGTCATTGCCGAATTTAAACGAAATAATTTTAATATAGAAGGCCCTTTTCCTTCCGACAGTTTTTATGCAAAAAGATATAAAGATTTTGATATTGTAATATCTATGTATCATGACCAGGCATTAATTCCTTTTAAACTTTTATCATTCAATTACGGAGCTAATGTAACGGTTGGGCTGCCTATCGTCAGAACTTCGCCCGTGCACGGAACTGCTTACGATATCGCAGGAAAAAATATTGCGGACGCAAGAAGTATAATTTATTCAATATTGCTTGCTTCTAAAATTGCGGATAACAGATTAAAATGGAAAGAAAAATAATAATAAAAGGCGCAAGGCAGCATAATTTAAAAAATATAAATTTAGAAATTCCCAAAGATAAACTTGTTGTTATAACCGGTTTATCAGGGTCCGGAAAATCAAGCCTTGCCTTTGACACAATATTTGCCGAAGGACAGCGAAGATATTTAGAATCCCTATCTTCTTATGCGCGGCAATTTATGGAACAGATGGATAAACCCGATGTTGATTCAATTGAAGGTTTATCCCCTACTATCTCTATCGAACAGAAATCAGTCAGTAAGAATCCCCGCTCTACGGTAGGCACAATAACGGATTTATATGATTATTTAAGGGTGCTTTTCGCAAGAATAGGGACGCCTTATTGCTATAAATGCGGCAAAAAAATTGAACCGCAAACTATAGACCAGATGATAGATGTTATTTTTGACTATGGGAAGCGCGGCGGCAGATTGATAGTTTTATCTCCGGTAGTTATAGGACGTAAAGGCGAATTTAAAACAAAATTTGAAGAATATTTAAAGCACGGATTTTCAAGAATATACGCTGATAACGTGCAGTATAGCTTAGAAGACGATATTATTTTAGATAAAAATAAAAAACATGATATTGACGTTGTCATAGACAGGCTTGTTATAAAAAAAGAAATCAAACAAAGATTATATAATTCTATAGAAATTGCATTAAAATTATCTCTTGGTACATTAAAGCTAAAATTTATAGCTGAAGACGAAAAGGAAACGGACATATTTTTGAGCGAACATTCCGTGTGTTTAGATTGCGGTATTAATTACGGTAAGCCGGAGCCTGCGATGTTTTCTTTTAACAGTCCCGCAGGAGCGTGCCCTTCTTGCGGAGGATTGGGCTATAAAACATTTTTTGACGAAGATCTGATAATTCCGGATAAAAAGTTGTCGTTAAAAGACGGCGCTATAGCCATACTAAAAAATTCAAGCCCTGTTTACAGAAATCATATTATAAACAGTTTAGCTCTGCATTATAAGTTTAATCCCAATACGCCTTACGAAGAACTTGGCGAAAATATACAGCAAATTATTTTAAACGGTTCAAACGGCGAAAAAATCGAGTTTTATGATGAACATTCGGACAAGCAAAGTTTTAATTCAAAAGAATGGGAAGGAATTATTCCTATGCTTAAAAAGAGTCTGAATAATAATTCCATAAATTATATTATAGATCCTTATAAATTTATGAGCGAAAAGCCTTGTCCCGAATGCAGCGGGTTCAGGCTGAAAAGAGAATCCTTAAGTTATAAAATAAATAATTTATCAATAGTTGATATTACAAATTTAAGCATAAAAGATGCGCTGCTTTTTTTTAAGAATATCAGTCTCAATGAATATGAACTTGGTATAGCCGACAGAATCATTAAGGAAATTACCGAAAGGTTATCTTTTCTCGTAAATGTAGGATTAGATTATCTTACTCTTTCAAGGTCAGCATCCACTCTTTCAGGCGGCGAATCCCAAAGAATAAGGTTGGCAACGCAGATAGGTTCCGGACTTACAGGCGTTCTATATATTTTAGACGAACCCAGTATAGGTCTTCATATGCGTGACAATGAAAGGCTTTTAAAGACTATATTTGATTTAAGAGATAAAGGCAACAGTCTGATAGTTGTTGAACATGATGAACTGACCATGCTGAAATCCGATTATATTATAGATATGGGTCCGGGAGCCGGTAAAAACGGAGGATTTGTTGTGGCTGCAGGGACTCCTGAAGAAATAATGCATAATCCGGATTCTTTGACCGGAAAATATCTAACTAAAAAATTAAAAATAGATATTCCGGCAAGAAGAAGGCCTCAAGACAAAGGTTTTATAAAAATCATAGGGGCTAAAAAAAATAATTTAAAAAACATAGATGTCGCAATTCCTTTGGGTAATTTAGTCTGTGTTACGGGCGTTTCCGGTTCAGGCAAAAGCACCCTTGTTATTGATACGTTATATGAAGCAGTATCAGGCTATAAAAACGGAATAAAAGATTTTTCAAAATTCGATGTCGATTTGATTGAAAATATAAATCTGATTGAAAGAGTGATAGATATTGACCAATCTCCTATCGGAAGAACTCCAAGGTCTAATCCCGCAACATATACGGGGATTTTTACGGTCATAAGAACCCTGTTTTCAGAGACGAAAGAATCTAAAATAAGGGGTTACCAGCCCGGAAGATTCAGTTTTAATGTTAAAGGGGGCAGGTGCGAAGCTTGCGCCGGTGACGGAGTTAAAAAAATTGAGATGCTTTTTATGCCTGATGTATATGTTACCTGCGATGTTTGCAAAGGCAAACGATATAATAGCCAAACGCTGGAGGTCAAATATAAAGATAAAAATATTTACGATGTTTTAAATATGACTTTTAAAGAAGCATACGATTTTTTCGGAAGCATACCATCATTAGCGCATAAGATAAAATTTTTAATAGACGTAGGACTTGATTATATTACTTTAGGGCAGCTTGCAACAACCCTTTCCGGAGGGGAAGCTCAAAGAATAAAATTATCAAAAGAATTGTCCAGACCCAATGAGTTCAAAACACTTTATATATTGGACGAGCCTACGACGGGACTACACTTTGAAGATATAAAAAAGTTATTAAAAATTATTAATCTATTAGTAGACTCCGGAAATACCGTCGTAATCATTGAACACAATATGGATGTGATAAAATGTGCCGATTATGTAATCGACGTGGGACCTGAAGGCGGAGACGGCGGAGGTTTTGTCGTAGCAGAAGGCAGTCCTTGCGAAATAATATTAAATGAAGATTCATTAACAGGGAAATATTTAAAAAATGAAATAGGCATCAACAAAGCATAAATACTATATATAGGACGATATTACCGGAAATATAATTATAAAAAAGTATTGACTTTAGACTGAGATAGTGATAAAAAATAAATCTTGTAATGAAATTTATTACAAGATTAATATAAATACCTACAAGATTAATTTTTCAAATTAATTATTTTTAAATTCATAATATTTAAACTAAAGGGGGGTAAAAAATGGCAAAAAGCTCGGAAGAATCGCCTTCAAGGCGAACTTTTATGATGGTTGTCATTGGATTGATTTCAACAGTTATCGGTATCGCGTTAGCGGTTCCTATTCTTGGCGCAGTCTTAAATCCATTGTTCAGAAAAAGAGACATTGTCTGGACAAAACTTGGCAAAATCAGTGATTTAAATTTAAAACCGTTAAACCCGAAGTTTGTTCCTGTTTATTTTAGAGTTAAAGAAGGCTGGTCCGTTAATACTTTGCCCAGGCAGGTAGTTGTCGTAAAGCAGGTTAACGGCGATTTGCTGTTCTTTTCTAATCAATGCACGCATTTAGGATGTCCCTTACACTGGATAGCTGCAAGACAAAAATTTCTATGCCCTTGCCATGGAGGCATGTTTAACGTAACAGGGCAGGTAGTCGGCGGACCTCCGCCAAGACCTCTTTATCAATGGGTTCATAAATTTGGCAACGATAAGGATACTGTTTACATTCAAAATAAGTTCAAAGACAATCCAAAAGACAGGGGGATCTGATGTTTAAACAAATTCAGAACTGGTTCGATGAAAGAATCGGTCTTACTAAAGTTATAGAAGAATTTAACGGTGAGAGAATACCGAGACGCGGAGGCTGGGCATATACCTTAGGAAGCCTGCTTGCTTTTCTTTTTACCGTTCAGGTAGTGACGGGCATATTTTTGCTGTTTTATTATGTTCCTTATTTTCCGATAGCAAGAAATGCCACATATTTTCTGAAGCACCACGTTATTTTTGGAAATATAT
Organism: bacterium; assembly: GCA_021794475.1. Classification (GTDB taxonomy): domain Bacteria; phylum SZUA-79; class SZUA-79; order Acidulodesulfobacterales; family Acidulodesulfobacteraceae; genus Acididesulfobacter. The sequence continues at coordinate 8,427 of JAJYQS010000018.1, read as the reverse complement.
TATTAGGCATTCATCTCTGGGGCGCCTTTACCATGATATTCGTTATACTCATACACATGGCAAGGGTGTACTTTTCCGGAGCCTATAAAAAACCAAGGGAAATGCAATGGATTGCAGGTATGGTACTGTTTTCCGTGGTTGTTGTCTTAGGTTTGACAGGTTATATGCTTGTCGGTAACGAAAACTCATGGTGGACAATAAACGTTCTTACAAATGTTGCTTCTCATACTCCGTTTATTGGAGGTTTTATAAGAGAAATCGCTAGAGGCGGCACCGAGACAAGCGTTTTAACTATGCAGCATATCTTTGCCGTTCACGTGTGGTTATTGCCTATTGTGGTAATAATGTTTATACCGATACACTTATTCTTAATAAGAAAAACAGGTCATCAGGGTATGGCATTAGAATACAAAAATAGCAAAATAAGCGAAGATGATGAAAAAAGATGGCTGAAACCGGATGGAACAGTGCCTTTTTTTCCGGATCAGTTTTATAAAGACATGATTGTATCATTAGTTGTATTTGCGGTTATTTATATATTGGCGGTATATGTCGGCGCGCCTATCGGTCCGATGTACAGACCTTTGGCATTAAACTTTGCTCCTGAAGCAGACTGGTATTTTTTAGCAAACGAAGAAATACTGAAATACTTTCCGGGGCACGGACTTATTATATTTTCAACGTTTCTTATTCCTTCAATCGGTTTTGGAATATTATTCCTTCTTCCGTTTATTGACAGAACAAAGGAAAGAAGTCCGTTTAAAAGACCGGCGGCAACTGTCTTGGGGATACTCTTTCTACTTTTGTTAGTTTATTTAACATTAATAGGCGGGGAACCGAAAGCGCCGGCAACCGTTTAATTTATATTTAATAATGGACACTCAGGCGTTGATAATTTTGCCATGAGCAGCAATGCCTGAGTGGTAATTTATTATTAAATATTAATTGCTGAGTTGCTAATAACAATTATATACTTAAGAGGAGCAAATCAAGATGAATTTAGGAACTGTAGATATATTAAACCTATTTATAAATCGATTGGCATTAGGATTTATGGCAATCGCATTTATATCTCACTACATAGGAATATTTAAAAAAAACGACAGGTATTTCAGGCTTGCAAAGCCGTTAATACTTATATCGTTGATAATCGGTACAATACAGACGATTGTTTATTTCTATTTTTTAAGCATGCTTAGAAACGGTATACCAAATTTTTGGATACTTATGAGCAAATTGCAGCCTGGAGTTATAGGATACTCAATGGATTTTCTGCTGCTGTTTTTGGTTTTGGGAGCAATATACTATGCGGGTTTCAATTCTAATCCGCAACAGGGCAAACAGGGCTGGAATGTTTTTATAGGAATATTGGCATTCGTTGCAGGATACGCTTCGGACGTTTTTTACACAATAACTGAAAGTTATACAATGGGTCCTACGCCTGAGACTGCTATAAGAACTCCCATGTCAATACTGCTATCTATTGAAAAAAATATCCAGCTTTTTGCATTATCCGCTGCAGTTCTTGCAATTTATGCAGCAATAAGATATATCATTTCTTCTAAAAAGGAAGACAAAGAATTTTACGACTGGATGGGTTCATTCGCCAGCATAATAACCGTAATGTTCTTGATAGCTTATCCTATTGTCTATTTTGGATGGTTTAAACATTATAGAGCCACCGCCAGCGATGGATTTAACAGAATAATGCTTGGGAAATATCAGTGGATAATGTACGATTTCTTAGAATCGTTCGGAGCAGCATTGATTCTGAACTTTATTTATATGCTGTGGAAATTAATCAATGGAAGAGATAAGAGCAAATCAACCGTATCTGTGGGCTTGATAGGTTTTTTAATAATAGTTGCGATTGTATCGTTGATATTTGGTGCCCTGCCTCTTTCTATGGGTGTTTTAGGTAATATGCAGCCTGTAAAATATCTTGCGCTTACTGGATTATTTTTGACCGGATTTATGGTATTGGGATATTATCTCAAAGATTTAACGCCTAATTTTAAATTCGGAAATATTTCAAAAATACCGCAATTATTTCTCATAGCCGGCGGATTATTAGTTGCATTTAACGTTCCGCTTATGGGCTATATGAAGATAATGGCCAGAGGCAAAGACAGAATAATTTATCAGACGATGAATCTTAACGGAACGAAATACGTTGCTCCCGTTATATATCCGTGGCCTGTAAAAAAAGGATATGGAGTATTGCACGATAAGTGCGTTATATGTCATACCCTAAATAGGGTTGAAAGGTATAACGGCAAGGCGTACGGTCCATGGAAAGACCTCGTTCTTCACCAGATGAAAGTAGTTAACGGGTGTCCTATTACAACAGCTGAGGGGAAAGAGGTTGTTAAATATTTAGATTCTTTAAACATCATTGCTTATAATCAGCATCTTGCGAAAGAACATAAAAAATGGACTCCGCCAGCATCTTTGCCATGGGGTAAACCTGCTTCATCGACAACTGCAAAGACTAAGAAATCAAAAAAAGTAAAAGCAGTGTCTAAAGCAAAGGCTGCCGTGAAAGTTGCGGCAGTGTCGAATGGGGCTGCTTTAAAAACGGCTGCAATGAAAATAATTGACGCCCAAGGATGCTTAGGATGTCATACAATAGACGGCAAAGGCGGTGCGGTTGGACCTAATTTATCGCAGGAAGGCAATAAGGGTCATAGTGTACACTGGATTGAGGTGCAAATCCAAACGCCAAAAGTTCATGACCCGTCATCGATAATGCCTGACCATCATTTGAATCCGGCACAATTGAGAACCGTAGCGACGTATGTAGATTCACTAAAATAAAAGTCTAAATAAAGTGAATAAATAAATTAAATCTTGCATGCAAGATTTAATTTATGCGGCATAATTATTTAGCAGTTATGTTTCGCTGTTTAAATTGTTATTTATTTCTTTGATTCAAAATCAAAATAGGCATTTACTTAAAATAAAGTAAATGCCTATTTTTTAATAATTTATCCGCACAATTGATTTACTAATTAAAAAAAATGGACAAACAATTTATAAAACAAATAACCAGAATGAGTTCATTAGGTTTAAACGTTATAATTTCTTCCGTTATAGGATTTGCTATAGGATATTATTTAGATAAATATACAGGATATATTTATCTATTTGTAATTATTTTCACTTTAATCGGATTCATTGCCGGAATTTATGAAATTTATAAACAAATTAAAAAAGAACTTAACACAAAAATATGAAAATTATAAAAAAATAGCATCGCTGATAAATACTCCTTTCCTGCTCGGTATAATAATTTTTTTTATAATTAGTTTATTTATAGCAATTTCAATTAAAAATTTAAATTTTATACTAAATATATTTATCGGATTCTTAATAGCTTTTGTTTTTTATGCTGATATGGGTTTATATGTTTCTAAACATATTGAAAAGAAAAATTTAAATCCTGCTATGCTCATTATTAATTTAATAAAAAACTTGCTCTTAATAACTTTTTTTTTTATAATAACATATAAATTGATTAATTATAATTATATTGGAGTTTCTATAGGCTTCACTATAATGCCTTTGTCGGTTTTTTTAGCATTGGTTTTACATCTAATCAATAACGACTAAAGAATGACTAAGCTAAGCTAAACTAAATGGATAGCTTAAATAAAAATATTGAGCATTTATTATATGTATTATATAGCTATATATAATGGCTGCATAATATAACAAGTTGTGTGAATTAAATATATAAATAATTATATAGTTAGTAAATTATGAGGTTTAATATATGTTAAAAGCGCCAATTTTGATTAATATTCCGGGAATACATATCTACTGGACTATGACTGTTATTGTAATGATTATAATTCTTTCAGTTGCGTTCATTGTTGGAAAAAGCATGAAAGTCGTTCCCGGCGCTGTTCAAAGTTTTTTTGAACTTATCATTATCATGACGGAATATTTTCTTAGAGAAATAATCGGCGATGAAGGCGCAATGTATTTGCCGCTGATTGCTTCATTTGCTATTTTTATTTTATTTTCTAATCTGCTTGGCAGCATTCCGGGGTTTACTTCCCCTACAGCCACAATCGATACTACTGCTACATTAGCGTTGATAGTATTTGTATTATCTCATTTTATGGGAGCAAAAAAACACGGATTTAAATATCTGAAAAAATTTTTGGGTCCGTTAATAGTTTTAGCGCCTATTATGATAATAATAGAAGTTATGTCGGCGCTTTCAAGACCTTTTTCGCATGCATTACGACTATTTGCAAATATATTTGCCGAAGAATTTATGGTAACGGTTTTATTATTTTTGCTTCCATGGGTAGTTCCGGCTATAATGATGTATATGCAAATTTTTACCGATTTCATGCAGGCTTTCGTTTTTTATCTTCTGGCTATAATTTATATAGCGCTTTCTTTAGAATCGGAAGAGATGGAAGAAGTTTAGCGTTTAACAGTTTACGCTTATTTTATAATTTAATAGATATAACTTAATAAATTAATTTAAAAATAATATTGTATTGGAGGAGAAATGTTTAAAGCTTTTTCTGTTTTGGTCGCTTTCGCACTTGTAATGCTTGAAAGCGCAAAGGTTTTTGCGGCAAATATAGCAGGTAACAGTTCAGTGTCTGCAGTTCATGCGGTTGCTTCGTCACATGCGGATGTCATGTCTAAAAGTTTATTTTTTGGGCTGTCTGCGCTTGGCGGAGGTTTGGCTATAGGTTTAGGTGTTATTGGAGCAGGAGTTGGTATGGGAAGCGCAGTTAGAGGGGCGTTGGAATCTATGGGAAGAAATCCTGCAATGGAAAAGAAACTTATCGTATGGATGATTACCGGTATGGCAATCATGGAATCGTTAGCTTTGTATGCGCTATTAATTACATTTATTTTATTTTATGCAAATCCGTTCAAAGCAATAATTTTAAAATAAGTTTATATATAAATATATCTAAAAAGGTCAGTATAAACTATTATTGAGTTTCAACACTTTGTTTTAAGCTGCCGTTCAAAATCTTATAGACGGCAGCTTTTTTTTATTATTATTATTAATAGTGTGCAATTATTAATATTCAGTTATTTATTGTTCGCATACTTATGCCATAAAACCGTCTCAATGCCCGCTATAAAAATTAGTAAGCGATTTTACTTATTGACCTCCGATACCAAGAAAGACGACCATATACTCATGCTCCATCTGTTTTATTTATGTTTTATAATGTATATAGCTAATAATGTGTATCGTGCTATAGTATTTGTCACATTTAGATTTCATTAAATAATAACGGTCATCAGCTTATTAATTTTTTCATCAGCGGAAATTTTATAAAATCTAATATAACCATATAAATAAATGTTCCAAACAACAGGCTTGCAATGTATATTAAAGAAATAGGCGCCATTAAGATACCGAAATATGCCATTAGCGTAACCGCGATTAAATCACCCAATGTAGCGAGCATCAAATAAAAGCCGGGGCGGGATTTATAAAAATGCCTTCTTTCTCTAACCAGATAAACCGTTGCCTGGCCGCTGAATACAAGTGCAAGAAAGACTAAGGTTTGAATCTTTGCCAGGGATAAATTCAAAACATCGGCACCTATAATATATACTAAGAATGAATAAATAAGCCACGCGCCTGCAATAATCAGCGAAGCGGTTACAATCAGTTTGATATGCCATTTATCAGGTTTATTTGAATATACCACGTTATCTTCTGCTAACGACATTGTTACAAAATCGTTTGCAAATATTAGAATAAGAATAAGAGTCGGGGTTGTTACAAATACTCCAAAAATTAATAAACCCAGACTTAGAAAAAAAGCAACCTGAAATGTTTTAGATATTTTATTTAACGTATAAGTCAGCATTCTCTGATAAACCATTCTGCCGTCTTTTACGGCATCTACTATATTTTCCAGTCCGGGCTTTGTTAAAATTAAGCTTGCAGACGCTTTTGCAACGTCCGTTGCATTTGACACTGCAATGCCGACTTCTGCCTGTTTTAGGGCAGGCGCATCGTTCACTCCGTCGCCCGTCATACCGGTTATTTTTTTAAGTTTTTGTAATCCCTGAACCAGATGAAACTTGTCTTCAGGGAAGACACCGGCAAAAACATCGCAGCCGGCAGGATTTTTGAAACTTTCCCGTTTGCATATATTCTGTCCGAGTCCTATTTTAGCGGCAATTGTTTTTGCCGTCAGTTCGGTATCGCCGGTTACCATTCTTACCCTAACCCCAAGATCTTTAAGTTCCTGCAATAATTGTTTTGAATCTTCTCTCGGCGGGTCAGATAAACCCAAAAGACCGACAAGATTTAATTTTTCATCATTTTCATTGCCCATAGCTACGGCAAGTACACGAAAACCGTTTGCTTCAAAATTTTTGGATTCTTTAGAAATTAATTCTGAATTATGTGATATTTGCGATATTACAATAGGTGAGCCTTTTACTACTCTGATTTTTTGTTTGTCATTAAATTTTTCGATAATTGATTCAGACCTCTTAGTCTGCGGGTCAAAAGGTATAAATTTTAATTTATGTCCTAATTCTATAATTTTAGTTTTATTATTTTTAATATAAGAAATTATAGACATGTCTATCGGGTCCTGGTCTGATTCATCGGATGCCGCCATCGCATAAGAAAAAAGTTCATTATCACTGAATGGTTGAAAAGACTTAAAAGCTGAAAGCGTAAGAATGTTTGCCGTCAAAGTGCCGGTTTTATCGCTGCATAATTCTTCCATTGAAGCAATATCTTCGATAGCGGAAAGATGAGTCACAAGGATACCTTTTTTAGATAATTCCAACGATGCAAGTGCTGTTGCTAAAGTAAATGTGACCGGAAGGGCAACAGGGATAGAAGCAACAAGTAAAATTAAAGCAAAAGGTAAAATTTCGCCGAAATTTAATTTATATATAAAAGCATAAATTAAAATTGCTCCCACTAACATACCGTCAATCATAATAAAATATCTTACGATTTTCATAATAAGTTCTTCTAAATGACCTTTTGTTTTAGCGGATTTTATAAGCTCCGCTGTTTTGCCAAAATAGCTGTTTGCGCCGGTTGCAATGACTTTGCAGGTTGCTTCGCCTCTTTTAATTACCGAACCTGAGTAAATAGTCCCGCCCGGGTCTCTATCGACAGGCTGAGATTCTCCTGTCAGAGAAGATTGGTCAACCATAACATTGCCTGATATTATTTCCGTATCTGCAGGTACTAAATCACCCATTCTTATATGAATAATGTCTCCCGGTACTAACTGCTCCGCAGATAATTTTATCCATTTTCCATCCCTTAAGACTCGTGTCATAATTTTAAGCTGCTGTTTCAACAGCTCTAATGCCTCATTTGCTTTGTTTTCTTGAGTAAAGGCAATAATGGCATTAAATAAAATTAAACCTATAATGATATATGCTTCCGCATATTTGCCAAGAATTAATTCGATGATAAATGTAAATTCAAGCATCCATGAAACAGGACCCCAAAATTTAGAAATAAAAATAAGAAAAGCACCTTTTTTTTGTTCCTTTATCGCATTTAATCCATATTGTTTTAATAATTCTTCAGCTTCTTCCTTTGTTAAACCTTTTAAGTTTTGAGCAGTATCAGACTCGGAAGTTTTTAAATCGGAATTTTTAACTGTTTCATTATCGGTCATATATTTTTCCTCTTTTTAAAAAGTACCAAACTATTACAGATTGAAAGATAGAATTTGTTAGCCAAAGAGTATCAATAGTAATAAATTAGATTTTTTGTTAAAAGATAAAATAAATCATTAAATACAAAAAATACAAAATTAGATTAATTTTCCTTAAATTTATTTGATAAAATGGTAAAATGTATAAATTTTAGAATTAAACAAATAAATATGCCTTAATATAATAAGATATTATTATGCTTTTTAATTAATTATAGCACAAATTTCGTTTTTTTTTGACTGTTTACGTAAAAAATATGATTTAATTAATTATTATTTTTATTATTAAGGAGATAGTATTAATTTCAAAAAAAATTAAAAATAAATAACTAAATATAAAAGCGATTAAGATAAATCTTAGCGTAGATAAATATTGACAAATGTTTATATATATAATAAAATACAAACCAGTTGGTATTAGTTATTTTTTAATTAATATTAATAACATTTGTATTTTAAAGATATTATAAATAATATTTTAATAATTTTTATATAATTCTAAAAAATAAATTTACAGGTTTTGCATTTCATGGTAAGCGATTTCATGGCTGGTATGCATAAGTTTAAAGATAGAAAAGAAGTATAACTTAATTAAAAGGAGGCATTAAAATGGCAAAAGCAAAAGCATTAATTATTATTTTATCCGGCAGCGATAATCCTGTCAAAGTAAAGCTTGGTTTAAATGTTGCGTGGAGGACTAAAAACAGCGGAGCATTTGAGGACGTGAAGC
>JAJYQS010000061.1 GCA_021794475.1 bacterium | reverse complement strand
TGGCTCAGCAGGCAATAAGAACTAAAGATAAAAAATATATTTTTATGCCTGAAAGAATGACGAAGGAAGAAGTGCAAAAAATGATAGAAAATTTGAGTATCAGCGATGAAGATTATATTATATGGCTATTTAGTTTTGTATTGAGAAAACGGATAGTAAAAGCCGAATATTTATACTTTTTAAATCTTCTGAAGACAAAAGCGGGTTCAAGGGCGGATGTTTATAAAACTGTTATTGCATCGGTAGATTATAATAGACCGTTAAATTATTATTACGATTTAGCGATTGACCCGTTCGAAGAAAAACCGCTTGTTTTTGCAAATATGGATTTGGCAGACGTTAATGAAAATCTTAAATTTTTAAATGAATTAAAAAGCAAATCTGTTGATACTGCCGACGTTTTTACATATTTTGACAATAATTTAACAAAAGCGAAAGATAAAACAGATAAAAATGTTCACGACAGCGGAAACAGCAGCAGCGATGCTTCCTCGAGACGGGAGAATGCGGCTGGCGGCGGCAGCAATGGCAAAGGCAGCGGTAATTGTGGCGGCGGCAATGGTCAAAGCAAGGATAGCAATAGAGGCAGCAATAATGATGATAGTAATGATATTAATATGATAAATAATAAAAAGAAAGTTGAGCTGCTTAAATCAAAAATTTTATTCAGCACTGAAATTATCAAGGAAGCGCACAACAGATATGGAGATAAAATCGGCATTGCGTTCACCGGAGGGAAAGACTCTACCGTATTGCTTGATTTAGTCAGAAGGGCTTATAACAAAGCAATTCCTTTTAAAATAATAACTGTCGATACCAGCTGCGAATTTTCAGAGATTGTCGAGTTTATGAATAAATTAAAAAAAGACTGGAATTTTGATTTAAATGTTTATTTTAATAAAGAAGCCTTAAAAACTATCGCTATTGCAGCAGACAGGCAAGTATGCTGCAATCTGCTAAAAACCGTTCCTTTGAAAAATGCCATAAAAGAGTTAGGTTTGAAAGGTTTAATGACGGGTATAAGAAAAGATGAGCAGGAATCCAGAGCCGGCGAAATTTATTTTTCTAAAAGAGAGCATCCGCACCATTACAGGATACATCCTATTTTGCATTTTACCGAAAACGATATTTGGGATTATATAAAACTGTATAATTTACCTTATTGCAGTCTTTATGAACAAGGCTACAGGTCAATTGACTGTATGCCGTGTACGCACAAGGCAAAATCGGCGGACGAAGCGGAAAGGGCAGGGCGCTCAAAAGAAAAAGAGGCGGTAATGGACAAATTGCGGGACTTAGGTTATTTTTGACGATAAATTTTTTTGCGGACGAGAAAACCGGAAGCAATGCTCTTTGAACGAAGGCGAGAAGGTCAATGGACAGCAAAGCCATATTTTGTTTTTGATTAATTGCCAACTAAGATTATTTAATATATATTAAATATATCTGATATAGAATTATATAATATATAATTGTAATATAAATGTATCCGCCTTGATGTATCTGTCTTGTATATATATGTACAGTATATTTTGTCATTATATTAAATAACGGAAAGAAATTACAGCAATAAATAAAATAATAGGATTGATTAATTGAGTAATGGATTGATAGTGGATCGTCAATTATATGATGAATGAAATAAAATTTAATGAAATAAAATTTAATGAAATAAAGTTTGCAAATCTAATTTTTAAAGGATTAACAAAAGCGATACTGCTTCAAGAATCCGATAAATTAAAATTTGTTATTACGGTTAATGCGGAATTTATTGTTAAAGCTAATGAAAACGAAAGATTTAAAAATATTATTAATTCTAATTACGCTACTTTTGACGGTCAAATTCCTTATATGATGGCTAAAAACAGGCACCCGAATATTAACTTTGAAAAAATAAGCGGTTCCGATTTTATTTATAACGTCTGCGAATATGCCGAAAAATACAACAAAAAAATATTTCTTTTAGGCGGTTATTCCGACAGCAATAAATTAGCGGCGGAAAAATTAAAAAAAATGTTCGGTATTGAAATAGACGGATTTTCACCGCCTTATAAATCTTATCCGTTCGGCAAAGAACATAACGATTTAATTCTTGAACGGATTGCAAAATTCAGACCTGATTTTTTATTTGTTGGCTTTGGCGCTCCCAAGCAGGAGTTTTGGATAGATGATAATAAAGAATTTTTAGAAAATATAGGAGTAAAATTGGCTATAGGTTCGGGCGGCACATTTGAAATGGTTTCAGGAAAATTTAAAAGAGCTCCTGAAATTATACAAAAAATAGGATTAGAAAGAATTTGGAGATTTATCATCGAGCCTAAGTGGTTTAGATTAAAGGGAATTTTGGTAAGTCTTAAAGTTTTTTATTACGCATATCAAAAATAAAATAACATTGCCTCAGCTTTTATTGACGCGCTTGTATCTAATCCCGTCAAAATATCCTTTTATAACAGCCTTTAAATTTTTCATATTTCTTGTTTTCAGCAAAGAGAAAGAAATTATCGGAATAAAGTTGATAAAATTTAAAAAAAGCCCGTAATGTTTTTTGACGTATATAGTATTGCTTTTTGTTACGTAATAATAAAATAAATACTTTTTATCTTTTGTGCCTGCGCTGTCTTTGTGATATACGAAACTGTCGAGCGCCACGGCAATTTTCCAGCCTTTTCTTTTTCCGCGTTTAATTAAGTCAAGTTCTTCGGCATATAAAAAATAGGATTCGTCAAATAGCCCGATATCAAGCAAAACTTCTTTTTTTATAAGCAAAGATGCGCCCATTATATAGTCTAGGGTTTTTTCTATCCGTTTGTTTTTTATTGTTTTAATAGCAGAAACATCCCTGCCGGTATATACCAGCTTAGCTTTGCAAAGAAGCGGGAAAAAACGCCCTCCTCCGACCGTCTGTATAGTGCTTGTACCAGCATACAATAAAACAGAGCCGGTGAATCCGGTTTCAGTGTTCTTTTCCGCCTCCGCAACCAGTGTTTTTAAGGCATTATTATCAACGATAGTATCATTGTTTAGCAGCCATATATAATCAAAATCGTCCCTTTTTAAACATAACCTGAGACCTGTGTTCATTCCTTTGCCGAAACCGTAATTGTCTTTATTTTTAATTATAACTGCGGCTTTTTTATCTAACTGAAGCAGTCCGTTTTTCAAATCTGTTTCATTTTCATTCAAAATCAGCAATCTCTTTTTTTTGCCGTTAAAATAATCAATAATTTTTTCTAGGGAATCATCGCCGGAATTATTATCTGTCAGTATAATCCTGTATTGCTCGTAATTTAGGCGTTCCAGACTGTCTAAGCAGGCTATGGTATTTTTGCTATCATTAAAATTTAAAATCAAAATATATACTTTTTTTTCCATTTGTTTAATGTTAAAATAGCCTTCGACAGCGTGTTTGGTATAATATATTACTAATTTTATTTTGCCGTTAATGTAGCCTTTATTGCATTGTTAGTCTAATATCGTTTTATAGATATGCAATAAATAATTAGCGTGATATTAATATTATTTTAATTATTATAGATAGTTAGCAAAAATTCACATAAAAATTCACATGATATGTTATTATATCAAAAATCATATGTGTATAAAATAATAAAAACTAAAATAAAAATATCGATAAGCTGCGTTAATCTTTTATGTATAACATAATAAAAACTAAAATAAAAATATCGATAAGCTACATTAAAATTAACGGTTTTAAAAGATTTTCCAGAAAGGTTCTGCAAAAAATCAGCATAAAAAGTTTATATTTATTTCATTCGCAAAAGAAACTCTACAGTCTTTTTATTGCAAAACGCGAACCGGCTGCAAAAGAACTTCTTTTACAGACTAAAACCGTGTTCCCTTTTTCTCCCAAAATAAGTATAATTTGTCCGGTGTGGAATACTCCGGAATGTTTCCTTAAAGAAATGGTGCAGTCTGTCATCAATCAGACGTATTCTAACTGGGAGCTATGTCTGTCCGACGGCAAAAGCGCAAACGAAAATATAAGAAAAATATTAAATAATTATAAAGACGGCGATAAACGGATAAAGGTTAAATTTCTTGATAAAAACATGGGGATTGTCGGCAATTCTAATGAGGCGCTAAAGCTGGCTGAAGGAGACTATATCGGATTATTAGACCATGACGATACGCTTGCGCCTTTTGCTTTATTTGAAGCGGTTAAAGCTATAAATAAAAATCATGATGCGGATTTTATCTATTCGGATGAGGATAAACTTTCCGAAGACGGCAAGAGCCGATTCAGCCATAATTTTAAACCGGATTT
>JAJYQS010000107.1 GCA_021794475.1 bacterium | reverse complement strand
AGCGGAACAGCCGGGCAATTCCGGAACATCGGCAATGTAAATATTGTCCCTGTTATCCCAGTAAATAATAATTTCGTATTTATGCATCAAAACTGCCTCCCAAATTATATTTTAAAATTATATCCCTGACCTGGCGAACCTGATATGTTTTTGCCTTGCTTCCGCCGCACTGCAAATTAATTTTTTCTATAACGCCTTGTTTTCTAAAAACATGGTGGCTGCCTTTTATGCGTTCCTCAAAGCTCAACTTTTTTACAAGATTGCACAGCTCGTCGAAAGATACGTTAGAATCTGAATCGCCTTTCAGGATTTGGATTAATAATTTTTCGTATTTTGACATATAATTAAATTGCTTTTTAATATTATATCATATTAAAAATATTTGTATTTATATAAACAGAAATCCACATTCATTTTTTCTTCATAAAAACATCATGTTTATCATTATAGGCATTTTTACTTGCGGCGGTTGTTTTACTATTTTAACATGTCTGGTTCAAGATACAACAGGTTTTTAATAAATAAATCTTAGAATTTAAACAAGTTTGAAAACAAAAATTCCCGACCGTATCAAACGCCGTCGGGAGCAAGGGAATAAATAAACCTGACTTTTTTACACCTTTTTTTTAAATCTCTATTTTTTTGCCTGTTCTTAATATTTCTAAAGCCGGAGGATAGGTTTCGTTGAAATCTTTTTGGAGAAAAGAATGGGGCTCTATATCAATGCTTATATTTCTTCTAAGTCTGGTTAGTAATATATCAAAATCATAATTGTCTAAACCGGCAATAAATTTTTCCATTACGACCGCAATATCGATATCGCTCCATTTATCTGCAGTACCTTTTGCATAAGACCCGTAAATATAAATCTCCGCCGGATTGATTTTATTCTTTTTTAATACGTCTATATATTTAAGGATTAAATTATAGACCGTCTGGATATCTAATCCTTTTCCGTTATATTCTTTTTTAACCATTTCCTTAGCCCGTTAATTGATTTTATATTTTCTTCGGTAAATTTATCGGTGCATTTTTTATAAAAAGTCTTCTTGCAATCATCGTATCTAACGCCGATATTAAATTTAGTAATATCCTGCAATTCATTCGCACGTTTTTCCGTTAATTTTAAACCGGCGCTATTCGCAAGTTTTTCAAGGTCGTGTATTCTGGGTATATTTATTCCATTATTTTTAACATAATCAGCCTTTAATAGTTTTTCGATAACAAGATGACCTACAAATAATGCATAAGAATATTTGTACATTGTAACACTTTTTATGAAAAAGTTAACGTAATTTTAAAAATATTTGATATAGACGAATTTAAAAATAATAAGATTAAATAAATCAGACACATTTATTTAATAGAACCAAGAAGCCTCGCCGGTTAGGCAGAAGCATTTCACTTTAACAAAATACTATGCAACATTGATAACAATAGCATTTTAATCTATAATTAAAACATATTATAATTAGAAAAGCTTAAAATTGACAAAGGGAGGGTGTTGTCGTGAAAAAACAAGCAGTAAAATTCAGCAAGCCGGCTAAAACGCCTGTTATTAATATTACTACCAGCAGTATTAATAAAAAAAAATTAACCGAAAAAGAACAGATAAAATATTTAATGGAAGTTGCAGAGGCGAGTAAAAAAGCGGGTAGAAAAGCCGTGAAGGGTGAACGTGCTAAACTAAAGGCTTTAGGCATATTAGAAGACTGAAAATAATAAATGTTAAAAATACAAATGCTAAAAGTGAAGAAAAGCCTTTATTCCTTTTACTGGCAGGTTCCAATGGCGCAGGAAAATCTATTTACATAAAAAGCGAACATTTTAAAGATGTTTTGAATGTTCTTCAAAAAAGGTTTGATATAATACCGCTCAAACCGTATCAAATTATTAATCCTGATATAATATCCATATCTCATTTGATGATTAATCCAAAGATTGATGAAACGGCGGCTAATTTATGGGCTGTTCAAGAAATAGAAAAATCTATTAATAAATATTTTAATTTATGCAAAAGTTTTGCGATTGAAACTGTTTTATCAACCTATTAGAACTGTTAAAAACAGGATTTATATATGACGCCTATATTCTCCTGAAACCTTTTTATAAATGAATCTGCTCCCATTATTCCTTAATACAATCCTTCCTCTTTTTTAAGAACGGCAATAACGTTTTCTACTGTATAGTTTACGTTAAAAGCAATCTGTTCGGGAGTAGCTTTAAAGTTCTTGCGTAAGTTTATTATGACTTCCCTCTTGGCAGCGGACGCGCCTTCCTCTTTTCCTTCAACTTTGCCTTCAGCTATCCCTTTTTCAATTCCTTCCTTATAGAAAGGGTCATCTTCCAATTTTATGGTAATAGGCATTTTATCCTCCAGTTCTTTAGCAGTCTGTATTAAATTAGGTCTTAGATGCAATAAGTTTATAAGCTTAAGTTTATAAACTTCAAGTTCCAGCGGTTTAAGAGACGAAAGACGTGAAGTTACTTCCAATATTAAAGTTCTTTCGTCTTTGGTAGAACAAAGCACGGAAAGAACAACGTCGTTTAAATCGTCGGAACTTAAAAGTTCGTTGCAGTCTATGCTTTTTATGTCTTTAATAGAGTAGTTAAAGCTAAGATGTTCTTTAATAATGGAGTTTTCCATTTTTTCTATATCGGACATTTTTATTATTTATCGTCGTGTTTTTGAGTCATTATACTTTTATCTTCGATATTTTTATTTTCTTGTCCTATTGCATAATACATATACTGCCCAACGGCTTCCCAATTATCATATAAAGAATATTCTTCGTCTTCATATGCTTCATGGGGCATTATTACGAGCGCCGAGCTTACACCCTTTATAAAATTTTTTATCTTATCCATATTTATTAATCTCCCTGGTTTCAATTATTTATATAATTGATTTTCTTTTTATAAATTATATCACAACGGTTATATAAAAAAAGAAATTTAAGATTATATTATATTCATCTTAGACCCGCCATGTTAATCAAGAATAAATAAATAAGCTGACGCCTTTTTATTATAAAATCTTCTTTCCTGTTTTCAATATTTCCAAAACAAAAGGATTAGTTCTATCGAATTCTTCTTCTAAAAATGGATGCGCCTCTATGTCATATAGTTTAATTTCCACTATTATTTTATTAAGTAAAGCTTGAAAATCAAATTCATCTCCGATAAATTTATTTACTATAATCGCCAAATCTATATCGCTCCATTCGGTAGCATTGCCTTTGGCGTATGAACCGAAAAGATATGCCGAAATCACATTTATATTTCGTTTTTTTAATTCGTTTAAATATTTCGTTATTATATTATTAATAATCGCATTATTTTCTATTTTAAATGCTTTTATACTATGCCCGCTCTTAGCCATTTTCTCATTTCCTTAATTTTCTCAATATGTTCGTTAGTGAATTCTTTATCGCATTTTTCGTAGAATTTTTTTTTAAAATCATCGTATCGAGCTTTAATATTAAATGTATTAAAATTTTTTAACATTACTTTTTGTTCGTCGGTTAATTCTATGTTGGATTTATCGGCAAGTTTCAGCAGAACATGGATTTTAGGAACATTTATTTCAACATTTTTTACATAATAGGCTTTTAATAATTTTTCAATTACAAGATGTCCGAAAAATAACGCAATAGCTTTTAAATATATAAAATTTTTAAAATTATAATCGTATTTATATTTATTTTATCATATTTTTAATAATGGTTTTAAATATAATAATCAGAAATAATAAAAAAATACCCTAAAAATAAAAACCCTTATCCAGCAAATACAAGCGGGACTGAGGTAATAAATAAACACTTTTTTTCATAACAGTTAACCTATTTTAATTTAAATTAAGACTAAACAAAAACTCCCGACCACGTCAAACACAGTAGGAAGTGAAAGAATAAATAACTCCTACTTTATTTAAAATAAATCGGATACCATTTTACTAACATAATTAATCCTTTTTTAGCCTTTCAAATTTGTTTATTTTATATTAAAATAACACTCATGCTGAACGGTAATAAAATAATCGTGGTGATGCCCGCTTACAATGCGGAAAAAACGCTTGAAAAAACCTATGAAGACCTGCCTAAAGACGGGATTATAGACGATATTATTTTAGTTGACGACTTCAGTTCCGATAAGACCGTTGAAATAGCAAAGCGGCTTGGTTTAAAAGTTATAGTCCACGACAAAAACAAAGGCTACGGCGCTAACCAGAAAACATGCTATAAAGAGGCTCTAAAAGACGGCGCCGATATAATAGTTATGCTTCACCCCGATTATCAATATTCGCCCAAACTCGTTACGGCAATGGC
>JAJYQS010000032.1 GCA_021794475.1 bacterium | reverse complement strand
TAAAAGACGATAAGATTGAAGACGTAAAATTTAAAACATTCGGATGCGGCGCTGCCGTTGCGACTAGTTCTATGGTTACGGAGCTGGTTAAGGGCAAGACGCTCGAAGAAGCCGAAAAAATATCAAACGCCGCCGTAGCAGAGGCTCTTGACGGACTGCCTCCGGTTAAGATGCACTGTTCCAATTTAGCCGCCGATGCGCTTCATCTTGCAATCGAAGATTACAAATCGGTAAAAGCCGGCAAAGGTCATATCGCCAAGGTTGAGACCTGCGACCATGAACATGAGGGCTTAGACGAGCTGGAGCATGCTTAATTAAAAAAACAAATAAAGCGATTTAAAATTTATTAAAAATAGACTATGAATTATGATTATGAATTAGATACATTCGGATTGAGCTGTCCGGTTCCTATAATGAAAGTAGCGGAAGAATTTAAAAAGATTCCGGACGGCTCAGTTTTAAAAGTTGTGGCTTCAGATGAGGGCATAATCGAAGATTTAAAAAGCTACTGTAAAAAGACAGGTCACGAATTTCTTTCCTACGACATAGCCGAACCGGAATACACCGTTTACGTGAAAAAATAAAAAAATAATAAAAAAAATATAAATATTATCAAATAGATATCAGAAAATTGCTAAAATGGCAGTAAATTAATATTGACAATATAAAAGCTTTGCGATATATATTATATATAATATATATCGTACACTCGAATAATCGCATATTAGATTATTTGTGCCTCATACTTTGTTATAAAGATTGCTATTTCAACTATAAAAAAATAGAATAAAACATATAAATTAATTAAAACGAAAAGATTTAATATTGACATCGGCATTAATTTGCGATATAAATATAGCTGTTAATTTAAATGTATTTTAATGAAGTATAATGTATTCTATTTAATATTTTAATATTTTATTTAAAAAGCAGATAATATATTTACAAATAGAAATTAAGTGATATAATATTTTTAAAGATAGTATTTATGCATATGTTAATATAATTTTGTATACTGAGATTTTATATCGGAGGTGAAAATAAAATATTAATAAATCGTAAGTATGTTTAAAAGTGCTTTGGCACACGATTAAAGTTTATTTAATTCTTATTCATTAACTGTTTTATATTTATTAAACGTTTTAAAATTAAATTTAATCATTAATTAAAAGAGAGGAGAATTATGAAAAAGCAACTTACAGTGTTTTTGATTGCTTTGTTTGTATTAGGGGTTTCTTTCGCAATCGTCCCTAAGAAAGCAAACGCAATCCCTGCTTTTGCGCAGAAGTATCATTTTTCATGCGCAGTCTGTCACACGGTATTTCCAAACTTAAATCCCTTCGGAAGAGCATTCTGGAGAAACGGATTCAGACTTCCGGGCACTAACGGAACACCTGCAGACGCTACACAGATTACAAAAGGTCTGTCATTGCCGAATCCATGGCCGATTCCTGTGATGATTGAACCGATTATCAGCTATACGCATAACGGTAATGAAAATATTTCACCACAAACAGATGCGTTTAACGCAGAATTTGACTTAGTTGCAGCTGGAGCATTTAAGGTGTATACTCCGTATGCAAATTCAATTTCCTTTTATGTACATGCAAACACTGGCAGTGGTACAATGAAGCAAAAACAGGTATTTGCGTCTTTAAACGGAATAGGAAGCGGATTTGGAATTGCTCCGCATCTATTAAATTTGAAAATAGGTCAGGTAACAACCGCAAGTCCTTATTTTTACAGACAGATGCCGTTTTATAATGTGGCAGGTCCAGTTGGCAATGGTCAAGGGTTGAATATCGGTTATGACGGTGAAGCTGCTAACCTAATTCATGCCAGAAATGAAGGGTTAGCTTTATACGGTACCCCAGGTTATCATTTGTGGTATAAAGTAACAATGACGAATGACTCAGGAGCTCCTTCAGTGAATAATGGATTAAACGCTAACTATAGTGTATCTAATGGTGAAGCTACTGGAAGCGGTACATCCAACGCAATGGAATATTCTTATCAATTAAAAGAATATTATCCTATCCCTGTCGGCCAGTTAGAATTTGGTTACTATGGAGCAACAGTCGCAGAACCGCTTCAAGTTAATGGCGCGTCATGGACAGATAGAGTAACGGTTAACGGTATCGACGTAGATTTAGCCAACGATATTTACGAACTTGGATTAACATGGATGGAGCAGAATGATTCTAATCCTTATGCACCAAGCAACTATTCTGGCGGACCTAATGCGTTTAACGGTACAACAGCCATAGATAATACATCGAACGGTTATTCTGATTTTGAAGTTTACGGAAGATATTTATTTCCGCAGGTTGGCAATGGTTTAATGTTGATGGCTGATTATGCAACATATTCATGGTCGCATAAAGACGCACAGGAAGCATTTAATGGTACGTTAAGCAGCAGCTGTTCAAATGCTAATTTATACGGTGCGGGATATTCCAGCAATGGTTGTGCTAATGACGGTATAAAGGATGCATTTGCTTTGCAAGCTGAATATAATTTAGCTTATAATGCTCATTTATATTTAGGATATACAATAACAAATCATACACAATACAATACACTTGACTCAGGTCTTGACTTCGCATTCTAATCGTTAACGAAGCGCGGAAGATTAGAAAGATTATTGTATTGAAGTGAAGTTAATAAGAAGTTGAAATTTAAAGCGGAAAGGCTTATTTAAAGCTTTTCCGCTTTTTTATTTATTCAATTGTTAATTATTTAATTAGGTACAGATACCAACTTATATTTCGCTCTATACTATCTTTATTACGGGCAGATACCTATTAATTAAAACCGAATAAAAATTTTTTATAGATTTAAAAATATGTTATAATGGAATATTAAATAATTGGGGATAGGCATCTAGTTACTTAAACTAAATAAAAAATTTCTTTGGTTTTAAATATTTTAAAAAGAAATTATTTAAATTAGAATAGTTTACTTTTCTAAAATATGGTATACTAGTTTAAATATGAAATATATGTTTCAAATTTTCAAATGAAAAAAATTTGAAAAAAATATCTGCTGATGAAAAATACGCTTCGGTGATGGTTTTAATTATTATTTGCTTTGACTCCGCATTAAATTTTTTATCGTTTTGACAGCCTGATTTTTATATCTCATATTATCTAATTCAAATTGAGGAAATTGCTTAAAAAGCCGAGTGAAAACTTAATCTTTTACCGCCTTAACGAAGCATAAGCATTTCTGAATTAACTATTAAACTTTAGAATAGATACGGAGAATAGATATGGCGTCAAAACATATAACTATTTGATTTGTCAAAACAGTACCGGAGGTATTGAAAAAATGATTAAAAACAGAAAGAACTACGATTCAAAATTTGAAAAAAAAGCGGAATTTAAATCGCCGGCGGACGAAACTATGCAGGATAATGCGAGCAATGCAGCTCAAAATGCGGTAACTTTCGCGGATTTGAACCTATCGCAGCCGATAATGCGCGCTATTGCCGATGCGGGTTATATAACTCCGACCGCCGTGCAGGCTAAGGCTATTCCGCTAATATTGGCAGGCGGCGACGTAATGGCAGGTGCTCAGACCGGTACAGGCAAAACTGCCGCTTTTACCCTTCCGATATTACATCGTCTGTTGGAAAAGCCGTCAGTTAATAATAACCGCTCCGGTTTTCCGCGCTGTTTAATACTGACTCCTACGCGTGAACTGGCTGCTCAGGTAGAAGAATCAGTAAAAACATACGGGAAATATACTTCCCTTAAAACTATGGTGATGTATGGGGGCGTCAGTATTTTCGCTCAGATTAAATCTTTAAGGAGGCATATTGACATAGTTGTTTCGACGCCTGGACGTCTGCTTGACCATATAACGAGAAAAACACTTGATTTATCCGGTGTAGAAGTTCTGGTGCTGGATGAAGCAGACCGTATGTTAGATATGGGTTTTATACGGGATATTAAAAAAATAACGGCATTGCTGCCCAAACAGAGACAGAATTTATTACTATCAGCGACTTTTTCCGAAGAGATTAAATCTCTTTCTAAAGGTATATTGCATAACCCTGTATTTGTCGAAGTTACGCGCAGGAATACTCCGTCTGAGCTTGTAGAACAAAGTGTACATTTAGTGCAGCAGCGTCTTAAAAGCCACTTACTTTCCCACATTATCAGACATTACGACTGGAAGCAGGTTCTAGTGTTTACCCGTACTAAAAACGGCGCCAATAAACTTACCGAAAGGCTGCTATTAGACGGCATTTCGTCGGCAGCTATACACAGCAACAAAAGTCAGCCTGCAAGGACCAAAGCGCTGACCCAATTTAAGGACGGTTCTCTTTC
>JAJYQS010000012.1 GCA_021794475.1 bacterium | reverse complement strand
AGCGGGCTTCCGGATACGGCAGAACTTAATATAAAATATATCCCGAACAGCAGTCTTGTTGAAATGAAGTCGCTAAAATATTATCTGCTGTCTTTTCGGAACGTAGGGATACTTCAGGAACATGCCGCAAACAGAATATTAAACGATTTGACTAACTTATTGAAACCTCAATATATGGAAATCGAAGCAAAATTTGAATCAAGGGGCGGACTGGATACTATAGTTAAAGTTAAATATAACATCTTCAATAATGACGCGCAGAAAGCATAATAAAAAAATAAAATGCAAAATGAAGTATGAAATAAGGTATTTTTATTTTTATAAGTTAAAGTATTGTATCAGTTCTATCATATTATCGTCAGGGTCTTTAATGAATGCTAATTTCATACTCTTATCAAGCGAATAAAAAGGTTCGCGCGTAACTGCAGCTCCTTTTTCTTTTATGGCAATAAAATCTTTGTCTATATTATCAGTCATAAAAGCAAAATGAGCAAAACTGCAATCGGCGCCGTTTATATGTACGGGAGTTGCATCATAGATAAGTTCTATTTCAAATTTTGATTCATCATCTTGTAAAAAAACCAGCGTTGTTTTATGCGCTTCAATATATTTTTTTTCTTTAATATGCATATTTAATATATCGGTATAGAAGGCTAAAGATTTGTCTAAATTTACTGTTTTTATAGCGGCGTGTATCAGCTTCATAATTATTTTCCTTTTTTAATTATTTTTATTTTATTATTTTATTTAATTATATCTGAAAGCTGCGTGTAATATTTGTATTTGCATTTATAATTTATAACGTATAAGTTATAAGTTATAAGTTATAATTAATTATATTATACAATAAATAATTTAATTTATTTAATTTAAAGCAATGAATAGCCATTCACTAAAGTTAAATTTAAACGCCGTTGACCTCTATCCTGAAATTATGAATATATATGGGGACAGAGGAAATATTTTATATTTTAAATACAGAGCTTCATTATATGGAATAAACGTTAACACTAAATCGGCAACTATAGGCGAAAAAATAGACATAAACAAAACCGACATTATGTTTATCGGCGGAGGACAGGATTCAGAACAGGCTTTGATTTATAAAGATTTAACAATTAACAAGAAAAATGAGCTTAAAGATGCTAAGGATGCGGGCAAAATAATGCTTTCAATTTGTGGAGGCTATCAGCTTCTGCTGGATTACTACAAAGCTGCGGATAATAAAATAATCGAAGGCATTTCTATTTTCAACGGATATACGATAGCTGAACCGAAGAAATCCAGATTGACAGGAAATATAGCCTCTATTTTCGGCGATATTACAATTGTAGGGTTTGAAAATCACGGAGGAAGAACATACTTATCGGAATCGCAGCGGTGTTTCGGAAAAGTGTTGGCAGGATACGGCAATAACGGTGCAGATAAAAGCGAGGGAGCTACCGCTAATAATTTCTACGGCACATATATACATGGAAGTATTTTGCCTAAAAATTTTATATTTTGCGATATGCTCATAGACACAGCCGTTAAAAATAAATATAAAATCGGACTTGATGAAATAACCGCAAAAAATAATATTAATATTGATAATAATTTTGAAATTAATGCAAGAAAAGATATAAAAGATTTACAAAAAATAATAGACAGAACAATATAAAAAAGAGAACGAGAATAAAAAAAATAAGATAAGATTAAGATAATATAACTATTTTTTTATGTATACAAAACTTAAACCAAACTATTGCCGCAATTATTATGCAACATTGAAAACGGCTACTATATAATTAATTAAAATTAAAAAAAATAAGATAAATAAAATAAGCGCCTTTTTCTTTTTATATTTTTTATAATATTTCAAGAATAAGACGCTTAATTCTTATGTGCCAACTGCACATTTCACTTGCAGGATTTTCAAGAATAGCACGAATCGTTAACTCCATAGTTGTCCATTAAAGTTAAATAAAACTCTTCGGCATCCAACTGCTCCAACAGCGGCTTTTCGTAATTGGTCTTCATGTTTTTTCACCTCCTTAATTTTAACTGACGTTATTTTTAGAAAAATTTAAGAAAAATTAAAAATAATTTTAGCGATTATTAAAAAATATTTTTATTTTATTTTAAGAATTTTAAGAAATTATATTTTCATTTAGAAATTTTGTAATAATATCATTAAAATCTTTGCTTAAAATATCTAAAGGAACATCAAACATTTTTAAGATTTCATTTTTTATTTCATCGCTTGTGTATTCACCGCTGCAAAAGGATAAGATATTATATGACACGGCATTCAATTTATATATGTCGCCTGTATTAGTATCAAAAAGCATATATTTTTCCGTGCCGTCATCATGCAAAATATACTGCGGCAAAAGTTTATATTTAATAACATTCATAATCAGCGAACCATCCCTTAATTAATTGTACCGACTAACTGTATTTTTTTATAAAATCAGTTAAGCCAGCATTGAGGATCTTTTTCGTGTATATTGCCGTGATAATAATAGCTCACCGCTTTGCATCCTCCGCATCTTTTAAAATGGGAACAATTAATATCCGAACATGCAGATTGCGGATGAACCCCGCTATTATCCGGCGGATTTTTCTTATTTCTAATATCCCATAAAATTTTTGAACCATACCATATTTTAAAGAGACCTTCTTCAATAATATTTCCCAGCGGCAAATAGAGCCTTCTACATGGGAGCACGGTACCGTCATGAAGAATGCAGACTGAAGAAAGTCCTACCGGGCAAAACCCGCCTGCACTTTCATCTACCAGATTCCATAACGGTCTGGAAGTTATAAGTTTTGTCACAGATTCTGCAAACACTACTTTAGATTTTTCATACAAGTTTTTATAAACTCTTTCCAAATCATAAGGATTGATAAAAAATTCGTTTTTTTCTTTTTCATTCATTGTTGTCATTCTTTCAATGGTTAAGGAATTTACTTTAAGTTCCTTAGCCAAATACAGCATATCCTCGGCATAGTCCATATTTTTTTTATGCACCGTAAACATAATAGAAGTTTTCAATCCTGCGCTAACTAATTTTCTAACAGTTTCAACAGTTTTCAAAAAAGTACCTTTTCCCCTTATGGATTCATGTATTTGAGCATCAGGTCCATCTATAGATATTTGAATCTCGGTAATTTTTTTAAATCTTTTAATTTCTTTAATAATATTTTCGTCTATTAATGTACCGTTTGATAATATGGCAACATTTTGAAAATTTGGCGAATTTTCTATTAATTCAGCCACATAAAATAAAGAGGAAGGACTCAGAAAGGGTTCCCCTCCTGTCAGTGAAACAAAACCGCCCATTTTCCATTTTGCCAAAGCATCATCAAGTTTGTGAAAAATAAGACTTAATTTATTTAAGTCGGGTTCTTTAAACAAATAGTCATTCTGATAGCAATGAATACACCTTAAATTGCAGCTGTCTATAAAATGCCACTGAATATAAAATTCATTTTTTTTATTGTCGGTATAACTATCCATAATTAAAGTTTATCTCATAAAAAAATTAATTCAACCGTCTATAAAAAAATATATTGATTTTTTTTTAAATAATGATATATATATAAATTGTACAATGAGAAAAGATGATTTCATATTTTTTTATTTTAAACAAAATTTATTTAATTTTATTTTTTAAGGAGAGAGTAACATGAACAAAAAAACAAAGATAGGATTGTCTATTCTTGGACTAGTATTCGGGGTATCTGCCGTTCTTTCAGGCTGCGCTCCAAAAGTTACTAAAACATCTTCAAGCGCTTTGCCGCCTGCAAAGAAACCGGCAGTGGCTATTCAGCAGCCGACGCAGCCTGTTATTACCCAAAAAGTCAGCCCTTATTTAAGAAAGTATCCATGGCTTGCATCTTACAATATTGCCTCTAACGGCAATAACATTCATTTTGCGTTTAACAAATCCATTCTTACTCCGTTAGACAAAATGATTTTAAAAAAAGATGCGATATATTTAAAATATCATCGCGACACTGCCATTCAGGTTCAGGGCAACTGCGATAGAAGAGGTTCGGAAAGTTATAACTTAGCACTTGGCTGGAGAAGAGCAAATGCTGCTAAGGCTTATTTAGAAGACCTTGGCATAAGTGCAAATAGGCTTAAAACAATAAGCTTTGGTAAAGAAAAACCAATATGCAGAGCTCATACAAGAGTTTGCTATGCTATAAACAGAAGAGACCATTTCGTACCTGCTTCAAAGTAAATTTTTTTAAAATAAAAAAGAAGTAAATAATGATAAAACCCCAGACAACTTATATGCATTTATAACGCAGGTAAGTTATCTGGGGTTTTTGTTTAATATATCTATTGCAGTAAAAGTTTAATCTGCAAGTTTTGCTCTTATATATGTTAAATAGTAAGAAGCGTAAACATTGCCCCTATCTGCAGTATATGTGTTTTCGTAATCTCTCAGAACTTTTTTAAGAATTGAATATCGTGAAAAAATAGGCTCATTTCTAATATTATCGAGATTATTTGTAGAATTTTTAGCTCCTATAATATTTATCCTTTTAAATAATTCAAAAGCTGTTTTTGCATATTCCTTATGTTCTACAATTTTAAATTCTTCTACAACAAAACCTTCGGAAATTAATAGTTCTTTAATATAACAGGCATCAGGAAATTTATGGAGAGCTATCTTTTCCGCAGCATTGCCGTCCAAATATTTATCATAGCACCGATTAAGTTCTTTTAACGTACCTTCAGAAAGAAATGAGCAGATAAATAAATTTTCACTATCTGAGTTTAAACTGTTTTTAACGGATTTAATAAAATGCAGCGGTTTATTTAGCCAGTGCAAAACCATATTAGAAAAAACAACATTCATTATTTTGTTCTTTACCGGCATTTCTTCACAATCAGCGCAACACAGATAAGCACCGCCTGTTTCATCGGTTTTAACTTTTGACTGCCCTCTCTTTAATGCTCCTAATGCTATATCAACCCCTAAATAAATAAAATCAAAATTCTTTATATTATTATTTATCTTATTTTTAATATATAAAAACCCGTTGCATGTTCCGCAGCCGGCATCAAGAATATTCAATCTATTTAACAAACTGTTATTATTAATAAATGCTGTACTATGTTGCAATATAAAAAAAGATAATATATCATCTGCAATCATTTCAAGGGTGATTTTATGATATGATATTGCATTATCATATTGGTGAGAATTTGAAAAATTTTTTTTAATTTTGTTTTTATCTATTTTATTATTTTTATTTTTATCTATCATATATGCCATATATGCAGCAGTTGCTGCATTAATTAACTAATTATTTAACGACCTATTTATTTAATCAATCTTATTAGATTATCTAAAACATATTTGACATCAACATCGCTAAGTCCTGCATTTACGCTTAAACGCAATCTTGCACTGCCTTTGGCAACAGTAGGATACTTAACCGCTTTTAGAAGTATACCTTCATTAATGAATGTTTTTTCTATTTCTGCAGCCTTTGTTTCATCGCCTATTAATATCGGTATAATATGTGTATTTGAATTCAGAATATTTAATCCGCTATTTTTTAAAACACTCCTGATATTTTGAGACATCATCTGTAATTTAATAACTAATTCCGGTTTATTTTCAATAATATTTAATGCCTGCAGTGCGATACCCGCAGCAACAGGGGATATTGCCGTAGAAAAAATATATGGTCTGCTTTTATTTATTAAATAGTCAATAATTAAATTATCAGAAAGGACAAAAGCTCCCTCAGAGGCAAGAGCTTTACCAAGCGTACCGACCATAACATCCGGTTTCAGTTTTACGCCGTTATCGTTATAAAAATTACAGCTGCCTCCGCCAAACGAGCCTATAGTTCCGGTAGCATGGGCATCGTCAAGAATTGTAATTGCGTTATGAACTTTTGACACGGCTAAAATATCCGGCAAACTGGCAATATCGCCATCCATGCTGAATACGCCTTCGGTTATAACGATTTTTATTTCATAGGAACTATATTTTTGCAATATTTTGTCAAGATGCTCAGGATCATTATGCTCAAATCTTCTGAATTTTGCCTTTGAGCACAATACCCCGTCAACAATAGACGCATGAGACAATTCATCGAACGCTATAAAAGTTTTATTGAGCGATATCCCTGATAAAGCTGAAATAACTCCAAGATTTGCCTGATAGCCTGACGGGTAAAGAATACATCTTTCGTATCCCCCTTTAAAGCTGCATAGTTTATTTTCCAAATCAATATGCGGCTTAAAATAGCCATACATTAAAGGAGACGATGCGCTCGACAGAGGATATGCAGAAATTATTTGTTTTGCAGCTCTTTTTATTTCTGCATTATAAGCCAATCCGAGATAATCGTTAGACGATAAGTTAATAATCGCATTATTGTTTTTATTTTCATTGAGCTGCCTGTAAAAACCTTTTAGCTTAATGTTTTCTATTTCATTTGAAATAAGTTCTCTAATAGGCATATATTAGGCATATATTAAAAAATATTTATTATCAATCAAATTTAAAAATTGTTTCAGAGTCATTCTCATATCTTATCTCATCAACAGGTTCCTGTTTTTTATATCCGGCATACAGCACATTGGCGGCGTTAATGACTATTCCGGCTGTTAAGCCTATATTCTTGTAAGCATGGACTATTCCCGGCGGAACAATAACGGAGGCCGGTTTATCTTCTCCAAAAAATAGCACTGTTTTATTCATATATGTTTTTGAACTTTTCCTGTTATCCCATAAAATTATTTTAAAATTTGACGGTCCGATAAAACAAAAATAATCTGTCTGCGTTTTATGTTCGTGAGGACCTCTTTTAACCCCGGGATTTGTTAATGAAACGTAAGCCATCTTAGGAAATATGCTCTCGTCAAGTTCATCTGTTCTATAAAGTTCGGCAAGCCAACCTCTTTCATCTATATTTTTTGCAACAGACATCACAGTCGCACCGTCAATCTTTCCAATTTTAAAATTTAAATTTTCCAATTTTAAACCCCATATTTTATAATATATTAACTTTATAATAATATTAAATTATACCAAAAAAATAAAATAAAAATTTAATTTAATTATTTGTATAGTAAATTATAATATAAACGATTAAAAAAAAGAATATTAAAGTTATATTTTTTAAATAAAATATTGAATAGATTTTAAAATTTTGGTATAAATATAATATATGGAAACAAAAGATTATTATAAAATTTTAGGCATAGACAAAAAAGCTTCTGCGGATGATATAAAAAAGGCATATAGGAAATTAGCCAGAAAATATCATCCCGACGTCAATCCTAACGATAAAACAGCTGAGAATAAATTTAAAGAACTTCAAGAAGCATACGATATTCTTAAAGACGAAAAAAAGCGGAAGGAATACGATGACCTTGGCAGCAATTACTTCAATTATAAAAATGGAGGCGGCGGGTCTGCGTCTCAAGGACAAAATCAATATTATTACAGCGGCAATATGGGCGGAGGACAGCAAAACTATAATTTTAATGCCGGAGGAGGAGAATTTAATTTCGAAGATGTTTTCTCAGATTTATTCAATAGGTCATCTAAACAAAGAGGTCCTCAAACCGGTCAGGATATTCAGGCTAAACTTAATATTTCCGTTCAAGAAAGCGTTAGCGGAATCGAAAAAATAATTGATTTTAATAACGAAAAAATAAAAGTAAAAATACCCGCCGGTATAGCTAACGGCGGAAAAATCAGAATCCAGGGCAAAGGTTCTGCAGGAATAAACGGGGGAAAAAACGGTGATTTATATATTGAAATCGGCGTTATGAGCGATAACATTTTTGAAAGAAAGGGTAACGATATTTATGTAACTAAAAAAATAAAATTGACAGAAGCCGTTCTTGGAGCAAAAGTCGAAGTTCCGACTATTGACGGCAAGATAATGCTTACTGTGCCTCCCGGAACGCAAAATGGCGCTAAGTTCAGGATTCCTAAAAAAGGCGCTCCTGATATTAAAGGAAAAATTTACGGAGATGAAATAGTAAATATTCAGGTGGAATTGCCGTCTAATATATCTGATAACGCCAAAAAATATTTTAATGAATTAGCCAAAGAAGGTTATTGAGTTATAGTTATAGTTATAGTTATAGTTATAGTTATTAAGTTATTAAACAAAATTAGTTAAATTATTCAGAACAATAATTATATTTTCTCTATATTTTTTTATAGAATGCAAGGGAAATTAGGGACGTATATTTTGACAAATAAGTCTGACTCTAAAATGAAAATACAAAAAAATTATTCATTAGACAGCTGTTCAAATGATATTTATAAATTTACAAGCTTGTCTAACATTTGTACTACATTTTGTTTGAGCAGGAGCGCCGTTTGCTTTTTTATTGATGAGGGATTAATTTCTATAAACAAAGAAAACGATTATTTGTCTATGGATTTATCAAGTATCAATAAACTTCAAACCATTTCTCATCTAAAAAACGACCTTGCTATTAATAACGAAGGTATATCCGTCATATTAACTATGAGAGAGAAAGTCATAAATTATCAGGATAAGCTTAAAATTATTGCAGATTCGCTGAAAAAATCAAATGATATTGAAGAAATGCTTGACAATTTGAAAAATTGCGGTTTTTTTGATTTTTAATTTGTTTATTAAAAACTAATATAATATTAAAAACCGGTAATTTCTTACTAATCCGAATAATTTCATAAAAGATCGCAAGTAACTTATTTGTTATGTTAGTTAGGTATACAGCTTTAAATAAAAAAATAAGATTACACTACAAGTGCTATTATTTGTTACGTTAGTTAATAAATATCAGTTAATTAAGTTAGTTAATCAATCAAGTTATTTAATTAGCTATTTAGTTCATTAATTAATTTTAATAAATTAGTTAATAAGTTAGTTGTTAATTTAATTAGTTAATAAATAGATTGAGAAGCTTGTCTTACTGTAAATTAGGTGAAAATCATGAATTTGAAAACCGATGACATTTTTAAAGTTTCAGGGCAATCTTCCGCCAATAAAGGTTTAGCTGATATATTAAGAAATTATATCTCCGAAAATAAAGAAATTCCAGACGATGTTCTTTTATCTATTTATGATTGCAGCAAATCAGAAATGCTGGCTGTTTTCTCTATTGCACTGGAACTTAAAGAAAAATGGACAGGCAACAAAATTAATTTTTGTTCAATCGTCAGTGCAAAAACGGGTTTATGTTCAGAAGATTGTGCTTTCTGCGGACAATCTTCAAAAATACCAAAAATTAATAAAAAAATAAATAAACTTCTTCCGGTGAAAGAATTAGTTAATGCAGCCAGAACCGCTAAAGAAAACGGAGCAAATGAATTTTCCATAGTTACAAGCGGAACGTCGGTAAGCGACAAAAAAGAACTTTCCGTTATAGCCGAAGCTATTAAGACTATTAAAAATGATATAGGAATCACCGCATGCGCATCTTTAGGGTTAATGGAAAAAGGCGACTTGGAATATTTAAAATTTCATGGGTTGGAAATTTTTCATCACAACATTGAAACAAGTAAAGATTTCTTCGGCAATATCTGTACGACACACTCTTACGAAAATAATATTGAAACAATAAACAAAGCAAAAGATGCCAAACTTAAAGTATGCTCCGGCGTCATAATAGGTATGGGCGAATCCCGCCTTGACAGAATTAAAATGGCGAGACAGTTAAAAGAGCTTGATGTTGACAATATTCCTATTAATTTTTTAAATCCAATTAAAGGAACATCGCTGGAAAATAATCGTGAATTAACCCCTATGGAATGTCTCAAAACTATTTCTATTTTTCGCCTGATTAATCCATCAAAAAACATACTTGCGCAAGGAGGCAGGGAATTGAATTTACGACAATTACAGCCATTCGCCTTAATGGCTGGGGCTAACGGATTTCTTCTGGGAAATTACTTAGTAACTTCCGGAAGGAATACTGAATTAGATGTTGAGTTAATAAACGACCTTGGATTTGAAGCATCATAATGAATAAAAAAGCTATATGCATTGATTACGGACTTAAACGAATTGGCGTAGCTTTAAGCGATGATAGAGGCACTGTCGCATTTCCGCGTAAGTTTATAATAAATGAAAACCTCAATAACTCCGCCGCTGAACTAAAAGATATTATTATTGCTGAAAATGTATCCGCAGTGGTTGTCGGAATGCCCATTGGTCTCAGCGGACAGCAGTCATCGCTTTCTATTGAAACTGAAAAATTCATAAGTGAATTTAAAAAAACTATTGAAAACCTGCCAATCAAAGACATCCCTATAATTGCTTACGATGAAAGATTTTCAACGGCTCAAGCAAGAAGAAGTTTAATAGACAAAGACGTGAATAGAAAAAAAAGAAAACAGGCTATTGATTCCATAGCCGCTTCATTTGTCCTGCAAGCATATTTAGACGGTATAAATAATATAGATATTTGAATAATAGAGGTATATCTGAACAAATAGCTATATAACATACGGAATATAAATTTAGAAATTTATTGCACAATATCCATCGAAAAAATAAAACGAAACTAAATGGTTTGCTTCAATATCCGACATGTGCTATTTTAATTATCAAACATCCAAGAAAATAAATAAAATAAAAAAAAATTTTATTTATTTTGTCCCGCTTTTTTTGATTTTGTATCTTTTATTTTACGCCTTCACCCCGCAATCCTATATTAAAAACCAAACTGCGTTATTTCGAATAAAAAAAGGTTACTCATTAAAAATGGTCTCTTTTAAATTATATAGCAGACATATCGTGTCTAATCCATATCTGTTCTATTTTATAGGTTTTATAACCGGTTATTCAAGATATATAGAATCCGGTACATACTATGTTTCTCTAAATGAATCCCCCGCTTCCATTTATTATAAATTTGTCAACGGCAAAATTGCTACCGCAAAAATAACAGTTGTACCGGGCATGAATATTTTTCAAATTGCAATGCTTCTGAATAGAAAACATATAGTAAAAGAATTCAAATTCATCAAAGCAAGTTTTAATGAAAATGTCTTATTGAGCATTGGCATAGATAAAAAAAGCGCGGAAGGATATTTATATCCGGATACCTATATTTTTAAAATCAACTCGACGCCTAAAAATATTTTAAAAAAAATGTTTAATGAATTTAAATTAAAAACTAAAAATTTAAAAATATCCTATAAAGATTTAATTATAGCTTCGCTGATTATCAAAGAAACAAACGGCGGTAAAGACATGAAAACGGTATCTTCAGTATTTCATAATAGATTGGATATGAATATGCCTTTAGAAAGCGATCCTACGAATATATATGCGGAAGATTTAAATATATTTAAAAATTATGAAAAAAATTTTAATAAATATCTAAACAGGACAGAGCTTAATAATAAAAACAATAAATATTCCAAGGGGACAAAAAAGAAACCGGCCGGATTTATCAAATTTTGCTATCGCATGAACGTGAAATACATAAAAACAAAATCTCCGTATAACACTTATTTAAATTACGGACTTCCTCCGGCGCCAATTGCGAATCCGAATATTGCGGCAATAATGGCTGCAATGCATCCGTTAAAGACAAATTATTTATATTTCATCGCAACAAAAAAAGGTAAAACGATATTTGCAAAATCGCTAAGTATTCAAAATAATAACATCAACAGATATTTAAAATAATTTTATTGACTTTTATTTTCCGTTATATCATAATAGTCCTAACAATAATTATTGCGGTTTTTTTATAATAATACATCTCAACATCCCTGATGGTAAATTTGTATTTTTTTTTATTCTATCGTTATGTCATTAAAGATATATCGATAAAAAATATTATTAAGAAATTTTATTTATAGTTTCTAAAATTCAAAATTAATAAACAAAATTAACGGTGAAATCAAAATGAAAAAGAAACGACCAAACCCTTTAAAATTTTTAATTGTTTTCTTTGCAGTTATGCAAATTATGTCTGTTGTATTATTTAATATACCTCACATAACTTATGCATCTTCATGCAGCAAAAAAAATAATTTTTTATCACAAATTAAACTCTCCGGCGTATTTGCGACATCTTATACATATAATTTTGCAGACCCCATTGCTACTTCAGAATATCCTCATGGAAATTATAACGGAAATTATAACGATGATTTTAAAGCTAACGGTTTCACAATAAACGAATTAGATATAACATTATCTAAAAATCCGTTTTCGGACGGTAGAAATAATTTTGGATTAGGTTTTACGGCTACATTAGATACAGGCGAAAGTATTCAGCATCCCGAATCGTATATGGGTAATCTTTCGTATTATATGGAACCGGCATATAAAAGACCTCTTTACGGTTTCAGAAATTTGTATGTATCATTCGGCATACCCGTCGGAAACGGTCTGAAAGTCGATGTAGGCATGCATAATTCGCCTATAGGCTTTGAATCGCACAATTTGTCAAAAAACTGGGAAAATACATATTCTATTATCGACTCTGTGGAACCGGGCTCGCTAACCGGAATAGCACTCAGTTATCCGATCATTCCTAAAAAATTAAAAACATTTTTTCAGGTTTCTTATGTTTATCAGTCAATGCTGCCGATAAACAGCTATCCCACTTACGAATTTTATATTTCATATAAACCGTTAAAGATAATAAATTTTCATGAGGGCATGGTTTACGGAGCGGAAAATTTTCTTATATATAATAATAATATAATACCTGATAATTTAAATAAATATTTTTATAATTATATGGATGCGGAATATAAAACGTTACATCGTTTAGATTTTGTTCTAGATTATGAAATGGGAATTAACGGAGGAATCAATAAATCTATTATTCAAAATAACAATTTAAATATCAATGAAGCCGTATCTCCTAATACGGCATTAATTTCAACATCAAATTCAACATACGGCAGATCGCACTTTTCAGGGCTTGCCTTTTACATACATCATTATGATTTATTAAAAATAGGCAGATTTTCACAAACCGTAAGAGAAGTAAGGGTATGGGATCCAAACGGCATGTGGGAGTCCGTAAGCACGCCTGGAGAAGCATTTAATTATTTTGATTCTACGCTTACGCTTGGTTTCAGACCCGCTATGAATATTTTTAAGCATGCTCAATTCAGGGTTGAACTTGAGAATCAAATTACAAATCACAGAGTTTTCGGAGACGGTAAAAAGGTACAAAACACTATTAATTTTATGCTCATAAGAACTTTTTAATAAAAAATCAATATTTTGAATTATATTTAAATAACTGCATGTTGTCAGCATATAATTTATTATTATAATTATGTATAAAACTGTATATAATTATATAAACTACAATCAAATAATTAATAAATATATAATGCAGCAAAAAAATAAATATAAGTATATACATCAATAAATAAATAAAACATTAATTAAACAAACAAACATTAATAAAAAAAGAGGGTAAAAAAAATGAACAAAAAAAAGCTTTTTACATTTGCGTTACTTTTATTTTTATTTGCATTTATTTCATTTAATTTAAACAACGCCAAAGCTGAAGCAGCAACTTTAAGAATACTTGCGGCGGATGCTCTTCCCAAACCTATAATGGAAATAGGAAAAATTTTTAAAAAAGAACATCCCGGCGTTATTATATATTATAACTTCCTTGGGGCAGGTGTATTAAAGGGGGATATTGAAGAAGGCGCTCCTGCCGATATGTTCTTATCTGCCAACGGAAAATTCCAGAGGCAGCTCGAAAAAAAAGGTTTTTTAAACTCATATAAGGTATTTGCTTACGACTATCTCGCTGCTGCGACACCTATAAGCAATCCTGCTCATGTTACAGCATCCAACCTGATTCAGAAATTAATGAATAAAAATGTATCGCTGACAACATCTAGTCCTCACAGCGACCCTGCAGGGGATTATACATGGGCGATGTTCAGAAAAATTAATAAAAAATATCCCGGCGCTTTTAGAATAATAACCGGACATGCAGACCATCTATTGGACGCTGCTCTTGTTATGCCTATTTTAGCCTCCGGAAATACAGATTTAGGAATATTATATACTTCTCAGCTGCTGGAACTTAAAAAAACGGGTGCTAAAATAAATATCATAAAAATTAAACCCAAATACAATACGCGTGCAAAATTTACTGTCTCAATACTTAATCAATCAAAACATAAAATATTAGATGCAGAGTTTGAGAAACTTTTATTTTCGCATAGAGGAAAAAAAATACTGAAACATTGGGGTTTTACACCGGTACAATAAGATAATAAAAAAAATATTAGATATTTAAAAATTCATATTATATAATAACTATCGCATTATTGATGAGCAGGCAATATTTTATCCAAACATATACCTGCATATAATTATAATGCGATAGCTATTTTTTTTATTTTATACTGTTTCTTTTATATCGTTGATTTTTAGAATATAAAATCTTCTTTAAAAAAACACAAATTTAAATGAAAAACAATTTCGTTGAGTTATATTTAAATTATTAAATGCAAAATTTCAAAAAATTATTTATAAGAAATAATAAAACATTTGACATTATAGTTTTTTTTATAGGTTTTGCTTTTTTTATAAGCTTATCTTTGCTTTTAGCAGGAATATTTTTTCAAACATCGTTGAAATTATTTTTGTCTGAAATTTCAGACGCTCATCTTTGGAATGCTATTTTTTTAAGTTTTAAAATATCCTCGGCGGTAGTCTTAATAAATCTAATAATAGGGATACCGTTAAGCTATATATTATCTTTTAAAAAAAATAAGATTTCATTTTTGCTGGATTTAATAAGCACTCTTCCTCTCACGACATCCCCTCTCGTGATTGGCTTTGCAGTATTAATTACAATGGGTCCGCTGAATCCGATAGGTAAATTTTTTATATCTCACGGAATAAAATTTGTTTTTACTCCGCAAGGCATAATCCTTGTTCAGCTTATAATTTCATTTCCTTTTTTCGTTAATATTTTAAAGGAATCATTTGATTCGATAAACAGAAAAATGATTAATTTAAGCAAAACATTAGGGGCTTCGTCTTTTGAAATATTATATAAAATAATACTTCCTCTTTCATTAAACGGTTTATTGGCAGGGGCGGCGATGAGCTGGTCGCGCTCTATGGGCGAATATGCCGCCACGCAGATGGTCTCCGGAGTTATTCCAAACCTGACTGAAACAGCGCCTATAGAAGTTTTTGTTAAAACCAGCTATGGAAATTATCCTGCGGCAATTGCGATTTCTGCCGTATTAATGCTCATATCTTTTATATCTCTCGGTATTTTTAAGTTTTTTTATTATAGAGCAAAGCGTACAAAATAAAATGAATTTTTTAGAAATTAAAAATATAAACAAATCATTTAAGAATAAAAAAATACTCAAAGATATAACCTTGACTATTAAAAAAGGCGAAATATCTTCAATATTCGGCTATTCCGGGGAGGGAAAAAGTACCCTTCTGTCTATAATTTGCGGTTTAATAAAGCAAGATTCCGGTGATATTCTTTTAAAAGGAAATAATATTAATAAAATGGAACCCTACGAACGTTCTATTTCTCTTGTAATGGACGAACCGCTTTTATTTCCAAATATGAATATAATGAACAATATTGCTTTCGGGCTAAAGTTAAATAAAAACATTGCGAAATTATCTTTAGGCAAACATAACGAAAAATCAATTAAAAAAACAGTTTTAAATATTATGGATATTTTAGGCATATCAGGGTTAGAAAAAAGGTATCCCAATGAAATAAGTATGGGACAATCACAGAGAATCAGTTTAGCCCGTGCTATTGTTACAAACCCTGAAATTATTCTTATGGATGAACCATTTTCCAATTTAGATATTATTTCTAAAACAAAAGTAAGAAGTTTAATTAAAAATATTCAAAAAGAACTTAAAATAACAATACTTTTAGTAACACATGACATTGAAGACGTAATGAATCTTTCAGATACTATGTTTATTTTAAATAACGGACATATTCAGGATTCCGGAAATCCAAAAGATATTCTAAAAAAACCGTCAACAATGGACACTGCTTATCTGCTCGGCACGGAAAATATATTCGAAGGAAAAATCGCCGCGATAGATAAAGAAAATAATAATATAATGATTTATTTTAAAAATAACGGCTTAAATAATGAGCAATATATTGAAAGCTACTATCAGCAGGAATTTGAAGAAAATGAAAATGTATATTTCGTCATAAGACCTGAAGATATAATAATCCTAAGAGAAGACAGAACTCCTTCGAAAGCGGTAAAAGAAAATCATTTTAGAGGAAAAATAACGTCTGCGGTTTTTACCTCGCGTATGATGGATATTTTAATAGATACTTCCGAAAATCTGGCAGATAATATTCAATTTAAAGTTTTACTGCCGTTTCATGCCTATGAAATAATGAATTTATCAGTAGGCAAATCCGTATCGCTTTCTCTTAAAAAATCTGCAATACACATAATAAAAAAGAAACATGCAAGATTGAAATAAGATATTTATTGTGATTTATTATTGTTAACTATTGGCTAATTTTATTTATTTTACTATCTTTACTTATAACGGTTGAATTAATTAAACCATCGTTCATTATTATTTTAATCTTATCATTTATATTTACATCCGTAATTGAAGAAATAATTTTATCAGTTTCACTGAGAGCTATGCTGTAGCCTCTCTTTAAAACTGAATAAGGGCTTATTGACTGCAATGTATTATACGACAATTGCAAACTGTTTCTATCGGTAAATATTTTATTTTTTATCGCTTTGTTATTATTTAAATCCGTACCGTCTGCAATTGACCTGAAATCTAATATTTTTTTAGACATAGCGTCATTTAATATTTTATTATTTTTTTCAATTATAATTTTATAATCTTTAATAATCTTACCAGGATGACGCAATTTAAACCGAGTTTGTATTTCTTTAAATCTTAAATATTTATCTTTTAAAATATGAGCCGGATGCCTGAGTTCGAGCCTTTTATTTAGCGAATTTACCCTAAGTTTATAATTATTTATGATTATTTTTTCTGCATTAAATAGGTCATTTATAACATCGTCTATTAAGATAAACCTCTCTTCAATCAGTTTTTTCGGATTTTTGCTGTATTGCCTGCTATGCAAATATTTTACAGTATTATTTTTATTTTTGATTGTATTTAAAACTGCAGATTTTAACCTTTCGTTATATTTTTTTATTATGCTTAGCAAATCTAGTTTTACAGGGACTGCAATCTCAGCCGCATTAGAAGGCGTAGAAGCTCTCACGTCTGCTACAAAATCTGCAATAGTAAAATCAGTCTCATGCCCGACTGCACTGATGACCGGAATATCTGAATTATAAATAGCATATGCAGTTTTTTCTTCATTAAAAGACCACAAATCTTCCAATGAACCGCCGCCTCTGCCTACTATTAAAATATCTATTTTATGTTCATTTTTACTGTAATAGTTCAGTAATTTTATAGCATTTGCTATTTCAGCTGAGCTATTGATTCCCTGAACGGATGCGTTTGCAAATATCAGATTAATATTATCAAATCTTCTTCGTATAATTTTGACGATATCGTGCAGGACGGCACCGCTTTTAGAGGTGACTATTCCTACGGTATGGGGGAGAAAAGGAATATTTCTCTTATGTTCTTTGTCAAAAAGACCCTCATTCTGCAGTTTTTCTTTTAATTGCTCAAAAGCTAATGCGAGTTTGCCGTACCCTTCCGGTTCAATGTCGGATATAATAAAACTGTAAGTTCCCCTCGGTTCGTACAGATTAATTCTCCCGAACGCAATAACGGACATCCCTTCTTTAATTTTAAAGTTTAATCTTTGAATATCATATTTAAAAATTATAGACGATATTTTTGCTTTGCTATCCTTTAAATCGAAATAATATCCGGAGGCATAAGTGCTCTTAAACCCTGAAATTTCACCTTTAATCCATATTGAATAAAATTTAGTTTCTACTGTTTCTTTAATTAAAAGTGTTAATTCAGAAACGGAATAAATTATTTTACCGCTATCAATGTTTTCAATCATGGTATTAGTATATTGCATTCATTTTAGTAGTGTATTACGCCCATTTTAATTATATATTTATACATATTATAAATTATAATTATACCTTATTTTTGATGAAAACAGCTATTAAAGCTCCGCCTAATGTGATATATCCTAAAATTGCGAACGCATCGCCGTAAGAAGCAATGGAAGCAAACATTTGAATCAAATAATCAAAAAAAGCTAATTTGTTTGACGGAAATGCTATTCCAAATCTTAAATAAGACGAAGCCTTGTTTATAATATCACTCTGCAAAAGATTCATCGTATTATGATAAATCGGGGAATTGTAATCGACATCTCTTGCATATTGATTTAAGTGATAAACCTGTCTCACTACCAATTCATTCCCTATGAAGGCAATCCCGAAAGAAGCTCCTATCTGTAATGTTGCAGGGATAAGGCTTGAAGCTTCAGGAATAAGTTCTTTTTTAACGGAATTTAATGCAGCACTCATAACCGGCGCGTTGAGCAGACCTATTCCTATACCTCTAATAACTTGATTAATAATTATAGCATACATACTTGTATTCAGCGACAGATTATTAAATAAAAACATAGAATACGCCACAATCAGCAATCCAATTACCAAAGGATATCTTGGGCCTATCCTGTCCGTTATCCTCCCTGAAAAAAAAGAAACAAAAGCAACAGAAATCGCGGTAGGAGCCATTAATATACCTGCACGCATCGCATTATAGCCGAGAATATTTTCAAGAAAAAGCGGAAGAATAAACATCGCCCCAAAAATACCTATAGCTCTAACCATATTTACTAAAGTAGATATAATAAAATTATAATTTGAAAAAATTTCTAAATTTATTAACGGAGTCGTTACAAAAATTTCATTTATAAGAAAACAGACAAAGGTAATTCCGCTTATAAGTTCAGACTGTATTATTACAGGAGAATGCCAGCCGAATGTCTGACCTTCGTTTAAAGAATAAAGCAATAACCCCATACATAAAGAAATAAAAGCAAAACCGACATAATCAAATTTTTTATTATATGCTATCGCAGGTTTATCATATGCTAAAATAATGGCTGTGCCTAACAATGCAATAATGCCGATAGGCACATTAACATAAAAAATCCATCTCCAATTTACATAATCTACAATATAACCTCCAAGAAAAGGACCTATTGCAGGTGCAACCATTGCGCCTATTGACCATATGCCCATTGCCTCCCCTCTTTCCGAAGGCGGGAAAACTTCAGCTATAAGATTTAACCCTGTAGGAGTAAGCCCTGCACCGCCAATTGCCTGAATTATACGAAAAATAATCAAATCTGTAAACGAGGGAGAAATTCCGCATAACGCGGAACCTATCGTAAAAAGCAATATTGAAAACATAAAAGGATATTTTATTCCATATTTTCTCCTAATAAAACTCATAGGCAAAATAACGATAGAATAGGTTATCGTATAGGCAATCATAACCCATTCAACATCGGTTATATCAACGCCGAAATGAGACATAATTTTAGGCATTCCCACTGTAACAATATTCACGTCAAGAATAGCCATGAACGAGGATACTACAACTAAGGCAAGAATTATCCATTTATAATTTTTATGAGATGCGTCAACCATTTTAATTTAAATAGGGGGACAGATTTAAATCTGTCCCCCTAAAAAATCTGTCTCCTAAAGAAGATTTAAATCTGCCCCTTAAATAAAGAAGGCGGGGAAAGAAAATTATTTATTTTCGTCTTGCTTTTTTCTTTAAATCATCAACAAGAGAGTAAACAACAGGTACGACTATCAATGTCAGAAACATAGAAGTCAAAAGTCCGCCTATAACATCTATACCCATAGGAGCTCGTGAAGAAGCGCCTACTCCTGTGCCGAGCGCTATAGGCAGCATACCGAAAACCATAGCCATTGTGGTCATTAAAATAGGACGCAGTCTGACGCTTCCTGCTTCAATTATTGCATCATTTCTTTTGTAATTACGTTCTTTAATTAAAATAATTGTATAATCTACTAATAATATAGCATTTTTTACGACAAGACCGAGCAGCAGTATTATTCCTATAAGCGCAATAACGCTTAAATTTCTATGCGCTAAAAACAAAGCTCCTATCGCGCCGACTAATGCTAATGGAACGGAAAGCATAATAACCAAAGGATCGACAAAACTGTCAAATAAAGATGCCAGTATCATATAAACAATTATTAAAGCAAGCAGCAGCGCTCCGCCCATAGAAGCGAAAGATTGTTTCATCTTAGAAGCCATGCCTGAAAATTCGTAGGTATATAAAGATTTTTTAGGAATTATTCTACTAAGATATTCAGTCGCTTTCTTTATCCCGAACCCCAACGGTACATGGTTTGCCATATTAGCATAAACAGTGACGGCATTTTCTAAATCCCTTCTGTTTATTACCTGAGGACCTATCGTTTTTTTTATGGTTACAAGATCTCTTAACGGTATAAGTTTGCCGGCATTATTAGAAACATATATATTTTTAATATCTCCGGGTTTATTTCTTTCATTTCTGAATAATCTTATCTGCTGATTATATATGTGATTTTCGTAAACAAAGTTGTAATTTTTAAAAATATTTATATCACCGCCTACTAAAGCATCTATAGTTTCTCCTATAGATGAAACACTCACACCCAGAGAACCGGCTATATTTCTTTTGACATGTATTAAAAGCTCGGGCTGATGAAATTGCATATTTGAAGTTACATCTATAAGTCCGGGAGTTTTTCTTAATTTATGCATTAATTGTTCAGAATAAGCAGTTATCCTGCTCAAACTTGGACCCATAATTATAACTTGCAGAGGCGCAACATTCTGAGAAGCGCCGCCTACCGTCGGCATATCCATCACTTGAGTAATAACGCCGGGCACTACGGCTATTTTTTTTCTTAATATCCCCATTACTTGCTGTTGATTTAGATTTCTATTACTTTTAATAGCAACAAAGAACATTCCTTTATATCTTGAACCGTTTGCGCCAAAACCTGTTGCCATAAAAATACTTTTAAGGAAAGGAGTCTTTTTGACAACCTTGTAAAGTTTTGCAGAATATTTTTTCATAACCCTGACGCTCGTTCCTTCAGGCGCTTGAAAATATACAAGAAAATTCCCTGAATTAGACGGCGGCATCATCTCTTTGCCTATATATTTAGTCATATACAGAGAACCTACAAATATTAAAATTGCGGCTAATACTACAACTAACCGGTGATTCAAACTCCATCCTATCATGTTTTTGTATATAGCGGTAACCCTGTGCATCATGTTCTCAAGAACTGTAAAAAGCGCTCCGTGTTTCTTTTTGTGAACCACAAATTTTGACGCGAGCATAGGCGTAAGGGTAAAAGACACGAATAATGAGACAAGAACGGCAAAAGCAACCGTTAAACCAAATTCATAGAAGAATTTACCGATCATACCCGGCATAAAAGCAACCGGGACAAATACGGCAACGATAGACAGCGTAGTTGCTAAAATAGCGACACCTATTTCACTCATCGAATTCATGGAAGCAGCAACCCGTTCTTCGCCGTTTTCCACATGCCTGAATATATTTTCAA
This sequence comes from bacterium, assembly GCA_021794475.1. Classification (GTDB taxonomy): domain Bacteria; phylum SZUA-79; class SZUA-79; order Acidulodesulfobacterales; family Acidulodesulfobacteraceae; genus Acididesulfobacter. The sequence continues at coordinate 41,172 of JAJYQS010000012.1, read as the reverse complement.
TGACAACTATAGCATCGTCTATTAAAAGTCCTACGGAAAGAGACAAACCCAACATAGTCATATTGTTTAAAGCAAAACCCATCAAATGCATAAATCCAAAAGTAGAAATGACGGCGGCAGGAAGCGAAGTAGCTGCAATCAATGTAGTCCTTATATCTTTCAAGAAAAAAAATACGATTAAAACCGTAAGAATAGCGCCCCATACAATATCAAATTCTACAGAAGATATAGATCTTTTAATATACGTTGCGCTGTTATATGCAATAGAAGCATGAACGCCGGGAGGGAACGAATATTTTATTTCATTCAAATAATTAATCGATTCATCTGCTACTTTTACGGCATTCGCATGTGTTTTAATGGTTATACCTAACCCTACTGCCGGTTTTCCGTCAAAAGTAGTTATAGAAGTAGCCGGAGCTTCATAATTTTTTGCAAGTCCTATCTGAGAAAATTTTACCGGAACACCGCCCACGCTGTTTATGACCATATTGTTAAAAGCTTTTGAACTGTGAAGTCTGCCTTTTAAATATGTAAAATATGTTTTAGTATTAGTTTTTAAATTACCGGTCGGCATTGCAACGCTTTGAGATTCTATAGCGCTTATTATTTGATTTACGCCAAGGTTATGACTTATAAGTTTATTATTATTTATGTAAAATTCCATTCTTCTGTTTCTTGCGCCGCTGACTATAACCTGTCCTACACCGGATAATCTTTCAAATTTGCGCTCCAGAACCTTTTCAGCATAAAATGTCAAAAATCTTTTTGAGCGGTTTCCGCTGAGGGTAATCCATAAAATAGGTGAAGAATTTACATTTAATTTTTTAATTACAGGTGTATTAATATTTTTAGGCAGCGTATCCAGAATAGCATCCACGTCGGCCGTCACCACTTCGTATCTGTGGTCTATATTTCTGTTTAAATGAAATTCTACTGTCACGGTAGACTGTCCTACGCTGCTGGTGGACATGATATGTTTTATGCCTGAAACGGAATTTACGGCATCTTCAATTTTCTTAGTAACATCAAGCTCCATTTCTTTGGGACTTGCCCCTGGCAAGGTTGTCGTTATGTTTACGATAGGAAATTGAATATTAGGATATAAATCTACTGCAAGGGTAAAGTATCCGAAAATACCGAGAACAACAAAAATACTTACCATCATTACGGCAAATACAGGTCTTTTAATAGATATATCAGAAATTTTCATAATAATGAATTTATTTAAATTTTATTTATCTGAATCATTATTTAGCGGCAACAGAGACAGTCTGTCCGTTCCGTACAAGATTTGCGCCTTTAACTACTAAAAAATCATTTTTAGTTATACCTTTAATAATTTGTATATATCCGTTCTTTGTTATACCGGTTTTTACCTTTTTCAGATAAGCTTTATCATTTTTATATATAAAAACAAAATTTCCGGTTAAACCTGTTCTCAGAGATGCTTCAGGTATAAAAAAACCGTCCCGAATTGTTTTAACCTCAACATAGACATTAGCAAACAATTGCGGTCTGAGGATTAATTTATTGTTTTTAAATAATGCCTTTACTCTTATCATTCTAGTCTGAGGATTAAGCTGAGGGCTTATAAAATATATTTTGCCCTTAAATATTTTATTCTGAAAACCCTTTACCTCTGCAGATACAGTCTGTCCAATTTTAATTTGAGGAATCTGGCTCTGGGGAATATGAAATTCTAATTCAAGCGGTTTAAGAGAAACAATTTCATAAGCAACTTTATTTACGGCAACATAATCTCCGATGTTAATATCCCTTTTATAAACTACGCCGCTAATTAATGATTTTATTAGAGTATCCCTATAATTTTTCGCGTCAAATCCAAGAACTGATTTATCGGAATTAAGTATCGACAGCGCAATTTTATAGCTTGAAACTGCGGCATCATATTCTAAAGGTGTTAAAAGTTCCTTTCGGTATAGCATTTTATCCCGTTTTAAAGTGGTCAGTGCAAGCGAAAGATTTGCCTTGTCTTTATTTATTAAAGCCTCCTGAGCCTTCAGCGTATAATGGGCTTTTGTTCTGTCTATAACAGCCAGAACTTCTCCAGCGTGAACTGAATTGCCGTCATGCGCATAAATTTTAACTATCTGACCTGCAGTTCTGGAAGAAACATCTGCTGTTTTATAAGGTATGAAATATCCCGGTGAAGTAATATATACGTGCGCATTCATGGTCTTAACTTGTTTTACGGTCACAAGCATATTATGCTTAACCGCTATTTTTTTACTTGAACATGCGCTTAAAGTAAAAACAGAAATTAGAATAAACAATAAAAGCAAAGAAGCTGCTGCAATATACTTAATTTTTTTTTTATATATTTTATGCACCGAAGTCAAATTTGGGTCATTGTTTCTATTTAATTTGGAACTGCGATTACATTTCTCATCAGTACTGATAATATTTTTATATTCTAAAAAATTTATAATTTTATTTTTCATTTTCATAATCCTTTAATTAATTTTTGATTCCGTCAATAAAAATATCAAATATTTCAGCTGCTTCAGATTTAATTAAATCTTCGTTAAATTCAACCTTATTATTTCTAAAATTATAGATAGCATTGGTTTTAATAAGTGAAATGAGGTAAAAACCAGCCTTTAAAGGGTCTAACAGATTTTTAAAAATCCCTTCGTCTATGCCTTTAATAATTATCTCAGAAATAAATACCGCATATTTTCTTCTTCTCAAATTATAAGATTCCTGAGAAGTTTTTTTTAAAAATACAACGTGCATCTCATCTAAAAAAACTGTTTTGAAAAAGTATTTATTTTCGCCAATATATAAAAGGTTTTCATATATTAAAGTTTTAATTTTTTCTTCAGGGGTTTCTTTTTTTTCTACTTTATCCGTCATCCTGCTAAACATAGTTTGAAAACCGCTTTTTAAAACATTTTCAAGCACATCGTTTTTGTCTTTAAAATAAAGATAAATAGTGCCTTTCGCAACTCCTGCATTATTGGCCAGCTTATCCATAGTAAAACTAGAAAAACCTTCTTGTTCAATAAGTTTTCTTGCGGACGCTAAAATACAATCGAATTTATTTATTTTTCCTGTTTCTTCTTCAGTCATTTATACTACCATTCCTTAATTTTTATTATTTTTAATGCTTTTATAAATAATTTGTTAAAGATTATGCCTTTTTTTAACATAACTTTACAGCTTCTTACGTACATTAAAGCATATTTGTAAAAATAGCCTAATAATATAATATTATAATGACTTTATAGTCATAAGTCAATAAATTTTAATCTGACAATTAATTCTATACAAACATATGTATAAGCTATATGTATAATTTATAATATTTTATATATAGATTTTATATTTATATATAGATTTATATATAAATTTTTATATGGACAATAATATTTTATATTAATTTTTGCAATACTGCATGAGCGGCTGTTTTATTTTTTTAATTAAAAATGAAAAAGCAAGTACCGCAATAATCAAATATAATATACTAAAAATTGTATGAACGATGGGAGAAGATTGAATATTTGCGACATAAGTAATAATATTTAACAGAATTAATATTGGAAATGACCACAATAAAATCCATCCTTCATAAAAATGGAAACAATGCGCTTCCTTACCGTATAAACCGCCTAAGCCCGCAAGTACAAATCCGATTGAAATTATGATTAAGATATCTTTAAATAAATCATTAAAATTAATAAAATAAAAAGAAACAACGCCAAGGAGTATTCCTGCTACAATACATGAAAGAATAAAAATCTTAACTTCTTTTTTCCATACAAGAAGAAATATTCCTGAAAGCAGCGTCCCGGCTTCAAATATTGAAAGACCCAGCAATATATAATCAGAACTGCTAAAAAAATAGGCAGCAACAAATATTAAAATTCCTGCAAATCCTACCCCGTAGCCGATTCTATAAGTTATATCATAAGATTTTGGATAATGAACGTCTTCCTGGCTCATAATAGTATAATATATATAAAATAATTTCTTTGTTTTTATAATGTTTTATAATGATAAAATCAGCTATGCTCTTTACCGAGAACAGTTATTAACACTTTGTTTCTATCAGAAAATATTTTATTGGTCAAATCAAATATTAAGCCATCATTTACGGCTTCTATTTTTTTTAATACCTGATTTTTTGAAATATATTTTTTGTAGTAGATTTCATTTAAAGCATTTCTGGTCATTAAATTGCTGGATGACTCTAACCCAAGCAAAAAACTGTCAGCTACATGTTTTTTTGCATTTAATATATCATCTGCGCTAATCTTGTTTACGGACAACTCATTGACTATATTTAAAATAACGTCTTTTGCCGTCTTAAATTTGTCTTTTGCAACCCCTGCATATATTAATATATAGCCGTCTGTCCTGTGAAAAACGCTGCTGGAATAAATAGAATACGCCAGACCTTTTTTCTCTCTCACCTCTTGAAATAAACGAGAGCTGACGGAACCGCCGAGAATTGTATTTAAAATTTCCATGACATAATATTCTTTGTCAGTTTTCTTAATACCGTCGAATCCAAGTATAAAATGGATCTGCTCTAAATCTTTGCTATGAAAAAATTCACCGTAATTTTTAGGTATTTTTTTATTTCCGCTATTTAAAGTATCTGAACCATCATAGTTTTTACCGCTTTTCAATCCGCTATTATTGAATCCATTTTGATTATTTTCTTTATAAAACTTTTTTATAAACGAATCTATAGAGGCTACCACTTTATTATGGTCTATATTTCCGGCAACAGATACTATAATGTTTTGAGGAACATAATATTCATTAAAATATTTAATAATCTTATCCCTGTCAAAACTCTGTACGGTTTCTGCGTTTCCCAGTATAGGATTTCCGTAAAGAGAACTACCGTAAAAATCTTCATGAAAAAGGTCATGAACATAATCGTACGGATCATCCTGCGCGCCCATGATTTCTTGCAGCACGACAGATTTTTCTTTTTCAATTTCACTTGCGGAAAACAATGAATTAAACATTATATCCGTCAGCAAATCAATAGCTCTTTCATAGTTTTTTGCTAAGACTTTTGTATAAAAACAGGTTAATTCGTTTCCGGTAAAGGCATTTAATGCTCCTCCCATAATATCGATTTCTTTATCAATATCTAAATATGAACGTTTTTTTGTTCCTTTGAAAAGCATATGCTCTATAAAATGCGATATGCCGTTGATATCGGAAGGTTCATTAGAACTGCCTGTTTTTACCCAGAAACCGATAGAAATAGAATCAAAATAAGATTTTCTCTCAGTTATAACAGTTGCACCCGATTCTAAAATATCTTTATAAACCTGTCTCATATTTTTTGCACCTGTTATAAAGCCGCTTTTATGGAAAGTTTAATTTTACCTGCTTTATCAATATCTAAAACCTTAACCTTCACTTCATCCCCTTCTTTTAGAAAATCGGATACGTTTTCAACTCTTTTTTCGTCAAGTTGAGATATATGGACAAGACCGTCCGTTCCCGGAAATATTTCGACAAAAGCGCCAAAATCCATTATTTTTCTAACCTTTCCGTAATAGATTTTTCCTATCTCAGCTTCCTGAGTAATGTCGTTTATCATCGCAACGGCAATATCTAAAGAATTTTTATCGGATGAATATATATTGACTTTTCCGGTATCATCTATATCTATCTTCGCTCCGCTTTTTTCAATTATTCCTTTAATAACCTTGCCGCCCTGTCCGATAATTTCTCTGACTTTGTCAGGTTTAACCCTAATTGTTATAATTTGAGGCGCGTTAGCAGCAAGTTCTTTTTTAGGTTCGTTAATTGTTTTAAGCATAATATCAAGAATAGTAATACGTCCTTCTTTCGCTTGAGCCAAAGCCTTACGCAATATATCGTCGGTTACGCCGGCAATCTTTATATCCATTTGAAGAGCCGTAACGCCGTTTCTTGTTCCCGCAACTTTAAAATCCATATCCCCGAGATGGTCTTCGTCGCCTAAAATATCGGTTAATATTGCAACCTTTTCATTTTCTTTTATAAGTCCCATTGCAATACCGGCTATAGGTGATTTAATAGGCACTCCTGCGTCCATCAGAGACAAAGTAGCCCCGCAAATTGTTGCCTGAGATGAAGAACCGTTTGATTCAAGAATTTCGGAAACAATCCTTATCGTATAAGGAAATTCGTCCTTAGAAGGGATAACATATCTTAACGCTTTTTCGCCGAGAGAACCGTGCCCTATTTCACGTCTGCCGGGGCCTCTTAACGGAGCGACTTCTCCGACGGAAAATGGAGGAAAATTATAATGTATCATAAATCTTTTAGACGATTCTTTTTCAGGGGCATCCACAATTTGTTCGTCAAATTTTGTCCCTAATGTTGTTACTACTAAAGCTTGAGTCTCTCCTCGAGTGAAAACCGCAGAACCGTGAGCCATTGGAATTTCATCTATGGAACAGGTTATCGGTCTGATATCTTTTAAACCCCTGCCGTCTATTCTTTTGCCTTCGTCTAAAATTAAATTTCTTAATATATCTTTCTGAATATCTTCAAATACGGCATATATTACATTTTCATTATCAGGATAAATTTCGCTGAATAATGTTTTAGTTCTTTCTCTAAGCGATGATACGGCTTCGTTCCTTTCCTGTTTAGAAGTTATCAATATACATTTTTTTAATTCATCATATACATTTTCCCTGATTTTTTCTATAATTTCTTCAGGTTTATCCTGTAAAGGAATTTCTATTTTCTTTATATCCAATTTATCAATAATAGATTTTTGAAATGCTGCCAATTCTTTAATTTTATTATGTCCAAAATTTATTGCAGAAAGAAGCACTTCTTCGTCTAATTCGTCAAAACTTCCTTCCACCATCGTTATTGCATCGCTTGAACCTGCTATTACCAGATGCGTATCGCTTTTTTCAATTTCCTGATATGTCGGGTTAACAATAAATTCTCCGTTTATCCTTCCTACTCTTACACCTGCGGTAGGACCATTGAAAGGAATCTCTGAGGATATAAGCGAAAATGAAACACCGAGCATAGCTGCCATATCCGGGTCATTTTCCTCATCCATCGATACAACGGTTGCAATAACCTGCGTATCCAAAAAATAATTTTCAGGAAAAAGCGGTCTTATAGGACGGTCTAAAAATCTTGAGGTAAGAACTTCTTTTTCTGTAGCCCTTCCTTCTCTTTTAAAAAAACCTCCCGGTATTCTGCCTGCCGAATAAAATTTCTCGACATAATTTACTGTAAGAGGCATAAAATCTATACCTTCTTTAATATTTTTATTTACACAGGTAGTAACAAGCACTTTGGTCTTTCCGATAGTGACTAATGCGCTGCCGCTAGCCTGCTTAGCTAATCTTCCTGCTTCAATAGTAATTTTTTTCCCGTCTAAATCGAAGCTTTCAACAATATAATTATTTATCATCGTAATATTTAATCCTCATCTCTTTTATTGCCGAATATAAAAAAACTTAACAGCAATATAGTTAAATTAATTTAAAATCATTTTCTAAGCTCAAGAGATTCTATTAAAGATTTATATCTAGCTTCATCCTTTCCTTTAATATAATCAAGAAGATGCCTTCTTCTCGAAACCATTTTCAAAAGTCCTCTTCTTGAGTGATGGTCTTTGGCAAACTTCTTAAAATGTTCGGATAATAAATTTATGCGGTAAGTTAATAACGCAACCTGTACCTCCACAGAACCTGAATCGGAATCATGCTGTTTAAATTTTCCGATTATTGACTGTTTTTCTTCTTTTGATATAGCCATTTAATAAATTCCTCCAAAAAATAGTTTAATATTATATGTTAATTTTTTTTAATAAATAAAATCTAATATGTAACTGCATTAAACAAAGCAGTAAATATAAAATCGCAAAAATAAGAATTAATGAATTAAATCTATATTAATCAGATTACTTACAATAAAATCTTTGCCTTTTTCAAGGTCTTTAAAAGATATTGCATCTGAAATGTCGTATCCGCCCGCATTTGTCCTTCTAAGAGAAATAAGGCTAATCGGTAAATTAAAGTTATCCAGAATATCTTGCGCAAAAGCTCTTATGTATGTACCTTTAGAAACCCTGCAGCTAAAATTAATAAACAATCCTTCTATAGATTTAATTTCAAATTCATATATATGAACCGTTGATGTTTTATTAATAATTTCATCCGGCAATTCATCGCTTTTATTCTTTCTTGCATATTTATAAAAGGCTATACCTTTATATTTTTTAGCACTGTATAAAGGAGCTTTTTGAATAATATCTCCTTTTAAATTCCGCAGATAGTTTGAAATTTCAACAACATCGTCACCGGAAATTTCTTTTTCTATAATTATCTTACCGGACGCATCAAGCGTATCGGTAAACTTTCCGCATTCAAACGTTCCTTCGTATGATTTTGGCATATCAAGAAACTTGTCTTGCAATTTTGTCGCATTATTTATTAAAATCGGCAAAACTCCTGTGGCAAACGGATCAATAGTGCCTGCATGACCTACTTTTTTGCAATTCAATGTTTTTTTTATAAAATTATCTACCCCGAAAGATGTAATATCTGCCGGTTTATCTATTATTAAAAGCCCTGATCTAGAGAACTTTTCTGCAGTATTCATATATATCCTTTTTAAGGTTATTTAAATCTCCGCTTGCCTTGCATCCTGCCGCAAATTTATGACCTCCGCCGCCATATTTTTCTGCAACTTTAGAAACATCCGCATAGCTTTTTGCTCTAAAACTCAGTCTATATTCATTAAAAGAAACTTCTTTAAAGAAAATAGCAATTTCAACGCCGTTAATAGACCTTGGATAATTAACAAAGTTTTCAAATAAAGCCATCCCTTTCTGCTGATTTTCATTATCTTGAAATATTTCATTAAGCATTTGTTTAGAACCAATCATAGATGCAATTTTTCCGTCTTGAACCAATTCAAGCGTAGCTAAACTTTTTGATAACAGCTTATACTGTTCCAGCGGTTTTGTTTCATATATTTCTTCGGCGATTTTAGCCGGAGCTATATCATATTGATTTAGGATAGAAGCAATATAAAAAGCGTTTTTTGTAGCAGAAGCGTATCTGAATGAACCGGTATCCGTTAATATTGAAGCATAAAGGCATATTGCCATATCTTTATTTATTTTAGACAGCACTCTTTGTCTTTCTTCGGCTTTGCACGGTAATTCTTCGCCGATTTTATATTCTATTTTGTTTTCTTTAGCGCCGTATGCCGCAAAAAGGTAGAATAACACCTCTCCTGTAGAACTTGCATCGGGAATGACAAAATTAGCATGCCCAAAATTATTATTCGTAAAATGGTGGTCAATGTTAATTATTCTGTTAATCGTCAACATATTTTCATAACCGTCGCCGACTCTTTGAATCTCTCCGCAATCTGCTACAATAAGTAAATCTATAGGTTCCGCAGGAAGTTTCTGGGAAAATTCCTTTGCCCACGGCAAAAATCTTAGATTTAAGGGTATCGGGTCTTTATCGTAAAGATATATTTCTTTATCTAAAGATTTTAAAAACATTCCTATAGCTATAGCAGAGCTTATCGCATCGCCTTCAGGATTTTCATGCGTTGCAACAAGTATTTTTTTAGATGTCTCTATTAGATGAAATATTTCATCTGCGCTGCCTGAAAAACTTTCTGCATTGTTTAACATGTGCATTTATATTTTTTGTCCTTTTATTATATTATTATGGTAATTATTATAGAGAAAATTATATTACAAATTATCGTCCGTTGTTTTCTTATTATCGTTTATTATTTTAAGAATCCTAGATGATTGTTCAATACCCGGATCATATTCAAAACTTAAATCCGGTATTAATCTTAGCAAAACTTTAGAAAAAACTTCTTTTTTAATAAAATGTTTTGAACTTTTAAATCCGTTCATTGCCTTTTTAACTTCCTTTTCTATATAGTCAGAATATGTATTATCTTGAGTATTATAAATATTTCCGTTCTTTATAGCAATAACACTAAAAAAAATTTTACAATACCTCAGATCTTTCGATATCTCAGCCCTTAAAATTGTAACATTTTTAAGCCTGTCATCGTTAATTTTAAATTCTAATACTAATGAAACTTCGCGGGCAATCAATTCTGCAACCCTTTTATTTCTTTCTATCATAATGTTTGTTTTATATATTCAATTTCATAAATTTCTATAACATCATTAATTTTAATATCATTAAAATTTTCAAGGGATATACCGCATTCAAAATTTGACTGCACCTCTTTAACATCATCTTTAAATCTCTTTAAAGAATCTATATGTCCGCTATATATTATAACATTATCTCTCAAGAGCCTCGCTCCTGCCGCTCTTTTGACAACCCCCGACGTTACCATACATCCGGCAACAGCACCTATCTTTGGAACATTAAATACGCTTCTTACTTCCGCTTTTCCGACCACAATCTCTTTTTCTATAGGTGCGAGAAGACCTTCCATTGCATCTTTAATATCTTTTACCGCATCATAAATGATATTGTAATATCTTATCTCTATATTTTCAGTTTCGCTTAAAGTAAGAGCTTTAGGCTCAGGACGCACATTAAAAGCTATAACAATAGAACCCGTTGCTTTTGCAAGCATAATATCTGATTCCGTAATAGCGGAAGCGCCGCTATGGATTATTACAACCTTAACTTTATCTGTAGAAAGCTTATTAAAAGATTGGATGAGAGCTTCCATAGAACCAAACACATCACTCTTAACAATTAATTTAAGTTCTTTCACATCGCCTGCTTTTATTTGAGAATATAAATTCTCAAGGGTCATTTTGCTTGACGACCTATACTCACTTTCTCTTCGTTTCAACTGTCTTTCTATGCTTATTTTTTTAGCTTCTTTCTCGTCTTTTAAAACTATAAAACTGTCGCCGGCTGAGGGAACGCCTTCTAATCCGAATATTTCCACCGGGGTAGAAGGACCTGCTTTTTCTAATTTGTTGCCGTTATAGTCCATCATAGCTCTTACTTTGACAAAATATAAACCGCATACTGCGCTATCGTTAATATGCAATGTGCCGCTCTGAACAAGCACGGTTGCAACAGGACCTCTTCCTTTATCGAGAGAAGCTTCTATTACCGTTCCTCTTGCCGGTTTATTAGGATTAGCTTTTAACTCTAATATTTCCGCCTGAAGTATAATAAGTTCAAGAAGTTCTTTTAATCCCTGTCCTGTTTTTGCCGATACTAACGAAAACAAAGTAGAACCGCCTAATTCTTCAGATACTAAACCGTATTCCATTAAACTGTTTTTAATTTTTTCCGGATTAGCTCCCGGTTTATCTATTTTATTTATTGCAACTATTATAGGAACATTAGCTGCTTTAGCATGATTAATAGCTTCAATAGTCTGAGGCATAACACCGTCATCAGCGGCTACTACAAGAATTACTATATCCGTAATACCTGCTCCTCTAGCCCGCATTTCTGTAAAAGCTTCATGTCCGGGAGTATCAAGGAAAACAACCATTGAATCGTCCACTTTCACGTTATACGCGCCGATATGCTGAGTAATACCGCCTGCCTCATTGGTCGTGACATTTGTTTTTCTTATGGCATCCAACAAAGAAGTCTTGCCATGGTCAACATGACCCATAACTGTTACTACCGGAGCTCTCGGAAGCAAGGACTCTTCAGCATCAGGAGCTTCCTCAAGCGCTACGACTTCATCAAAACTGACATTTTCAACCGTATATCCATATTCGGAAGTTATAAGCGAAGCTGCATCTATATCTATGATCTGATTAATTGTAGCTATAATATCGACATCCAAAAGCTTTTTGATAACTTCGGAAGCTTTAACGCCTATTGCCTGAGAAAGTTCGTTGACGGTTATTCCATTGCTTATTTTAATTACTTTTTTTGATTGTTTTTTTTCTGTTATTAACGTTGAATTATATTCGCTATGTTTATTAAAATCTTTATACGCCTTAAATCTTTTTCTGGGTTTTCTTGGGGCTACATATTCTTTTTCTTCAATTAGATCTATTATTTTTTCATTTTTTTTAGGTTTAACTACATTCTGTTTTTTTACGGTATTTTTCTTTAATGATTTATTTTCCGGCGTATTTAATTCCGCAGCTTCTTTTAAACCATTGAGCGGACCCTTAACTGCATTCAACGGTAAAACGGCAGGCTTTTCTATTTTTAAGTTCGCATTTGGAACTGAATTATCTTTATTTTCCTTTTGCAAATTTTCAGTGCTTACCGCATTTCCGAATTTGTTATTTTTGGCATTCAGTTCTGCTAATCCGCTTTGGTCTCCTTCTGCCTTTATATTTAACGCACCTATTCCTTCATTTTTATTTAATTTGTTTTGAACAAATTCATGATTATTTAAATCATGAACGGGGCTTTCTTTGCTTTGCATATTATCAGGAGAAACTCCTGCCTGAGATTGGGAAGATAACGATCCTGCCGACACATCAGATATCAGGTGTTCTTCGCTTGCGCTTTTCACGTTATCATTTTTAGAATTATCATCGCCGGCTAATTCAACCTTGCTCAGTCTTCTCCTGATGACCCCCTTAGAAACTCTTCTTTCCTCAGTTTTTAAGGAATCTTGAACATTGCTTTCATTTATTACTTCGTTATTATCTGCCATAGTTTAGTTAATTTCCCTGTTTATCCGTTCTTTAAGTTCTAAATCTGATTGCAGACGATTAAGTAAATCCTGAGCCGATTGAATAATTTTATCCGCTTTTTTAATATCAACGGATAAATCATTCGCCAACTTTTCAGAATCTGCGCCTGCTATAATTTCAGCGGTAGAATAACCGCTCTGATAAAGCGACCTTGCTATCATATCCCCCATGCCCGGAATATCCATGAGCATTTTATACCCTTCCGTATCTTTCTTAGCAGACTTGGATTCGGAAACAACATCTATTTTATAGTCCGTTAATTTTGACGTAAGCCTCACATTTTGTCCTTGCCTTCCTATCGCAAGCGATAACTGATCGTCGGGGACGATTACTGTGATAACCTTAGCCTGGCTATTTAGCGAAACCTTTGACGGTTCGGCAGGGCTTAAAGCATTTGAAGCCAGCTTGGCAGGATTATCGGAATATTCAATTATATCTATTTTTTCTCCTCTTAACTCATTGATAATGTTTTGTATTCTGAAACCTTTGATTCCAACGCACGCACCTATAGGGTCAACATCTCTGCTGCTGCTGTAAACTGCAACTTTAGATCTGAAGCCGGGAGCTCTTGCAACCTTGACTATCTTCACTATTCCATCATAAATTTCAGGAATTTCAGATTCAAAAAGTTTTATTAAAAATTCATCCGACGCTCTGGAAAGAATAAGCTTCGGACCTCCTTTTTCCATTTTGATATCCGATAATACCGCTCTTATTCTGTCATGAGATTTATATACCTCGCTAAATATTTGATCCTGCTTCGGTAAAACAGCTTCTGTTTTGCCGAGATCTACAATTATCATTGATTTTTCGACTTTTCTTACAAGACCGTTTACAATTTCGCCTTTTCTGAGATTAAATTCATCAAATATATTTTTATGTTCAACTTCTTTTATCTTTTGAAATATAATTTGTTTGGCAACCTGAGCTTCAATTCTTCCGTAAATATTTTTTTCTACTTTAAGACCGAGACTGTCTCCGATATGACTGTCGGCATCGTATTTAATAGCATCATCAAGTGTAATTTCCGTTTTGTCATTTTTAACTTCTTCGGCCACCTCTTTAAACATAAAAACTTCAATTTCTCCTGTTTCTTCAGTATAATGAGCTTCTAAATCATAGCCGCTTCCGATGTTTCTGCGTGCAATCGCAAGTATAGCCTGCTCAACAGCTTCTATAACTAAAGACCTGTCAATATTTTTATCTTTAGAGACCTGATCTATAACTAAAGAAAGATGCTCTGTATTAAGTTGCGCCACAATTAAACTCCTTAACTTATATAAAATATAAAATTAAAATTTTTATTCTGCTATTAAATTTGCTTTTTTTATTTTTGTAAAAGATATAACGTAATTTTCATCGTCTATTTCATCGTATATTTTTATATTAGCATTTATAATATTCTGGCCGGCGTTGTTTAAGTCTGCATCAAGTGAATCTAATGATACTTTTTCACCGGTTTGGTTTATTAAATCTGAAACATCAATAATTTTTCCTATAAAATTTAATCTTCCGTTAATTTTTTCGTTCAAAGATATTTTAGCGCGTTTATTTTTAAATCTTATATAATCTTTTATTTTAAAAATTACTCTGTCTATACCCGGAGAAGACACTTCCAGATTATATTTAAAATCAATTAATTCTTTAATATCTAAAACCATGCTTAATTCTTTGGATATATCGGTAAGCTGAGATATGCTGATTCCGCCTTCCGCGTCGGCATAGATTCTCAAAGCAACCCCTCTATTTTTTAGAGAAGAAACAAATAAAGATCCGACAATATAGCAGCCATAATATTTCGCAATATCTTCCGCAAGTTCGTCAATTTTTTTCAATAAATCATCATGCATAAATAAAAAAAGCGGGATAAACCCACTTTTAGATAAAACTTTAGTAATGGTTAACTTTATTTACTAATTATAAATAAATAAATGATAAATATCAACAAAAAAATTTATGTTTATATTTAATTGAATATAAAAAAAGACCTTCCGAAGGAGCCTTAGTAATATTAGCAGCCGTTTTACCCGCATTAAGCAGATAATTTATACGTTTGATATTAATTTTGCCTAACCCGCAAAGAACTATAGCCCCGACAATTCTTCTTACCATATGTCTTAAAAAACCGTCGCCGGTTATATAAATGTCAAATCCGTAATTTTTTTTCTGAATACTAATCTCAGTTATTCTTCTGAAATAATCTTCGATGCACTTTCTTTTATCCGATTTTGCAAAATTTATAAAGTTATAGTTTCCGACAAACATATTAGAAGCCTGATTCATTAAACTAAAATTAAGATTATCTTTGATATACCATGAATATTTTGACAAGAGCGCGCTTTTAAATCCATTATTTAATTTGTAAAGATATGTTTTAGATACGGTATCAAAAGTTGCGTGAAAGGAATTATGAACAAGCTCAACGCTTTTAACAGAGATATCATTATATGGCAGCACCCCGTTTAAACTTGATTTTAATTTATCCAAATTAAGTAAAAAAGGCAATTTGAAATTAGCCACCTGATTTAATGCATGAACCCCTGCGTCTGTCCTGCCTGAAACAAACAGTTCAGTGTCTGTTCCGGTTATTTTTTTAATTGCTTTTAAAACTTCTCCGGATATTGTTTTTAATTCTATATTATTATTTTCTGCAGAAGAATTATTCTGGATTTGCCAGCCGTGATAATTTGACCCGTCATACTCTAATGTTATAAGATAATTAATCATCCTCTGTCTGCAATTTTAGAAACTATATACCTTAAAGACCTTGCAGACAATCCAAGTTCTTTTGCCAGCAATTTCTTAGATTGTTTTTTATTTTCCATTCTATCAATTATTATATTTTTTTCAATATCATCTATAAATTTTTCTAAACTTATTTTATTTTTAGCATTAATTTCATTGAATACAAAAATAATTTTTTTTAAAATATCTTCATAGGTTGTTTCATTAATATTTGAAATAATATTATTTGATTTTTTTTTTATACTGTCCGGAAGGCAATTTTCCGTTATTTCTTCCGTTCTGCAATATATACATGCTCTTTCTATTAAATTTTCCAATTCGCGAATGTTTCCCGGATAATCATAATCTGCTAAAATAGAAACTGCATTCTGGTCAATAAATGCAATATTTTTATTAAGTTTTTTTGAATAATTGCCGATAAAATATGAAACTAGTAAAGGAATATCCTCTTTATGCTTTCTTAAAGGAGGCATTTCAATATGAATAGCATTAAGCCTGAAGAATAAATCTTCTCTGAATTCACCTCGTCTTATTAATTCGTTTAAATCTTTATTAGTTGCGGCAATAAATCTTATATCTAAAGAATATTCTTTATTGGAGCCTATTTTTCTAAAGGTTTTTTCCTGCAGAACCCTTAGCAGTTTTACCTGAACAGACATCGGCAGATCGCCTATCTCATCAAGAAACAGCGTACCTTTATCTGCATATTCCAAAATGCCTTTTTTATCATAATTTGCACCGGTAAACGCTCCTTTAGTATAACCAAAAAGTTCGCTTTCAATAAGATTTTCAGGAATTGCGGATAGATTGACCGGAACAAATTCGCCCACATGTTTGCCGTCGGAGCGCTTATTGAAATATATATCGTGAGCAAGTTTTGCCGCAAGTTCTTTTCCGGTTCCCGATTCGCCTGTAATAAGCATTGTGGTAAAACTTTTTGCAAAAATATTTACTTCGGTTATAATCTTGGATATTGCCGCTGAATCCCCAACTATATTTCCTCTTAATCTGTCATTATCGACTAATTTATTTTTTAAATTATTAAGTTCGTCATATACGGAAAAATATTCTAACGCTTTTTTAACGGTTATCTTAAATTCTTCGGTATCAAAAGGCTTTATAAGATAATCGAATGCCCCTTCTTTTAAAGCATTTACGGCTGTTTTCACATCGGAATATGCCGTCATAAGTATGACAGGCAATAGATGAGCAGCATAAGAATAATTTATATTTTTAAGGCGTAAGAGCTTAAATTGTTCAAGAAAATCTATGCCGTTTATATCAGGCATAGAAATATCCGATATAATTAAATTGAATATGCTATCGGTATTATCGGTAATAAGTTTTAACGCTTCCCTTGCCGATAATAAAGTCGTTATTTCATAGCCCTCATATTTTAAAAGTATTTCCAAAGAATCTAAAACAGATTTTTCGTCGTCTATTATGAGAATTTTTTTACCGTTTTTTATGTTCATATAATGGTAATGTAATATTAATTAATGTGCCTTTATTTTTTTTGCTTTTTATACTGATATTTCCGTTAAAATTATCGATTATTGATTTGACTATTGAAAGTCCAAGACCCGTGCCGTTTTTTTTTGTGGTAAACAGCGGTTTAAATATATTTTTAATAACATCTTCACCTATGCCTTCTCCGTTATCGTAAAATTTCATGATTAAGAAATCGCTGACTGCTTTCTGTTTGCTATTCTCGTATTCGCTTTCACTATATTCGTCCTGTCCCGCCAAAAACTTTCCTGAAATTTTCATGGCGCTTATCCTTATTTTACCTTTTGTATTATTACTTAAATTATTTTTATATCTTAACTTAACCGAAGCGGCAGCATTTTCAATTATATTCACAAATATTTGATGCAGGCGGTATTTTTCAAAATACATATCAATTTTATTGTCTATTCTGTTTATTATATTATAATCTTTCGATGACTTAAATTGAGAAATTATATATTCGGAAAAATCATGAAGATTAAAGTGTTCAAAATTAACTGAATTGCCTATTTCGTTTGTATTAAACGCAGCGGTTTTACTATTGACAAAGCCGAGAAAGTCTTTGACTAAAGACTCCAATCTTATAGTTTCTGTTTTTATTATTCCTGTCAATTTGCTGAAATCGGTATTATTGTCTCCGGCATCTATTGTACTGCATCTTATATTATCAGAATTTAGAATATCAATAGAAGTATTAATTGCAGACAATGGATTTCTTATTTCATGCGCAAGCCAGCCTGCTAATTTTCCGGTAGCAATTAATCCTTCATTTATTTTTGAGTCAAGTTCTAATTCTTTTACATATGATATATCTTTAAAAAGCAGAATACGCCTTCCCGGACTTTTATTGTCTTTAAATTCAGAATAGGCAAAACCTATAATTTTCCCATTGTGCTTAACTTCGAAACGGATAGAGCCAGCTTTTTCTTCATCAAAAATATTTAACGGAAAGTCTTTGAATATATCATCTATTTTTAAATTAAAATGATAAAAACTGCCTGCTTTGCCGACAATAGAGTCATCAAATACATCCGGACCTATTAAATCCATTCCTGATTTATTTATAAATACGATATTATTTTGAACATTTAAAACAATAACGCCCTGCGTAAAACTATTGATAAGTTCTTTGTTAAATATTGCCGCATTTTTCATTACCTCGTCTATTTCTATCACTTTATTACTTAAGTATTTTATATTATTAGAAAATTTATATAAAATCCAGCCGAATATTAATAAACCGAAAATATTTAAACTGAGCGCAAATAGCAATTTGTCAGGCTCATACAAATAATAGTAATGACCGGGTACATTGAAATAAAACTGCAAGTCGGCAATAAAACCGATAACTAAAGAAGAAGCCACCGTAAAAAAAATAATACCGGCACCTAAAAAAATAAATCCGGCCATTAAGACTAATAGATAATATAAGAAAATAAGATTGCTTTCTAATCCTCCGTTTAAAATTACAAAAACGGATATCAAAATAAAATCAAAAATAATCTGTATAAGTCCAAATAAAGCAAAATATCTTTCTTTATTCTTTTTTTTAATATAATAATTTATAAATGAATATATAACGGTAAGTAAAACTACAATAATAACTAAAAAAATAAAAATTTCATACTCTGTATAAAAAAATAAATCTGAGCCGTGATTAATTAATATGAGCAGGTAGGTTAAAATCGCCAAGGAAATTGCGGTAAATCTGAATACTATAACAAATTTCAGCTTTTCATAAATATTACTGCCTTCAATATAAAAATTTCGTTTCAGGCTTTTATTTGCCATACTTAAAAAATCATCCTTTAATTGCATTGCCGAGATTAAATATAGGCAAATACATAGCCACAACCAAAACGCCTACTACAATCCCGAGAAACACTATAAGAGCGGGCTCCATCATTGAAGTCAGGTTAGTTACCGCATTGTCTACCTCTTCGTCGTAGTAGTCGGCAACTTTAGCCAACATTGCATCGAGGTTTCCTGTTTTTTCTCCAACCATTATCATCTGAATTACAAGAGGAGGAAATAATCCTGTTTTATTAATTGCGGCAGAAAGCGGGGCTCCGGATGCCACATCTTCTTTTGCTTTAATTAAAGATTCTTCTATAATTTTATTTCCGCTTATTTTAGACACTATACCTAATGCCGATAAAATTGGAACGCCGCTTTCAATCATTGTCGAAAGGGTTCTGGAAAACCTTGCGATAGAAACTTTTTTTAATAAGAGTCCCATAAGAGGTATCTTAAGTATCAAACGGTCTATATTTCGTCTTCCGTTTTCTTTTTTATAATATGATTTAACTAAAAAAATTATTACACCAATGGCGATAATTATATATAATATATACGATTTAACGAAATCGCTGAAATTAATTACCTCCTGAGTAAGGGCCGGCAATTTTGCGCCTACGCTTGCAAAAAGGTTTGCGAATACAGGTATGACAAACGTTAATAATATAACTATAACTGCGAATGCAACTGACAGAACTATTATAGGATATATCATTGCACCCTTCACTTTTCTTTTAAGTTTAAGAGTTTTTTCGAAATATACGGATAATCGTCTGAAAACTTTATCTAAAACGCCTCCTTTTTCTCCTGCATCGACAAGATTGATATATAAATCGTTAAATACACGAGGAAATTTTCTGAAACTGTCTGATAAACTTCCTCCGCTTTCTATATTTTCTTTAATTTTAGATAAAATGCCTTTTAAATTTTTATTTTTTTGCTGCTCTATCATTATAGAAAGACCCTGCAAAATAGGAACTCCCGAATCCACTAATGAAGAAAACTGCCTTGTAAATACTATCAGGTCATCATCGTTGATTTTTGTTTTAGAACTTATTTCCTTTGAAGCAGTAAGCTGCATACTTAGGAATTCACTTTTTTTATCAACATTGATAGGATAAATATTGTTTTTGTGAAGCTCATCAATGACAATTTCCGGACTTGCGGCATCAATCTGACCAGTTATATATTCCCCTGTTTTCTTTCTGCCTTTCCATTGATAAATAGACATATAACAACCACCCCTTTATAATTTTATAATATATTTATATTATATAATAACATATTATAATTATATAATCAATCAAATATTAATATCAGTACCTGTTCGCCGTTATAATTTATCAAAATCAATTCCCGAAAATAATCCGTCGTTTGTTTTATTAAAAGAACTGCCGTTTTGATTTTGCTGCTGTGTTCCTTTTGTTCCTGCGTTATTATTAGTATTTGAAGAAATATTATTATTTAAAGAACCGCCCTTAGATATTAAACCGGAATTAATATTCTGTCTTAATTCATCAACATCAGAAGAACGTGAATATGCTTCCGTTTCGCTTATTATTCTGTTATTAACCAACGAAGCAAGTGCCTGATTCAAAGTTTGCATACCGTATTTTTCTTGTCCTAACTGAAGTTGAGAATATATTTGATGAATTTTATTTTCTCTGATTAAATTTCTTATAGCGGCATTAGGTATCATAACTTCAGCCGCCATAATCCTGCCAAGATTATCTATTTTAGGAATAAGAGTTTGAGACATAACGCCTACTAAGGATAGCGATAATGACGACCTGACCTGCGACTGCTGGTCTGATGGAAATATATCTATAATTCTGGAAATAGTCTGCACAGCAGAATTAGTATGCAGGGTTCCGAAAGTCAAATGTCCAGTTTCAGCTATAGTTAATGCCGCTTCCATTGTTTCCATATCTCGTATTTCGCCTATCAGAACTACATCAGGGTCTTCCCTTAAAATATGTCTTAAACTTTCTACAAAGCTATACGAATCCTGACCTACTTCTCTCTGATTAACCAAACATGATTTATGCTGAAAAATATATTCTATGGGGTCTTCAATAGTAATGATATGTTCATGCCTCGTTGCATTTATAGAATCTATCATAGCTGCCAGAGAAGTAGTTTTGCCGGAACCGGTCGGACCGGTTACTAATATTAAACCTCTCGGAGATTTTATGATTTCTTTTATTATAGGAGGCAAACCTAAAGCGTCTATTGAAGGTATAGCATGCGGAATAACCCTGAATGCGCCTGCAACCGACCCTCTGTCAAAATATAGATTGCCTCTGAAACGCGATACTCCCTTCTGTGAAAATGAAAAATCAAGTTCGTGGGTCTCTTCAAATTTTTTCTTCTGCGCGTCTGTTATGACACTATAGCAAAGACCTTGAGTATCAGAAGGAGACAAAGACGGAAAATTAAGAGGGGCAAGAGAACCTCTAAGTCTTATTACAGGAGGCGAACCCGCCGCTATATGCAAATCTGAAGCACCCATATCCACGGTAGTTTTTAATAAATCTGCTATTGATGACATTTTCTTATCCTTTAATAAATTAATAAAAAATTTAAAATAAAATAAATAGTATTATATCATACAATTATACGATTATGTTATCATATTATATTATTATGTCATATAATTATATTATTAGTTGTTTTAAGATATTGCAATATTTCTTCCATAGATGTTATACCTGAGATAAATTTTTCTTTTGCCGATTCGCTTAAAGTAATCATTCCATGGTTTTTAACGGCTATACTTTCAATTTCAAATTCATTTGCATTCTTATAAATTAAATCTTTAATGTCATCGGTTAACGTAAGCACTTCATATATTGCAATTCTGCCTTTATATCCCGTGTTCATACAGGCAGAACATCCTTTAGCTTTATACAATACATTGCGTTTTATTATGCCCTCTTCAAAGCCGAAACCTTTAAGCATCCTGCCGTCGGGTATATATGGTTCTTTACATTCTGTGCATAATTTTCTTACGAGTCTTTGCGCTATTACGAGATTAAGGCTTGATGCCACAAGAAACGGTTCAACGCCGACATTAATCAAGCGGGAAATCGTAGACGCAGCATTATTGGTATGAATGGTTGAAAGAACTAAATGACCTGTTAAAGCAGCCTTTATAGCAATTTCCGCAGTTTCTAAATCTCTTATCTCACCCACCATTATTATATCGGGGTCCTGTCTTAAAAAAGAGCGCAGCGCCTGAGCAAACGTCAAACCTATATCTTCATTAATCTGCACCTGATTAATACCGTAAATATTATATTCTACAGGGTCTTCCGCCGTAGAAATATTAACGGTTTTTTTGTTTAAATCGCTCAGGGCGCTATAAAGAGTAGTTGTTTTTCCGGAACCGGTCGGTCCCGTAACTAAAATCATCCCGTATGGTTTATGGATAGCATCTTGAAAATCGTTAAGCTGATTATCGGAGAATCCTAATTTTTTCATATCAAGCTGAAGAGAAGACTTATCTAATATTCTCATAACTATTTTCTCTCCGTACAATATGGGAAGACACGATACCCTTATATCAACTTCTTTACTTTCTACCCTGACTTTTATTCTGCCGTCCTGAGGCATTCTTCTTTCGGCTATGTCCATTTGAGACATAATTTTAATTCTTGAGCTTATAGCATTTTTTAGCTGTCCCGGAACTGTCATGATTTCATTAAGTTTTCCGTCTATTCTGAATCTCACGCGTATATTATTTTCATATGGTTCAAAATGCAAATCGCTTGCGCCTCTTCTAATTCCGTCTGATATAACTTTATTAACAAATTGGATTATAGGTTTTTCGGAAGAAGACCTTTGTAATTCTGAAATATCGATTTCTTCGTTAGTGTCCTCAATAGAAATAGAATCAATATAGTCTTTATGCTCCGTCAAAATACTGGAAGCATTATAATAGGTCGATAGCGCCTGATTGATTTCTGATTCCGCCGCAAGTACCACTTCAACATTTAGACCGGTATAAAATTTAATATCCTCAAGCACAGTGACCTTTGTGGGGTCGGAAACTGCCAGATATAAAGTATTGCCCTGTCTTTTATACGGAACCACATGATATTTTAACGCAGTATCCGGCGGAATTAATTTGATAACATCAGGCGGTATTGCGGAGGAAAGAAGATTAACTGTAGCCGCACCGAACTCTTTTGATAAAAACGAAACGAGTTCGGAGTCTTTGACAAAACCTAGCTTTGAAAGCTGCTTACCGATACTGCCTCCTGTTTTTTCCTGTTCTTCAAGAGCCAGTCCTAACTGATTTGCGGTAATAATATTATTCTTAACAAGTATTTCTCCAAGTTTAGCATCCTGTAATTCTTGACCTTTTTTGATTCCGTTTCTTATCTTTTCCTGTATTAATAAAGCATTATTTATATCGTCTTTTTTTACACTGCCGTGTTTTACTAAAATTTCGCCGAGTTTTTGAGATTCCATAATGATAACAATAAAATATTAATATATTATTAAGTTATAAGCTAATTTTATAATATTACCATATATTATGCAGTCTGTTGTATAAAAATTTTATCGGCATAGAAAAAAGTTCATTTAGCCGGCAATTCTATTTAATTTTATTTTACAGCATTAATAGTAAAATCAAAAGCAGGTTTTTTGCCCGTCCATATATAAAAACTTTCGATGGCTTGAAAAATGAGCATTGAAAATCCATTTGCGGTTTTAATTTTATTTTCTTTCATAATTGACATAAACGGGGTTTCGGGGGGATTGTATGAAATATCTATCGCATAGGCATTTTTGTTTAATTTGCTGAAAGGCAGCGACAATATTGTTCCGGCTGATTCTTCAGACGGGGTCGCGGTATTTATAATTAAATTGCAATCATCAAATGCATCTTTAATTTTGCCGGAAAGAAAATCGGAAAAAGATAACGATTGAATATTTAGCCAATTATTATATTTACTCCATTCAGCCGCCGTTTTAATTAATTGAGCTGCTTTTTCTAAGTTTCTGTTTATTACGTATATGCTTGAAGCGCCTTCTTTCAGCACGGAATATAAAACAGCTTTCGCAGCGCCGCCTGCTCCGATAATTACAATTTTTGCATTATTTATATTAAAATCGAATTCATATTTAACGCTTTTTATAAAACCGCAGCTATCGGTATTATAACCCTTGTAAATATTATTTTCCAATTTTACGGTGTTTACGGCTCCTATCATTTCTGCTTCCTGACTCAATTTATCTAAATATTTTACAACCTCTATTTTATAAGGTTTTGTAATATTGGCGCCGTCCAATTTAAGAGCCTTAAAGCCGTTAAATGCCTCTGTAAAGCAATCCGGACCGATATCAAATTTTTTATAGCAAAGATTTAATTTTAAAATATTCCCCAGTTTATTATGAATGAGAGGAGAAACGGAATAAGATATATTATGTCCGAATATGCCTAGAACTAAAGGACAGACATATTTATTTTTAAGATTTTCGGAAATAATAACATCCATGAAATTTAGACCGTCAGCAGCTGTTTGAGAAGATAATCTATTTTAGCCGCTTTTTTATCATCAATGAACATATACACATATCTTTCTATTTCATTGACAAGTTTAGTAAGGGACTGCTTGTCGGTGCTGACATGACTGAAATCTACAGGAATTTTATCTGCTTTTTTTCCTAATTGTTCATTTAATATTTTTTTAATAGAATCTACAATGTCAACATTGGCAGCCTTAGCGCTCTGAGGCGGCTCAAGGTGAATATATCCGCTTTGCAGAAGATTATATAATGTTTTTATAATAAAAAAATCATTCTCAATGGAAAGAGCAATAATCTGATTAACCGTTCTTTTTCCGTCAATAAGGGATAAAACATTCCATATTGCAGGCGAAAGACTTAACGGTCTTGAATTTCCGGTCCTGTTTGTAACAACGGAAGGAACATATTGCTTTGAAGGTATAACTTTAGAAATTACGGCAAGTTCGTCCCTTCTTTTTTTTGTTTCTATTAGAACCGGAAGAAGATTTATAGGAGATGCGAAATTTATAACCTCC
Organism: bacterium; assembly: GCA_021794475.1. GTDB lineage: Bacteria > SZUA-79 > SZUA-79 > Acidulodesulfobacterales > Acidulodesulfobacteraceae > Acididesulfobacter. The sequence goes on along the minus strand of JAJYQS010000012.1, from coordinate 16,404 downwards.
GGAAGAGGCTTCTCGTCAAAAGAAAATTCGCCGTTAGATAAAAACAGAATATAGTTAATAGTTTCAAGTATATAGTTAGAAATAAAATCATTTTCTTTATCTTTCGGAACAACGCCAAGTTTAAAAAAGTATATATCAAATCCTGCCGTAGTTTTATAATAAGTTCTGTACTTTTCAAGCATTTGAAAATAATCTTCTTTACTGATATCCAAATATTTCATTATAAATTTTTCAAGAATAGAATTTTCCGAAATAGACAGAAAATTTAATAAACCGTCTTTCAGGAAAAGTTTAGCCGCAAAATTATCAAAACGAAGATTTAAAACACCGGTCTTTTTTGATATATCTAAAAATTTTAATACATCAAAGAGTTCTAGATTTGTTATATTTCCTTTAACATCCATAATATTATTTTCGAACCTCTAATTCTTTAATTAAGTGAAAAATAAATCTGTTAACTATAGCTACAAATATAGAACCGAAAAATAGAACTAAAGAAATGAGGAAATATGCCAGATCCATATTGGTCAAATATGAAATAAAAAAGAAACTTCCTGCTTCGGCTATGAAAAAAAACAGCATAAAGACGAACATAATAGCAAGCCATTTTCCTACAAAACCTCCGGGAATTCTTTTTTTAAGAGAAGAAGCTATAACCATATTGATAAGCATTATTAGAGCCCCAAATAATATAAAAATGTAAAACAGATTTTTAAAATTTAATAAAGTTAATGATCCCACCTCTTAAATCCTCCAATGACATAACGTTAAATTATTTATTATAATTTATACATAAATACACAAATAGTCAATATATAAATTGTATATTTATTATATAGTTAATTATTATTTATTATATTTTTATATATATTATATTACATCTAAAATTTTATGCAATAAATTATTATTTAATTTTTGTCTTTTTTTATTTACAGTCTGTTTATAAATTTACATTGTCCGATAAATATAAAATTGCAATTTATTGCTTTCAATTGCAGCAATGCCGTTTATATGAAAATTTAAAATTACAATTTCCCGCTTTTAATTTAATAAATAATAGATTATAATTAAAGAATTATGAATATAAACATTAAAGATTTAAACAAATTAAGCTTTGAAGAAGCTTTAAAAAAACTCGAAGAAAATGTTGCTAATCTTGAAAAAGGCGATTTGGGTCTTGAGAAATCGCTTAAAATTTACGAGGAAGGGGTTATATATTCTAAATATTGCATTAATAAATTAGATGCTGCCGAAAAAAAAGTTGAAGAATTAATGTCCGATAAAAACGGCGGTATAAAAACAAAACCTTTAGACAATATAGATACGCTCGAAAATATAGCTGATAATGACGACAACACTAAAGAAGTCTGATACTAAAGAAGTCTGATAAAGGTCTAAAAATGCAAAAACTATTACAGGCAGCGCTGCAGTTAATAATAAATAATATGTTTTACTAACCAATCTTAAAATTAAATTCTAATTTTATATGCATTCAATAGAAGATTACATAGAACAAAACAAAGAAATTATTAATAATTTCTTATATGCGTATTTCCAAAAAAATTATAATAATAACTGCGGCTATCTATCAAAAAAAAATAGCTTAGCAAAAATTTCTGAAAATAATAAAAAAATCTCTACCGATTTTTCAATAAACGATGCGATGTATTACACCGTCTCTCTGGGAGGCAAGAGAATTCGTCCTATTTTTTTGCTTATAACCGCAGAATGCTTAGGTTTTAAAAATAAAGCGCAATTGCTTCCGTTTGCATGCTCAATAGAACTTATACATTCGTATTCTCTTATACACGACGATTTGCCTGCAATGGACAACGATAATATAAGAAGGGGAAAACCCACAAACCATATAGTTTTTGGCGAAGCTGCCGCAATTCTTGCAGGAGACGCATTGCTTTCGGAAGCTTTTATAATTATTTCCGACAACGAATATGTAAAATATTTTAAATGCGATACTATATTGAAGATAATTCAGGAACTGTCTTTTTTGTCAGGCGCAGGAGGTTTAGTAGGAGGGCAGTTTCTAGATATAATAAATTCCGGTATTCCAATTGATAACAGCGTACTGACGGAAATACACGATAAAAAAACTGCCGCTCTTATAAAAGCCGCCTGCGCTATGGGCGGAATCCTTGGAGGAGCGGATGACGATATTGTAGCAGATTTGAAAAATTACGGAACTTATTTAGGACTCGCCTTTCAAGCATTAGACGACTTACTGGATGTAATAGGCAGCAGTCAAACTACAGGAAAGACCGTAGGGATTGATAAAAATAATAATAAATCAAATATCGCATCAATTCTCGGCATTGAAGAAACCAAAAAATTAATAGAAGAATATACGGAAAAGGGGATATCCTATCTTGATAAAACAAGTATAAATTTTAATATGCTGAAAGATTTTTCGTATTATTTGACAAAACGGACAAACTAAAAATTAATAATATGTATAATATATAATAATACCTGATAAGAAAATAAAAACAATGATACTAGACAATATAAACGACATTAACGATATTAAAAAAATAAATTCGGAAGACCTCAACTTATTAGCAAAAGAACTACGCAAAGAAATTATTTCGGTATGCTCGACAAACGGCGGACATCTTGCTTCAAGTTTGGGCGTCGTTGAACTGACTATTGCTATATTAAAATCATTTGACATAGAAAAAAATGATAAAGTTATCTGGGATGTAGGGCATCAATCTTATGCATACAAGCTGCTTACGGGAAGACGCGATAAATTCCATTCTATTAGAAAGTTGGGCGGTTTATCAGGTTTTCCGTCCATAAACGAAAGCAAATATGATTTTTTTGGAACGGGTCATGCCGGCACTTCTATATCTGCAGCCTTAGGAATGGCTGTCGCCGATGATATAATAAAAAAAAACGGCGGCGGACGAATTATTGCCGTAATAGGCGATGCCTCCATTTCTAACGGGCTGGCACTAGAGGGTCTTAATCACGCCGGCGCAATGAAAAAAGACATCATAGTAATACTTAACGACAATGAAATGTCAATATCAAAAAGCGTAGGGGCTTTTTCAAATTATCTTAACAAAATTTTAACCGGCGAGATTTATATAAAATTTAGAAACGAAACGGAAAAATTTTTAAAGTCTATACCTCTATTAGGTTTGCAATTTGCAAAACTGGCTTCTAAAACTGAAGAATTGTTTAAAAACATGATTGGTCCGGGTATTATATTTGAAGAACTCGGTTTTACATATATAGGACCTATAGATGGACATAATATAGAATATTTGCTTAGTGCATTTGAAAATATTAAAAAAATAAAAAAACCTATTCTGCTTCATATAATTACCAAAAAAGGCAAAGGTTATGGACCTTCCGAAAAAAACCCGTCATTATTTCACGGTATTTCAGCATTTGATAAAAGTACGGGGATAATGCTAAAAAAAACTGGAAATATAACGCTTGGAGAGGTTGCAAGCAATTTTTTGGTTAAATTAGCTAAAAATAATGAAAATATCATCGCTATAACCGCTGCTATGACCGAAGGAACAGGTCTTTCTAATTTTGCAAAAATATATCCCGACAGATTTTTTGATGTCGGGATACAGGAAGAACATGCGGTTACATTTTCCGCCGGAGCCGCTGCAAACGGGCTCAGACCTTTTTTCTTTATTTATTCCACATTTCTCCAGAGGTCTCTCGACCAGATAATCCACGATGTATGCCTGCAAAATCTGCCTGTTGTTTTTTGCATAGACAGAGCCGGCATCGCCGGAGAAGACGGTGCTACCCATCAGGGTATATTTGATTTATCGTACTTAGGCTACATCCCTAATTTAGTGATAATGTGCCCTAAGGACTCCGATGAACTTATAAAAATGCTTAAAAGCTCCCTTTCTTACAATAAACCTGTTGCAATAAGATATCCTAAAAGCGAAATGCCTTTTTTTGAAATGCCGGAAACTGATGGCATAGCCGTAATTAAAGAAGGTGAATTTGAAACTTTAATTGCTCATTTTGAATACATTATTGTAAGTATAGGATTACAAACCGCTATGCTTGAGAAAATATTAGATGAAATTAATAACAATAATAAAAATAGCGAACATATAAAACAAGTAGGTCTTATTAATGCCAGATTCGCTTCACCTATATCAGATAACCTGATAAATAAAATAAAATACGCAAAAAAAATAATGACAGTTGAAGAAAATGTTGAATTCTCAGGGTTCGGCTCAAAAATTATTACATTGTTATCTGAATCTGATAATTTATCAAATGATGTATTGAATTTTAAATATAAAATCGTTTCTTTGGGCAATAATTTTATTGAACACGGCTCGAGAAAAGAATTGCTTTCCCTGTCCGGATTTTCAGAAGACGGTTTTAAAGTAATTATAAATAGTTTTTTCTTTTCTGAAAATAAATAATAAATAAAGTGGAAAAAGCAAGATTAGACATTCTGTTGGCTGAAAAAAATATTGCGGGACAAACATTATCCAGAAGCAAAGCCTCTTCTTTAATAATCGAAGGTAAAGTCTTAGTAAACGGCAAAGTATGCGTTAAACCCGGCACACCGACAAATATTACAAGCGATATTAAAGTTCTTGAGCCGGCTAATCCATATGTATCAAGAGGAGGAGTCAAACTAAAAGGGGCTTTAACCGACTTTAATATAAACGTCGGCGGCTATTGCGCTCTAGATATTGGAGCTTCTACCGGCGGATTCACCGACTGTCTGCTGAAAAACGGCTGTAAATTGGTTTATTGCGTAGATGTCGGATACGGACAATTGGATTATAATCTAAGAAATAATGAAAATATAATAAACTATGAAAAAACAAACATTAAAGATGTAGGGTTTGACAAAATAAAAGAAAAAGTAGATATTTGCGTAATAGATGCATCTTTCATATCATTAGAAAAAGTACTGCCGCATACCGTAAAATTTTTAAAAGACGAAGGTCTAATTTTAGCATTAATAAAGCCTCAATTTGAAACCGGAAATAAAAAATTTCTTAAAAAAGGCATTATCAAAGATGAAACAATATATGAAGGCATAATATCCGGCGTTATAGAATTTTCAAAAAAAATCGGACTTAAAAGTTTAGGGGTAAAAAAATCATGCATAAAGGGGAAAAAAGGGAATACGGAATTTTTCATCCATCTTGTAAAAACGGCAAACGACCTATTATGACAAAAAATATAACAAAAAAATTTACAACGATGAATCGTACGCGGCTATTTTTAGCGTTAATACCGCTTGTTAATGCATTATTGATATTTTTTATTTTAGCAGCCTTTGCATCGCCTTCAAATGCTTATAGTTCATCAGACATACAAAAAGTTATAAAAGGTTTCGTTTACGAAAATTACGGAAACTACGGCGAATCTCTATATAACCTGAAAAGCGCGCTTAAAAAATCCCGCAGCGCTGCCGGATATTATGAACTTTCCATGTTATATTTAAAAAATAAAAATTTTACAAAAGCTATCTATTACATAAATAAATCAATTAAAACAGCTTCCGGAAAATATAAAACTAACTGCTACATCTTAAAAACCAAAATATATTTAAGCGAAAACAAAATTAAAAAATCTTTAGACATTCTGAATTTCATTTTAAAAAAGTATCCATCTGATAAACAGGCATTATTGCTGATTGCCGACATTTATAAATTTGAAAAAAATTTTACGACAGCCGCGGCATATTTAAATCTGCTCAAATTATACTATCCTACGGATATAGATTCTTATTATGAATTGTCAAAAATTTATATATTAGAAAATAAATCTGCAAAAGCAATAAAAAATCTGAAAGAAGTTATTAAATTGAACCCTTATTTTAAGGAAGGCTATTTTCAATTAACCGCAATTTATACGATAACCGGCAAAGAACGCTCAGCGCTAAACATCCTTAAAAAATATTTAAAATATAATCCATTGAGTAATTTTGCATTATATCAATCAGGTCTTATAAATTACGCCGTTAAAAATTATGCATCAGGCAGAAAATATTTTTTTAGGCTGCTGTATTCAATGTCAACTTCAAGATTGGAAGCCAATAAAGAGATTAATATAAAAAATAATGCATATTTTTTTATAGGCGCTTCTTATTATTTTCAAAATAATTTTCCAAAAAGCATAAAATACCTTGAATTGGTAAAATATGGTCATCATTATGTTGACTCAAGGCTTCAGGAAATTGAAATATATTTAACGCTTAATAAAAAAAACAAAAGTTCTAAAAATAATGCAAAAATAAATAATATAATCAATATACTAATACATAATAAAAAATTAGAAAAAAATTTAAAAGTATATTATTTTTCAGCAATTTCCTTAGAAGAAATCAAACAATATAAAAAAGCTGAAAATATTTTATATAAAGGATTAAAATATTTTCCTGAAAATACATCGTTGCTTTATCAATTAAGCTCCGACTATCATTTTTTACATAATAATAAAAAATCAATAAAAATAATAGATAAAGTGCTGGCAGCAGACCCGACTGATGCCGATGCGCTAAATTTTAAAGGATACTATCTCGCGGTGCATAAAAAAAATATAACTGAAGCAGAAAAATTAATTAAAAAGGCGCTGTCGATAGAACCGGATTCTCCTTATATCTCTGATAGTCTGGGGTTCGTTTATTTAAGATTGAAAAAATATAATAAAGCGCTGCTTTATTTTAAACGCGCTTTAAAAAAATTAAAAAATTCAAGCACGGTATTGAGACACACGGGATTAGACTATTTAATGCTGAAGAATTACAATAAAGCTGAAAAGTACTTAGAATTATCGGAAAAGACAAAAAAATCACCGCTGACATTAAAATACTTAAAAGAGACTGTCAAATTCAGAAATCAAACAAAGAAATAAATTATGTAAAATGTATACATACTGCTGCGGCACATTGCAGAGCATGCATTGACCTTGCAATTCTACCTATAATTTAATAATTTAAATATTTAAGTTTTTAATAGTTTCCAGCTTTCTATATAATGTCTTAAGCCCTATATTTAAGGCTTTTGCCGTTTTTACCTTATCATTTGAATTTTGCATTAGAGTTTTGGATATAATTAAATTTTCTGCGTCTTCAAGACGAGTATTTAACGGAATTTTTATATAATTTTCTTCTCCGTCGTTTATATTATTATAGACATCTTTTTCATCTTTAGATAAATTGTTACTATAGTTTAAATCTTTTAAATAAGCCGGCAAAATAGTGCCGCTGGCAACAGTTTCCGCATCTGCAGCAGAAACTGCAACCATAAATTCAATAATATTTTTAAGTTCTCTTATATTCCCTGGATAATTATAATCTAATAAAATATTTAAAACTTTTTCGTCTACGCCTTTAATATTTTTACCCATTTCTTTCGAAAAATCTTCTACAAATTTATTGACAAGCAAAGGTATATCTTCTTTCCTTTCGCGAAGAGGAATAATTTTTAAATTTATTACATTTAATCTATAATACAAATCCTGCCTGAACTCGCCTTTCTTTACCTTATCGGCTATATCCTGAGATGCCGCTATTATTCTTACATCTACTTTAATTGTTTTATTCCCGCCGACACGCTCAAATTCTTTCTCCTGGAGAACTCTTAAAATTTTGGCCTGCGTCTTGAGAGGAATTTCTCCTATTTCATCTAAAAAAATTGTTCCCCCGTCTGAAATTTCAAACCTGCCTTTATGAAGAGAATCTGCACCTGTAAACGACCCTTTTTCGTGTCCAAAAAGCTCGCTTTCCAGAATAGTTTCAGAAAGAGCTGCACAGTTTAATTTAATAAACGGTTTGTTTTTTCTGTCGCTATTATTAACTATAATGTTTGCAAGCAGTTCCTTCCCTGTTCCTGATTCGCCTTCTATTAATACGGTAGAATGCGTATTAGATACGGCAATAGCGGTATTTATAATTTCTATCATTTTTTTTGACTTTGTAATTAAATTGCCGAAACTAAATTTGTCTTCAAGCCTTATTTTGAGTTCATTTATTTCGCTTAACAGGTTGCGTTTAGAAACAATTCTTTTTAATATAATATCTAATTCTTCTAGATTAATAGGCTTTGTTATGTAATCATAAGCTCCTGATTTAATTGCCTCTACGGCAGTTTTGACAGAACTGAAACCTGTTGTAATCAATACATCTATATCATAATTTTTTGATTTTACTGTTCTGAGGATTTCAATGCCGGAACCGTCGGGCAGTTTAAGGTCGGTTATTATTACGTCTATAAAATTAATTTTTTTAGCATCATTTAAAACCTTAGATGCGGATTTAAAATCTTTGGCTTCAATAACTTCATGTCCTTCTTCCCTAAGATAATTCGAAAGCGCAAAAAGTGATGCTTCGTTGTCTTCAACTATAAATATATTCAATTTTATATAAAAAAAACTTCATTTATTAATATTAAAATAATAAGAAACGGTGAAATTAGATTAATTAATAACGCAGCCTAAAACAATAGACACTTTGGTTCCCTTGCCCTGTTCGCTATCAATATTGACGGTAAATCCATGCGAATCAAGAACTTTCTTGACAAATGCGAGCCCTAAGCCTATACCGTCTCCTTTTGTAGTAAAAAAAGGTTCAAAGACTTTTTTTAAATTATTTTTACTGATTCCTACGCCATTATCTTCTATTGTAATAATTGCTTTAGAAAAATAATATGATGTATATATATTCACGGAACCCCGCTTACCATTATAAGAATGAATCGCGTTTAATATTAAATTCAAAAAAACCTGCTTCATAAGATATCTGTCCATCTTTACAGTAATATGCTTATCAATATTTAAGTTAATCTTGACAATATCATTAAGATAATTTAAATCAATATCGCTAATGCATTCAAGAATTAGAGAATCTAAAGATACATCATGGTCAAAATCCGGTTTAAAAGATTTAGAGAATTTTATTATATTATCCATCGTTAAATTTATTTTATCGGTTTCAGATTCAATCATACTTCCAATTTTGATGAATGCAGACTTCGTTTCCGAACTTTCTTTAAAGCTGTTTTTAAAATTATCGGCTGCACTATTATTGTTTTCAATATGTTTGCCTGTATTAAGTTCTAAACTGTTTAGTTTATAATTTAATAATTTAGAATTAATAGATAACGCATTTACGCTATTTTTAATTTCATGGAAAATAAGAGCCGGCACTTCAAGCGCATTTTTTTCAATAGAACTTAAACTCAGTTCCAAATCGTCATGTCTGATTATTAATTTGTAAAAATATAAAAACATTAAAGATATTATGATAAAAGACAATCCAGCTGCAATCATAATAAAAGTAAAAAAAACGTTATGCTGAAAACCGCCTGAAATATAAGGATGAAATCCGCCGATGAACTTACCGCCGCTATTATAATATATAACGGACGACTGCTTTAGCGAATATACTGAATTTTTTTGATTACCGGCAAAATTAAAAATTAAATAAGCCGAATATGAAAGAAAGCCGATAATTAGCAAGAGGCTAAAAGTTAAGGCGCTAAGCACCGATAATTTAAAATTTCTTTTCTTCGAGAAAAAATTTATAGCGCCGGCTATATAACTATATACATAGCTGCCCGCCAATAACAGTTTCTCTTTGATAAAAAATTTATTCTGCTTTAATTTTAAATTAAACATAACGCTAACCCGATTATAATTTACAGTGTCGTTTAATTATTTAATTATTAAAACGCTACTGTTATAATTATAGTACAATTTTTATTAAAAATAAAGTTTTCCGACTAAAAATTGTTTTTAAACAATTTTTAAATAATAACCCCCTGTTTCTGAGATTTAAATATATATTCCGTAAATTTAATATCTTCTTTTATCTTTTCCTGCAAATCGCTGACTGAATTAAATTTAATTTCATCTCTTAATCTCTCTATAAAATAAACTTCAATATCGTTATCATAAATATCGCTGTCAAAATTAAATATAAGGGATTCTATTCTTCTCGAATCATCATTAAAGGTAGGATTTGAACCGATATTGGTAATAGCCTTATAATCCGAACCGTTAATTTTGACAAATGACGCATATACTCCGTCTTTCGGAAATAACTCTTCTTCAGGGATAATATTTGCAGTAGGAATACCCAAAAATTTACCCCTTCCGCTGCCTTTAACAACTTTTCCGTGTACAGAATAATATCTTCCAAGATATGCTTTGACTTTTGAAATTTCTCCTTGAAGTATCAGCTGTCTGATTAAAGTACTGGAAACTATACTGTCTCCAATTTTTACAGGGTCTACTACATGAACTTCAAAACAAAATTCTTTAGAATATTTGTCGAGCAGAGCAATGTCTCCTGCCTTAGCATTTCCAAAACCAAAATCGTGTCCTATAATTATTTTCAAAGGTTTAAACTTTTTATATATAATTTCTCTGATAAAAGTTTCAGGCGGCATTTTTGCAAATTCTCTGCTAAAAGGGATATATACTAAATAATCAATGCCTAATTTTGCTATTAATTCAACTTTTTTTTCAAAAGTAGTAATCAAATGTATTTTTTTTTCAGGCTTTAATGCTTTCATCGGATGAGGATGAAAGGTAAGCACTACGGATTTTGAGTTTAATTTTTTAGCGGATTCTTTAGTAAGTTCCATTAATTTGGCATGACCCAAATGTATTCCGTCAAAACTTCCGATAGTCAAAACAGAATTGTCGAAATCGTAATCTAACTCATTAATATTAAATACCTTCATAATAAAATAATATTCCTATCTATAATATTGATTTATATATTATTCATTTTAATCCTTTTATCAGTAATACGAACAGATACAGCATTCCTAAAATCCAGCCTGCAGTGCCCATTGTTTCCATCCACCCCATTGCCGGTCTGCTTCCTAAAAACATTAATATTGCCGATGAAATTATTAAAGCGGAAAGCAAAAGTCCAATCATAAGCCGTTTGCTGGCTTTTTCAATCCCGTCGATAAGACCGTCAAGACCTTTATGAATAAATTCTATCGAAAAATTATCTTCCGACATTTTGCGTAATATTTTTTCGGCTTTTTTAGGAAAATCTGCAATAAAATCTCCGTAGCTTTTTAACTTGCTGAAGAACGATTCTCTAATAAATTTAACTTTTTCTTTTCCGGAAATTTTGCTTTCCGCAAAATCATAAAAATTCAGGTTATTAAATGTAAACGAAGGGTCTAATATCTTAGCAATCGATTCTATAGATAAAAGCGCCTTAAACAACAGATTTAATTCGGAAGGAACCGTAATATTGTGTTTCTTTGCAATTTTTAAAGTTTCTAATAACAATTCTGAACTGTATATGTCCCTAAAAGGTTTAACCGACACGCTGTCTATAAATTCCATTAAATCATGCTTAAAATCCTGTTCTTCTTTTTCGCTTAATTCGGCTAAACAAATCTCTATGAAATCATTAGCCGCTCCATCATAGTCTTCCTTTAAAAAATCAATTAAATATTTAAGAGCTTTCTGTCTTGTATTTTTTGTAAGATTTCCGACTAATCCGTGGTCTATTACGCCTATTTCAGATTCATTTAGTACAAAAATATTGCCAGGATGCGGGTCTGCATTAAAAAAACCTATTAAAAAAATCTGATTAAAGAAATATTCCAAAAAAATATCAAGAATTTTTTTTAAATTGTAGCCCTTCTTTAGCAGTTCATTTTTGTCTGAAATTTTAATACCTTCTATAAATTCTTCTACCAAAATGGAATCGGTCGAATATTCCCAGAATATTTTCGGTATAACGACTGTTTCCGTATTAATATTTGCCTTTCTGATTTTATCGGTATATCCTGCTTCCTGCAGAAAATTTAATTCTGCTTTAATATTTTTAGAAAATTCATAATACAATTCATCTATATTGTCGATATGGAAAAGTTCTCTGGCAGGTTCTCTTACTATTTTTACCATAAAATAAAGAACATCTAAGTCCTCTCTTATTACTTTGGCGGCATTGGGTTTTTTGATTTTAACGGCTACTTTAGTTCCGTCTCTAAGAACTGCTTTATGTACCTGAGCGATAGATGCAGAAGCTATAGGAAGTTCGTCAAATTCAAGAAAAATATCTTCAATATTTTTACCTAGACCGCTTTTTATAATTTCTTTAATCTGAAAATTTTTGGCGAAAGTTAATCTGACATTATCCTGCAGTTTTTTAAGTTCATTTATATACTGAGCCGGTAATATAGAAATTTCCTGAGAAGCCATCTGTCCCAATTTTATAAAAGTCGGACCCAATTCTTCCAGCGCAACTCTCAGTCTCACTTCCGGAGGCGCTTCTTCTGCGTCTGAAATATAATATGTTTTTTTTAAATATTTTTTAAAAATGAAGTATCTTGAAAGACCGATAGAAATAACAAACTGATAAAATCCGTGTTTAATAAAAATGAAAGAAACTTCTCTAATCCTTTTTACAGCTTTAAAAAACTTAAAAAACTCTATGATTTTCATTATTTTTTATTGTTTTTGTTTTTGTTTTCTGCTGCGCGCTGTTTTATTCTGTTTTGTTTTATTCTGTTTAGTTCTGTTATTTTTTTTTATTCTGACGGCTTTTTTGAATGAGTTGTTTTCCGTAAGCCTCAAATCTATTTCTCTTTTTAGAAGGTCAATAGAATATATGCCGACTTCAACTGCATCGCCCATTTTAAATATTTTGCCTGAATGCTTTCCTCTCAAGATTTTAGTAGTATAATTATATTCATAATAATCATCCCCTATTGTAGATACATGGACAAAACCTGTGATAAAATACCCTATAATCTGTACAAAAAAGCCAAAATTAGTTACACTTGTAATATAACCGCTATATGTTTCTTCAATATTTTTTTTTAAGAATTGCATTTTTTTAAATTCTACATACTCTCTTTCGGCTTCGGCAGAAAATCTTTCTCTTTGCGATATAAAACTCCCTGCAGACTTAAGATATTCATTGTTCCACCATGGATGAGCACCATTTTTGATACTGCCGTCCGCTTCAGAATATATAACAATTTTTAAAATTCTATGAATAACCAAATCGGCGTATCTGCGTATCGGCGATGTGAAATGCGTGTATGATGCAAGAGCTAATCCAAAATGATGGATATTTACATTGGAATATACCGCTATTTTCATCGATTTTAAAAATGCCTGTTCAAGAAAAGGAGATATGGGTTTGCCTTTTAAGGAATCAAGCATTTCCTGATAATCCTTGCCGGAATCGAGGGATTTCAAAGAAAAATTAAAACCGAACGGTTTTATAGTTTTTAAAAATTCATTTATCTTTTCTTCGTCAGGTTTTTGATGAACTCTGTACAGAGACGGCACATTCCTGCTTTCAATTAATTCGGATACTGCGCAATTAGCAGTTATCATAAAGTCTTCAATTAAATCATTTGCAAAATTTCTTTCTTCCTGAACTATTTTTTGTACATTTCCTGATTCGTCGATAATAATTTTGCTTGATACAGGGTCAAAATTAAGACTTCCTTCTTTAATTCTTTTAATTCTTAAGATATCCGACAATTCAATCATCTGTTTAAGCATATCTTTGATCGGATTAAGTTTTAAATAAATTTGAGCCCGCATATCCGTTTGATTGTTTAAACCTGAAATGAATTCAAAAACTTCATTGTAAGTTAATCTGTCGTACGTTTTTATAATGCCCTCGTATACTTTTTTTTCAAGCAGTTTGCCATGCCTGTCTATAAGCATTTCGCAAACCATAACGAATCTCTTCGTTTTAGGAAGAAGGCTGCATAAATTATTTGACAGTTTCTCCGGAAGCATCGGATAAACTATTCCCGGAAAATAGGTAGAATTACCTCTTTTATAAGCTTCAGCGTCAATTTTGCTTCCGCATTTAACAAAATAAGAAACATCGGCTATCGCAACATATAATTTGTATCTGCCGGCTGTTTTGTCTTTTTTATCAATTAATTCTGAATAGACGGCATCGTCAAAATCTTTGGCATCTTCCCCATCTATGGTAATAAAAGGGAGGTTTGTCAAATCTACCCGCTTAGCTTTGTTTTCTTTATCGTAAAAACCGCTTTCTTCAAAATTTTCAGGAATTGCATCAGATTCTCTTAATGTTTCCTCGTCAAAATCTTTATACAGATTATATTTATTAATCACAATTTCTTCTTCTATACCGCTGCCGTCAATGTCTCCCAATATTTTTTCTACTGATACGGCTCTCGATAAAAAATCTTCGGGCGCAAGCAATTTAGCTTTAACGACAATTCCGTCTTTGAGCAATTTTTTGTCTTTAAATCCGTGCAAATCTGAATAAAATATATCGGTAAAATTAGACGAAATCGGAGTCAGAGCGGCTATATTTTTATCTAGTTTTACCGTTGCCATAAAACTTTCTAATTGTCTTTTTATAATTCTGACGACACTGCCTCTGATTTTCTTATTTGATTTTGAAACATTCTTTAAATAATGCGGACTATCAGGAATTATTCTCAATAAAACGATATCTTTCGGCAATGCTCCGGATAAATCGGAATTTTTAACATAAATATCAGGTCCGCCGGCGCTGTTTCGTACAAATGAAAAATTATCTTTTTTTGAAACTACTTCACCTTCAATCAGATGAAGCCTTTTAGATAATGCATATTTTTCCCCTTTAGTAAATAGGATATCGCCGTCTTTTACCATTAAATCTAAAATTTCTTTAATTTTCTTAAGTTTTCCGGGTGAACTGATATTAAATTTGTGCTTAATATCTAAAAGAGACAAAGGTATGGACTCTTCTTCCGTAAATATAGCATAAATTTCTTCTTTAGATATATCTTCAGATACGTCTTTACTTTTTTTAATAAAATTTTTCATGAATACTTTTTATATTTATTATACTTATTTATTGGATTATAATAAAAATATCGGAATACAATTTATTTTACCATAATTAAAATATTTATAAATAATTATTCCAAATTATGTTTAATTTAGTTATAATAACCATAGTATAATAAAATTTAGCTGCAATGAAAAGAATAAAGTGATAAAATAACCTTTCAATTTTATTATAAATTATTGCAAAAACTGCCGGAATGGCGGAACTGGTAGACGCGCACGGTTCAGGGCCGTGTAAGATTTCTCTTGTGGGGGTTCGATTCCCCCTTCCGGCACCATAATTACAAAATAATTACGACCAATTTAAAAAATATTAATCAATCAATAATAATTTAATAATTAATAATGGAGCAATATGAAATACGATATAGCTTTTTATAAAAAATACCGCAAAAAAAATAAAAAACAATTGATAAATAAGAAAAAAATGATGAATGATATCAATTACAAAAACAATAACACAGATAACTTATTTATTTTTATTGCATTGTTGTTTGTTTTTATCGCGTCCTCATTAATATTTTTCAATTTGTCCTTGCCTCAAAAAGCATTTTCTTACCAAGCGGCTAAAATTAAACCGAAGAACATTAAGATTCCTTCCTCTTCAATAACTTTGTTAGATGACACAAACGAAAGAATAACTCCTAAATTTAGAGATATACTTATCCAGCATGAAAAAATTAAAGTTATAACAAAAAAAGGAATAGAAAAATATTCGGAACTAAGTTTTCCATTTTCTCTTAAAAATCAAAAATTAAAAATTTATTTTATTAAAATAATAAAACCGAACGGCAAAATAATAAATATTAATTTAAAAAACTTAAAAACAGTGACGGCTCCGTTTAATATGAATGACCCGATGTTTTCAAACCAATTGCTAAAAACTATTCAGCTTCCGGAGCTTGTGAAAAATTCTATAATAGATTACAAATATAAAACAATTACCGTAAAGCCTTACATGAAAGATAATTTTTTTACAGAAGACTATTTCGGCGGTTTATCGCCTGTAAAAAAATCTGTTTACAGGCTTTCAATCCCTGCCAATATGTACTATAAATATGCAGAATACAAAATGCATGCTAAACCTCAAATAAAAAAAACAAATAAAGAAATTATCTTAAAATGGATATTAATAAATAGAAAGAAGATAACCCCTGAAAATTTTGGACCCGGAGAATCGTTTATAGTTCCGCATGTCATGATTTCGTCGGTTAAAACATGGAACGATGTTGCAAAATGGTATTCAACGCTCACAAAAGACCGGATAATGCCGGATAAAAATCTTAAAAATTTCATCAAAAAAATAACATATTCAAAAAAAAGCGAATCTTATAAAATAAAAGCTATCTATAATTTTGTAGCAAAGAAAATCAGATATGTAGGTTACGAATTTGGAATCGACGGATATAAGCCCAGCAATGTTAATAAAATATTTAAAAATAGACTTGGCGACTGCAAAGACCACGCGACGCTCTTTATGTCTATGCTGCGTTCGATAGGAATAAAAGCCTATCCTGTTTTAATTCCTACGGTTATGATTCCGGATATGAATCCTGCTCTGCCTACCCC
>JAJYQS010000009.1 GCA_021794475.1 bacterium | reverse complement strand
ATTGAAAGCTGCAGTCCGTTTTTACGGGAACAGATTGATATAATAAAGCCTAAAATTATATGCACCCTCGGAAAATTTTCAACGATGTTTATTTTTAATGAAATTAGCAATGCTGCCGGCGGAGAAAATATTGAATTCGAAAAAATAGGCGGCCATAGAGGTAAAATTTATAATTATAAAAATATAAAAGTTATACCTACTTATCATCCTTCTTATCTGCTCAGAAATCCGTCGGCGAAAAAAGATGTCTGGGAAGATATGAAATTGATACGCGGCTTGCTATCAGAATATATATAAGAGATTTATTTATTATTTATTATTTTATATAAAATTCGATTCAGTGTATACCTGCCGATGAATAGGGATATATTTAATTTTTTATATGTTTTCGTATCTTGCATAATTTATTAAATTAACAATAAAAATAATAACTGATAAAATCATGATAACGGCAGCCTACATTTTAGTAATATTTGCATTCGCACTCATAATGTCGGACTTCTTTATATTTTCGTTTGGTGTTTTAACCTCCGTCAGTGCCATTCTATTCGTTATAGCTTCGGTTATTATTTTTACATTTTCGCCAATGTTTCCCGATTTATTTGCCGAAATAATTCTGCCTGCTTATGTGGCGCTGTTTATTTTCATAGTCATATTTATAATTTTAGGATATAAAGCGAATAAAACAAAGGTTAAATCATCAATAGACAGTATTGCGAATACTGTTGCATTTGTTACAAAAGATATTCCTGCCGGCGGTTTCGGACAGATTGATTTAAACGGCGAGATATGGACGGCCTCCGCAGATGCTGCTATTGCCAAAGGTCAGAAAGTAATTGTGGTTGAATCGCCCCATTCATCATCCGTTTCTGTAAAAGATTCCTTAAAATTGAAGGTAAAACCTTTTAGCTAAGAATATTTTGTCTATTTATTAAGCGCGCTATTACCATATAAACATTTCAAAACAATATTATGTTATAATATATAATATAGTAAATATGTATTTTTATTTAATGCAGTAAGTTAATCTGGAGGATATATGCAAGGTTTCGGAGTTTTATTTATATCTGTAATCATAATTGTTGCTATTATGATTATTCTGTATGCCGTAAGAATCATAACAGAATATGACAGGGCGGTTATATTTAGACTCGGCAGAGCGATAGCCGTCAAGGGTCCTGGAATAATATTATTATGGCCGGTAATAGACAGAATGGTCAGGGTCAGTTTAAGAATACTTACCTTTGAAGTTCCGTCTCAGGACGTGATAACAAAAGATAACGTTACCTTAAAGATATCTGCGGTGGTTTATTTTAAAATAGTTGATCCGCTTAATGCCGTAGTACAGGTAGCCGATTATTATAATGCTATTTCCCAGCTTGCCCAGACTACTTTAAGGAGCATCTGCGGTGAAGCAGAACTTGATAAACTTTTGGCAGAACGTGAAAAGATAAATGCAGAAATGCAGGATATATTAGATAAACATACAGGGCCATGGGGAATTAAAATTACTATAGTGGAACTAAAACAAATCGATATGCCGCAAGATATGCAAAGAGCTATGGCGAGACAGGCGGAGGCCGAAAGAGACAGAAGAGCAAAAATAATCAATGCCGACGGAGAATTTCAGGCGGCTCAAAGATTAAGCGACGCTGCTAAAATCATAGCTGAAAATCCGATGGCACTGCAGTTAAGATATTTGCAGACGCTGAATGAAATATCTTCTACAAATAATACTACAATGATAATGCCTATCCCTCTAGATATCATAAGAGAGGTAGGGAGAAGTTTCAGTTCGGGTAATTCGTCTAATGACGCAAACAATACCGTTAATGCAGGCGTTAAATAACAAAAATTATTAATTAATAAAGTAAGCAAATCAAAGCAGGCAAATCAAGAAAAATAAAAAGCAAAATATAAGCTAAGGAGGTACTAATTATGGAACTTGGCATGGTAGGCTTAGGAAAAATGGGTATCAATATGGTATTCAGACTCTTAGAAGGCGGACATAAAGTGGTTGTATTTAACAGAACAAGGTCTAAGGAAGAACCTGTTAAAAATAAAGGTGCTATAGGCTCAGATTCTATAGAAGAATTAGTTTCAAAACTACCGGCTCCCAGAATTGTCTGGCTTATGGTGCCTGCAGGGGATACTACGGATTTAATGATTGAAGAAGTATCAAAATATGTCGAGAAAGGCGATATCGTAATTGACGGAGGCAACTCATATTATAAAGATTCTATAAGAAGACATGATTTACTTAAAGAAAAAGGAATTAATTTTCTTGATGCCGGTACAAGCGGAGGCATATGGGGACTTAAAGAAGGTTACTGCTCTATGGTAGGCGGCGAAGAAGAAATTTTTGAATATTGCGAGCCTATATTTAAAACTTTAGCGCCTGAAAAAGGATATCTTTATACGGGAAAATCAGGTGCAGGACACTATGTTAAGATGGTTCATAATGCGATAGAATACGGAATGATGGAAGCATATGCCGAAGGTTTTGAAATTTTAAAAACAAGCGATTTTAATATAAACTTGACCGAAGTTACGGAACTATGGAGACATGGGTCGGTTGTCAGGTCGTGGCTTCTGGACTTAGCTAATAATGCATTTAAATTAGACCCTGAATTAAAGAATCTCGGTCCTACCGTCGATGATTCAGGCGAAGGCAGGTGGACATTAAAAGAAGCTATAGATAATGCCGTTCCTGCTCCTGTGCTTGCGGAATCGGTGTTTGCAAGATTCAGATCCAGACAGGAAAATTCCTTTGCAAACAGAGTCCTTGCAGCGTTAAGACACCAGTTTGGCGGACATCCGGTTCATTAGAATATATTATTGCAATATATAATACATAACGTATATAAATGTATATAACTGCCTATTTATTTTATTTGCCTTAGACGCATTATTTATATTTATTATATTATAGCCGATTGCGAATCTAATATAATATAAAATTATTTAGAGGAAAAATATTATGTATATCGATGTAAGTTTAACGGTTGAAGACGGAATGGTTCATTGGCCGAAAGACCCTGAAGTTATTATAAAACAATTTTCAAGTATTAAAAACGGCAATACCGCTAATAATACGCATCTTTCTTTTGGAACGCATACCGGAACCCATATAGATGCCCCGCATCATTTTTATGAAGAGGGGATAGGAATAGATAAATTAAAATTGGAAAGTCTTATTGGAGAATGTCTTGTTATAGAAGTTCCTGAAACATATGAAGCTATAACGGAAGATTTTCTTAAAACGCAAAATATTAACAGCGGCGGCAGAATATTGTTTAAAACAAAAAATTCTAAAATTATATCGACAGATAAAAATTTTCATGAAGATTATGTATATGTCGCAAATGACGCCGCTCAGTATATGGTTGATAAAGGCGTAATACTTGTAGGCGTGGATTATCTTTCGGTAGAAGGTTTCGGCAAAGGGCATGAAACTCACAGGACGTTGCTTGGCGCAGGAATTATTATTATTGAAAGTCTTTATCTTGAACACGTTAAGCCAGGCAGCTATAAACTTATAGCGCTTCCCGTCAAAATAAAAGATTCAGACGGAGCGCCTGCAAGAGTAATATTAGAACAATAAAATCACTAAAATAAAACAGTTAAATCAAGCGGTAACGGCTGACTAATCAACTAAATTGTTATCAACTTATTTATAAGTAGGCATATATGTATATTATGTATATAATGAGCGATAAATAATAATAATATCGCAGCTTTTGAATATATAAATATATAATAAACGAGGAATGCAGATATGAAAGGACTTAATCCGTGCGGTATTATAATATTCGGCGCAAGCGGAGATTTGGCGCATATTAAAATTTTTCCCGCTTTATATAATTTGTGGGATGAAGGTTTTTTTCCGGATAATTTTTTCATTACCGGTTTTGCAAGGACTAAAATGGACGATGAGCAATTCAGAAAAACAATTTATGACTCTATGAATATATATTGCAGAAAAAGGCCTATAGATGTCAAGCATTTTAAAGATTTTTCCAAACATATAAACTATCTTTCTATGAGTTATAACGATATTAAAAGTTACGAATCGCTTAAGACGTTTACCGAAACGAAGTCCAAAGAATACGGCATGCCAAAAAATTTAATATTTTATCTCTCCACCCCGCCAAGTGTTTATCAGGACGTTGTTGAAGGTTTAAATAATTCAGGTCTGGCTTCCAATAAAGAACAAAAAGACGGTTTTTCCAGAATAGTTATAGAAAAGCCTTTCGGTTACGACTACGAAACCGCAAATGAATTGAACAGCAATATCTTAGCCGCATTTCAGGAACGGCAAATCTACAGAATAGACCATTATCTTGGGAAAGAAACCGTACAGAATATTCTCGCTTTCAGGTTTGCCAATGCAATATTT
>JAJYQS010000091.1 GCA_021794475.1 bacterium | reverse complement strand
GAAGACGATAAAGTTATAGATTCAAGATTATCTAAAGATGCCAAAGCAGTCCGGAGAAAAAGGCAGTGTAATTTCTGCGGCAAAAAATTTTATACATTAGAAACCATTGTCATGTCATTGCCTTTAATTATTAAAAAAGACGGCAGACGCGAAGCTTTTGACAGACAGAAAATATTGAACGGTTTAATTAAAGCATGTGAAAAAAGACCTGTTTCCATAGAAGATATAGAAACTATAATCCAATCAGTTGAAAAATGGATTGAGGAAAGCAGTCTGAGCGAAATACAAAGTACGGAAATCGGAAAATTTGCTCTCAATAAATTAAAAAATATTGATGCTATAAGCTACGTGAGATTTGCTTCAGTCTATTTGTCGTTTAAAGATATAAACGAATTATACGAAACAGTATCCGATTTAATTGAAAAAAAATAAAATGACTAACCGCATCGATGAATATTACATTGCCAAAACATTAAATCTTGCAAAAAAAGCAGCCGGTTTTACGTCTCCCAATCCTATGGTAGGTTCCGTAATTGTTAAACATGGCGAAGTTATAGGCTCAGGATATCATAAAAAAGCAGGCGGACCGCACGCTGAAATTATCGCTCTTAAAATGGCAGGCAGTAACGCAAAAGGAGCAACTTTATACGTAAGCTTAGAGCCCTGCAGCCATTTTGGAAAAACCCCTCCATGCGTTGAATCAATCAAAAAATACGGAATTTCGCGCGTGGTTGCAGCCATGAAGGACCCTAATCCTCTGGTTTCGGGCAGCGGTTTCAAGTACCTTGAAAATAACGGGATTGAGGTTAAATACGGCATTTTAGAGGACAGGGCGAAAAAACTGAACGAAATATTCCTAAAAAATATTAGCGCCGGACTTCCTTTTATTACGGTCAAACTTGCAATCAGTATAGACGGAAAAATTGGATTTTCCCATAAAAATGTAACGGAGGATAGTAAAAATAATGCCAGGAACAACACTCCGTTTTATCTGTCATCGGAAAAATCTTTACGATATACCCATAATTTAAGGCTTATGCATGACGCCATTATGGTATCTGCCAACACGGTTATAAGCGATAATCCCAGATTAAATATCAGATACTGCAAGTATAACAGTATTGCCGACAAAAAGTTTGCAAAAATTATTATTGACTCAAATCTTCTGATCCCTGCCGAATCAAAACTACTCAAATATAGGAATGATGACGATAAAATTTTTATTTTCACTTCTTTCGAATATAGTGAAGAAAAATTAAAAAGAAAAAAATTGCTTGAACAAAAAGGTGCAATTATAAAAGAAGTGTTATATAATAATAGCTGTGAAGACAGCTTAAAAAATTATTCAGCCGAGAACGCTGAAAAAAATGGTTTTACTACCAACAGCAGCTGCGGTGTTATACAAAAAAAGCACTATCTTGACATCGCCGAGATTTTTAAAGAATGTGCAGCATACGGTATTACAAGTATATTTGTAGAGCCTGGACCAAATTTATTTGCTTATCTTATATCAAACAGGCTTTACGATAAATTAATATTTAATATAACGCCTTATCTGATAGGGAATATTAATATTATTGACAATACGGCTGCAGGTTTTAATAATTTTGCCGGAAATTCTATAAGCGCATTCGATTTAATTAACTTTTCAAATATGAATTTAAATAAATTTAATAATAATTTACAGACTGGAAATGCCGTTAAAGACGGCTTGAATGATTTATACGCCAATAAACAGTTGATTAAATTAAAAAATTTGGATATAAAAAAGACGGGCGATGATATTTTTTTAATTTATTATCCCGAATCATAATCTTTTAAATAAACCGGACGATAAATTAAAATATTAAAATAAATTATTAAAATATAAATTATGTTCACCGGGATAATTAAAGAAAAAGGCGAGGTCAGATCTATAACGTTTCGTTCAAACAGCGGGATATTAGGAATTTATCTTCCTGAATGCTCCGTAAAATCATATATAGGTCAGAGCATAGCCGTTAACGGAATATGTCTGACCGTAAGAAGTATAACCGCTAAGACCGTATATTTTGATTTTTCGCCGGAAACATTTAAAAAATCGTCATTAAAATATATGAAAGTCGGAACTAAAGTTAACATTGAACCGGCTTTATCGGTAAATAGCGATATATCCGGACATTTTGTGTTAGGTCATATTGACGGAACGGGAAAAATCATCAATAAACGGCAATATAGTAATGCCTATTTAATAGGTATTGCAAATAACGCTCCAGAATTATCAAAATATTTAATCAACAAGGGTTCAATTGCGGTTGACGGCATCAGTCTGACAATTAATGAAATTAAAAATAACGATTTTTATGTGAGCATTATACCTTTGACTTACAAATTTACAAATTTAGGGGATATAAAAATAGGCGAGTTTGTCAATATCGAATTTGATATAATAGAAAAAGCCGTCATAGATAATTCTGAAAGACTGCTTAAAAATTCAGGCTCTGCAGCAGGCTCCGGCGGTAATAACTTTAGAAATGACGCCGGACACGGTACTTATAATAAAAACTCGCATACATTAAAAAAAGATATAACCCGTGAATTTCTTTATGAAAACGGCTTTCTCAAATAAATTACTTGAACAATTAAATTAAATTAAATTAAATTTAAAAAAATAAGAGGTTTTATTATGCCGATGACAACGGTTGAAGAAGCAGCCGAAGAAATCAAAAAAGGGAAAATGATTATCTTGGTTGACGATGAAGACAGAGAAAATGAGGGCGACCTTACCATGGCAGCCGAGATGGTAACGCCGGAAGCAATAAACTTTATGACAAAATACGCACGCGGCTTAATATGCCTTACTCTGACTCAGGAAAAAGCGGACCAGCTGAATCTGCCTCCTCAGGCTGCAAATAATCAATCTAAATTTTCTACCGCCTTTACGGTTTCAATAGAAGCGGCAGAAGGGGTTACGACAGGTATTTCTGCTTTTGACAGGGCGCAGACTATACTCACTGCCGTAAAAAATGACGCAAAACCGACAGACCTCGTGAGACCGGGACACATTTTTCCGATTGCCGCCAAAAACGGAGGCGTTCTGGTCAGGACAGGGCAAACCGAAGGTTCTACCGATATTGCAGCTATTGCGGGACTTAAACCTGCCGGTGTAATATGCGAAATTATGAAAGATGACGGAACTATGGCGAGAATGCCGGATTTAATAGAATTTGCCAAACAGCATGATTTAAAAATATTGACGATACAGGATATTATAAACTATAGGGTAAAACATGAAAAACATGTAAAAAGATTGGTTGAATCTAATATCCCTACAAGATTCGGCGGCGAATTTAAAATAATAGCATATTCAAACGATATCGATTTTAAAGAACATGTTGCTTTGGTTAAAGGGGATATAAAAAAAGACGAACCGATTTTAGTCAGGGTACATTCACAATGTCTGACAGGCGATGTCTTCGGTTCCGAAAGATGTGACTGCGGAGACCAGTTAAAGAACGCTATGGAGATGATAGAAAAAGAAGGAAAGGGCGTTATACTTTATCTCAGTCAGGAAGGCAGGGGGATAGGACTTGTAAACAAACTTAAGGCTTACAATCTGCAAGACAAAGGCTATGATACGGTTGAGGCCAACGAAAAATTAGGGTTCAAAGCAGATTTGAGGGAATACGGGGTAGGAGCTCAAATTTTAGTCGACTTGGGCGTCGGAAAAATGAGATTGATGACAAATAATCCAAAAAAAATCATAGGTCTTGAAGGATATGGTCTCAGTGTGGTCGAAAGAGTACCTATTGAAATTTGTCCTACGCATAAAAATTTGCATTATTTAACAACTAAAAAAGAAAAAATGGGTCATATACTGCACATAGATAATAAAAAAACAATAAAAAAACAATAAGTAAACGGGGTCTTTTAAAATGTATAATGTAATAGAAGGAAATTTAAGCGCTGCGGGATTCAAATTCGGCATTGCCATATCCCGATTTAATGAATTTATAAATTCTAAACTTTTGGACGGAGCGGTAGATTATCTGACGCGTTCCGGCGCCAACGAACAGGATATAACAGTGGTTAAAGTTCCGGGCGCATTTGAACTGCCTATGGCCATTAAAATAATGGCGGAAACAAAAAAATACGACGGAATTATATGCTTAGGTACTTTGATAAGAGGAGAAACAAACCATTTTGACCTATTGTCGCAGCAGGTTGCCAAAATGGTTTCGGAACTGGCCGTTAACTCTAATACTCCGGTCAGCTACGGTATCATTACTTCCGAATCGATAGAACAGGCAATATCAAGAGCGGGCACTAAAATGGGCAATAAAGGTTTCGATGCGGCGATGTCCATTGTTGAGATGGTTACATTATTTGCAAAACTTAAAAAATGATATATTTAGTTTAATTTAAAATCTTTCAATATAAATAATATCTTAATAATGACAAAAAGAAGAATGG
>JAJYQS010000023.1 GCA_021794475.1 bacterium | reverse complement strand
GAGCTCATATTGAAAGAATGTCTTATTACTGCATGACGATTGCGAGACATTTAGGATTTGACTACGATTTTCAGATGGATATTTTAGAAGCCTCGCCTATGCACGATATAGGTAAAATATCTATTCCGGATTATGTATTGCTAAAGCCTGCAAAATTAACCGACCGCGAATTTGAAATAATGAAAACGCATACAATAAAAGGATATGAAATACTTAGCGGTTCTGATTCTAAAATTATGAAATTCGGAGCGGAAATAGCTTTGTCCCACCACGAAAGATATGACGGATACGGATACCCGAACAGACTTAAAGGAGAAGATATTCCGATTTCCGGCAGAATTTGCATTATAAGCGACGTGTTCGACGCCCTGACAAATAAAAGAATTTATAAACCGGCGTATTCAGTGGAAGAAAGTATAAGTATCATGAAAAATGAAATGGGCATAGGGAAATATTTTGACCCTGCGGTGTTTGACGCGTTCACAAAAGGATTCGACGATATCATGACTATTAAAAATCATTATAAAAATTAAACGCATTAATTTTATTCTTTTGAGCTGTTGTATATTATATACCGGCATAATGCGGTATCTTAAATCTATTTATTTTGCAGAATATCAAACTCTATAAAGAAAAAAATTCTAATTTGCTTTATCTAAAAGGCTAATCACTTCTTCATCTGATGTTTGGCTAAAATCACTATAAAATGCTCCTACAGCATAAAAATTTTCCGGAACTGACAAAACAATAACTTCATCAACTTCTCTTTTTAATTCCGCTATTGTTTCAATAGGAGCAACCGGAACGGCAACAATAATTTTCTTTGGATTTTCTGATTTTAAAGATTTTATTACTGCTTTAATAGATGCGCCCGTTGCAATACCGTCATCAACAACAATTGCAATTTTACCGGCAATATCTATTCTGTCTCTCCCGCTTCTATAAATCTTTTCACGTTTTCTGATTTCTGAAAGCTTAATTTTAATAATTTCATCAATATAATCTTTTGTAATATTAAGATGTCCGATAATTTCATTATTAAGAAATATTTGAGGATTTTTTCCGTCAACTATCGCGCCTATTGCAAGTTCTTCTTGCGCCGGAGCTCCTAATTTTTTAACTAAAGCAACGTCTAAATAAGCGCACAGCGCATGTGCAATTTCAAAAGCTACGGGAATACCTCCTCTGGCAAGTCCGATAACAACGGCTTTATCATTTTTATATTGCAATAATTGCTTTGCCAGCAATTTTCCGGCTTCTGCTCTATTTTTAAACATAATGAAATACCTATTATTATAAAAATTTAATTTAAATTGTGACTAGTATATTGACATACTCCCAATGCCTAAAGGCAGGGATTATGTCAACGTCCTAAAAAATGCAGTGCCACTAAAACTGCAAGAACCGCCATTATTATGCCGAATCCAAATGTCATCATTTTATACAAAGCATCTATCTTTGC
The DNA here is from genome assembly GCA_021794475.1 of bacterium. Taxonomy (GTDB): domain Bacteria; phylum SZUA-79; class SZUA-79; order Acidulodesulfobacterales; family Acidulodesulfobacteraceae; genus Acididesulfobacter. The sequence continues at coordinate 3,026 of JAJYQS010000023.1, read as the reverse complement.
TTCAAGCTTTGATTCAAGCCCGTCAATCCGTCCATTTAACTGAGCTTCAAGATTATCTATTCGGTTATTTAGTTTAGCTTCAAGCCCGTCAATCCGTCCATTTAACTGAGCTTCAAGATTATCTATTCGGTTATTTAGTTTAGCTTCAAGATTGTCTATTCGGCTATTTAACTGAGCTTCGACGCTGTCTATTCGGCTATTTAACTGAGCTTCGACGCTGTCTATTCGGCTATTTAACTGAGCTTCAAGATTATCAATACGAACGTCAAATTTAGTTTCAAGGCTGTTGAACCGCTCATCGAATTGGGCTTTTTGCCCATTAAACTTTTCGATAAAGAGCTTTTCCTGACCGTCAAACCTGCTGTCGAAATATTTTTCCGGCGAAACCGATAAACTCATATTCATATAATCTTCACTTTTTTTAATTTCTTCCATTATTATTCTTCCTTCTATTATTATAACATTCAAATTAGTATTTTCAATATGCAAACAATAATCTTTCGAAGCATAACCTAAAATATAATACCATACCGCTTATTTCAGGATTATTATGGAGTTATTGCAAACCGGTTAAATTTTTATTACAGTTTTGTTAAACACAGATGTAAATGCAGTTGATTGCTGATAAACAGATAATACGGCGATAAATAATAAAATTGTTAAACATAAAAAAATATTTGATTATATATTGAACTAATAATATAATAGTGAGTATAAAAAGACATTTTATCGAATTATCAGGCTGTGTTTTGTAAATTTAATGTATTTTTTTATTAATTTTATTTATTTGAAGTTTTTTTATTTAAAAAGGAGATGCAATGATGAAAATGTTTGATTTTTTAACGAAAGATTTTAAAAGACTTAAAAACAGCGAAGCTTTTACGCTTATCGAACTTGTTATGGTTATTTTGCTGATAGGTATTTTAGCGGCTGTGGTGCTGCCTAAATTTGTTAATTTAACCGGTTCTGCAAATAAGGCGGCTTCGCAGGGCGTAATAGGCTCGCTTGGCGAGGGTGTAACAAGCCAGATGTCTAAAAATTTGGTAAATAATGACTTATCGAATTATGTGGCTATTACAGGATTTAACGCGAAAACAGCCGGGACGGTGACATTTGAGCCCACCTTGCCGTCTGCTAATACAGCCGGCACGAATCCTTACGCAAATCCGTTTTTATTACTGCCGAACTATACAACGCCGATAACCGGCTCTCCGACAGGTTCAGGCACATCTTACAATATTGTGACAACTGCTCCGACCGTTCCTTCGGCATCAACACCGGGCAATTCATGGTGGCTTGTTTATTTAAACGGCGCAGTTACAGGTCCCGGCACAGCAACAGGTCTTTCCGCAGGTCTAACATGCAACAATTCAGCGACGACCAATCCAAATTATGTTCTACCTACCACGACCGTACCTGTTAATGAATATACCGAACAAATAGGCAATATAGATTATGTCTATACAAACGGTTCGGTAGAAGACAGTTACGCTTATTATATGGTTATATCCGCAAACGACAACATAGAAGGATTTTATATGACGCCTTGCCAGTCATAAAGACGGCTGATTCAAAAACTATCTGATTAATTAATAAAGGTGTCAGATTTATTTATTCTCTTACTCCCGACTGCGTTTGACACGGCCGGGAGTTTTTGTTTATAAAATAAAAATGTTTAAAATATTTATTTATCGTTTACAGTACCGTGGGATGTTTAAAATTTTTGTCGTCTTTTGTAGGATAATCTATCGTGTAGTGCGTTCCTCTGGATTCTTTTCTGAGCATAGCCGATGTAATAATCAAATTTGCAACCTCGGCAATATTTCTTAATTCTATTAAATCTGAAGATATTTTAAAATTCCAGTAATATTCCTTAATTTCGTCAATAAGGTTGTCAATGCGTCTTTTAGCCCTTTCAAGCCTCTTATTTGACCTCACGATACCGACGTAATTCCACATCGTCCGCCTCAGTTCGTCCCAGTTATGTGTTATAACTATAAGCTCGTCTCCGCCTTCAAGACCGAAATCCTTCCATTCTGGAATGATATTGTTATTCTTTTCATCATCATATTTTAAATCATGTGATTTATCCGCATGTTTATGCTGTTTATGCGATTTATCGTCATCGCGTAATTGAACCGATTTTATTTTTATAATGTTCTCCATTTTTTTCATAGTAGATTCATAGGCTTTTTTAGCGAAAACACAGCCTTCAAGCAATGAATTGCTCGCAAGCCTGTTTGCGCCGTGAAGTCCGGTACATGCAACCTCTCCGATAGCGTACAGATTGTCAATAGACGTTAAACCGTCTTTATCCGTCAATATTCCCCCGCAGAGATAATGGGCAGCCGGAACAACGGGTATCCACTGTTTTGACATATCAATGCCGAAACTAAGCGTTGTTTTAAATATATCCGGAAAACGTTTTTCTAAGAATTCCTTTGATTTATGAGTCATATCAAGATATACGCATTCATTTCCTGTCCTTTTCATTTCAAAATCAATTGTTCTTGCTACTATATCCCTCGGAGCAAGGCTCTTTAAAGGATGCACAGAATCCATAAAAGGCGTTCCGTCTTTAAGCCTCAAAGTGCCGCCTTCTCCTCTTAACGCTTCGGATATTAAAAAAGATTTAGCTTCAGGATGATATAAAATTGTAGGATGAAATTGATAAAATTCCATATTTGCAACCTTAGCGCCTATTCTGTATGCCGCTGCAATCCCGTCTCCTGTGGAAATGTCAGGATTTGAAGTATAAAGAAAAACCTTGCCGGCTCCTCCGGTTGCTATAACGACAAAATCTGCACTTACCGGAACTACTCTGTCGTTGTTTCTGTCTAAAAAATAAGCTCCTAAAACCTTATCGGGCATATTTTTTTCTTTTTTTAATTTGTGCGAGGTAATAAAATCTATCGCAATATGATTTTCGAAAATTGAAATATTGCTTTTACTTCTTGATTTTTCAACTAATGCTCTTTCTATTTCTCTGCCTGTAATATCGCCGGCATGCAAAACCCTCCTCTGCG
>JAJYQS010000002.1 GCA_021794475.1 bacterium | reverse complement strand
TCCCCTTCCATAAATGTTACCGCACGCCCCGATATAATTACGCGGCCTTTTTCTCTTTCCACCCTGCATAATATCTCTCCGCCCCTTTTAGAAACCTGCACGGCATTTAAAATGTTTTTATCCAGTCTGTCTGCCCAGTATGGAGCAAGTTCGCAATGTGCCGAACCGGTTACAGGGTCTTCCGGTATGCCAAATTTCGGCGCAAAAAAACGGCTGACGAAGTCCGCATTATCGCCGGGAGCGGTAACTGATACCCCGCGCAAACCGAGCCGGTTAAGCAACGTCTGGTCAGGAACGATAGAGAGGACGGTTTCTTCGCTGTCATATACGGCAATGTAATCCTGCGCTTCAAGCACCGTAACGGGCGTTTTCCCAAGTCCTTCCGCCAGATAATCCGGCATTACGCTTAATTTAGGCATATATAAGGGAAAATCCATTTCGAGCATATTTCCGTTTTTTCTAACCGTTAAATTCCCGCTTTTAGTTTTAAATACAATATAATCTGCGGAATATCCTATATGTTCGAATATGACGTGAGCCGCCGCAAGAGTTGCATACCCGCACAGGTCCACCTCTTTAATTGGAGTAAACCACCTTAATTCGAAGTTATTTTCTGCAGGTACGAAGAACGCAGTTTCCGAGAGATTGTTTTCTTCGGCGATGGATTGAAGGAGATTATCTTCCGGCCAAATCTGAAGAGGACAGACTGCGGCAGGGTTGCCGCCAAAAACACGGCCGGTAAATGCATCTATTTGGAATTGTTTGATTTTCATAAAGTATTAAAAAAATAAATCAGATACCTTCTCTTACAATAAATGGGATTTATTTTATAATATTTTAAATCCAGAGTACTTAAAATACAGATGGTATGGAAGTAAGAAAATAAATAAATCAGATACTTTTTTCTCAGAATATTCTTAAGAGTTTGCATAGGGTGAAATAGTAAGGCAAAAAAGGCTTTAAAATAATTAAAGATATATGCCGGCAAATCATAAACAAAAATCTTCATCCAACCTGTAAAATTATCACTCATATCAAAATCATACTCAACAATAAAAGTTATGATTCATCTTTAGAATCATGCCCAATTTGTTTTATCTGGTTCTCCAGTTCCCTGATTTCAGCAAATTCCCGACTTAATTTTTTTTGTTGCTCATCGCCGCTCTCCGCTTTGCCAGCGGGATTAAAGAAATCTACTTCTCCGCCTTTTTCGACAAAATCCAGAATTGTTCCAATAGACTTCCTTAATGCAATAATTTTATCTCCTTGGCAGGCCTCTGGAGAAAGATGTAATCTTGTAGATTCATCGTTCACTATTTTTTCGATACCGTCATCTTTAGCTTTTGCATATGTATCTTCATAATCTTTACTTAATTTTTCATAAGCCACTTCCATATGGCTATTTTTTATCTTCCAGTTTTTAAATTTTTCTATCAAAATTTTTAATTCATAAACTTCTTTTATCAGTTTTAAAACATTGCTTATTACAAGTTTAAAAGAAGTCAATATACTGCCGGCTACAGCAAATTCAATAATTATTGAACCTTTCGTCGTCCCTATTATTTCGACACTTTCAGCCGAACATTCATTTGCCGTAGTAATTCCATAGCTTATATTATACCATTTCTCACTCCAATCCTTTAAATCTTTAACATTATATATACCAACGTTGCCGCTAAAATTTACCCGCATAATAACTTTATCTTCAAGTTCATACTTTTCAGGAGTAATGCAATGCGCTAAAATGCCTTCAAGTTGATTGGATTGCTGGATGCCGGCATTTAACTGATTTAATGCATCTCTTGTCCTATTGAGTATAGTTTGTTCATCCACAACATTTTTATAAAAAATATCCTCTATTTTTTCAGCGCCAGCTACCCCTAAATTAGATTTTATTTTTAATTTATCTAAGAAATTCAATTGTTCGTCGGTAAGCTGATTAAGGGGAACTTCTTTTAATGCATTTAAAAGAGTTTCCCTTTCCTGCGCGAAGGGCTTTTTGGGAATATTAGGCAGTCGGTTCTGGCGAATGTTTTCATCGATAATATTAATAAGGCTTTGGTATTTCTGTGGTATCTGCTTATTTTCTATTTCAGTGGTTATCCACTGCGCTAATTGGAATAGCTCGGTTACGTTCATAATTTTCTCCTAAATATTTGACATTAAATAATATTTTAACCATATGCTTTTTTTATTTCAAGTTATAGCTATACAGCTATAACTCCTTAAAATTAATTAATTTTAAGGAGGACGCTCGCCTAAATGTAGGGTTTATAACCGGCTTGTCGGCTCATTTTACTATTGCTGTATCGGAAATTAAAGAACTATTTTCATTAATTAAGGAAGAAAAGTAAGTTAATAATAGTAAAAATCCAAAAACATATCTTTGAAAATACAAAAATACTGGTACTACATAAAAATCTTATATAAATAAAGCAATTATCTGAAATAAAAAAGAAAGAATAAATAAAGTAAAACCAAGCTTTGTGAAAAATTTTGCCCATTTAAGTTTGCTTTTATTTTTTTCTACATCTTCAGATGGAATATCAACTGTAAAGCCTATAATAGCCTCCTTGCCATTGTTTGAAACTTTAGGAGTTTTTGAAATAGGTGGGAACAGTAGCAAGAAAACAGAAGCCACCAAACCAAATCCCAATCCTACTACTTGAAATAATGTTTTTAAACTTTTTGTTAACAATATAAAGAATTCAATAATGGATGATATGGGTAATAAATTAATAAAGATACCTGAAAAAATGATTATGACAATCCCAAATATAATACGAAATTTTCTTTTTTTATTCTCAATATCTTTTCTTAATTCTTTGGTTTTCTCATTGAGAATATGATAATATTGGTTTAGCCCTCCGCTTTCTTCTGAACCTATCAATTTAAAATGGATATTGTAATTGTAATTATAAAATAAGCGGGCTAAATATTTTTCTTTCGATTCTGATTCGCTAAAACTATCAATGTTGTTCTTTTAAGTTTTCTAAATCCATTATATTATTTATCAGCTGATTATAGTTGGCAAGGGCTTCGCTAACTTTCTTAATAGACAACGTATTAGGATTTAGTTCTGGATTCAAATTAACTGGTGATAGTTGTATCATTGCAGCTTTCAGAGCGGAATCCTCAATACTAAAAATCAAGTAGAAAGGATTCGTCCAAATTAGTTTCTGTTCTTCAGAAGGCTCACCTATATACCCCTTACCTTCTCCACCCGCCCAAGATTTAGTTATTTCAAGTTGTGCCACTAAAGAAAAAAGAGCTTGTTCTTGTTTTTCGTACATTTTATTGAAAAATTCCCAAAATGCAATAAAAAAACCTAAAACGGCTACTAATCCTATAAATTTATTTATGATGCCTAATACTAAATTTATGAATACCAACATATAGTTTATCCTTATCTTATTTTTTCCTTAAAACATCGTAAACAAGATAACCGCCTTTGTTATTTGCTAAAGCTGCCATGCTCTTGTATATTTATCTTTACATTTATATTTTGGATTCAGTTAAATGATTCTTAAAATTCAAGCCAATTACTTTATTACTATATTATTCTATTAGCGTATAATAATGAAAAGAAAAAATTTCTTGAGTCATTAGAATTTCTAAAATCACCCAATCATAGTATCTCTTATTAAAATTCTCCCCCCCACACTTCCTCTAAAATCTCATTAATTTTTTTTTCTGCTTCTGCCTTGAGTAGTTGCACGCCTTCCAGTGCCTGCATCTGCCGGTCAAGTTTTTCTACGATTTGGCGTTGAACTTCAAGAATAGGGAGAGGAATTTCTACTTCTCTAATTTCATCTAAATGCAAATTACCAACGCCACCATGTTTTTTGGTTCTTAACAATAATTGATATTGAACAAGTTTTGTTTGGATTATGTAATAAAGATATTTAGGTAATATTAGGGTTTGATTAGGTCTTAGCAAAGCAAGGCTGACATAAATACTTATTTCTTCATTAAGTTTTGGCAATAATTTACATCTACCAATAGTCCCATTTTTTGCCATCAAAATATCATCTTCTCTTGGCAATACTCGCTTTTTTAATTCTTCATGGAGTGATATAGGTATTCTTTTTGCATACTCAATTTTTAATTCGTTACCTGATACGCTTGTTGCAGATAAAAACTTAATACCATTTTGATCATTAGTGTATTCAGGTGTTTGATGCGTGCCATCTGTTATTAATTCACAGACATCAATTAATCTTTTCTTATATTCCCCATTAAATATTTCATCTTGTATCTGAAAATTTTCTTCAATTTGTTCCGCTCCATCGACAATCTGTTTTTGCTTTTCTATTTTTTCCACGATTTCATTTTGGACATCGAGCGGCGGGAGAGGGATTTGCCATTCCTGCATGTATTCAATCTTAAAATCCATTCGCACTCCGCCATTTGCTTTATCATTAACAAACAACAAAAATTTTTTTGTTTTAAACAAAGCGTCAAGATATTTTGGATTTAGTTCGCTTTCATT
>JAJYQS010000042.1 GCA_021794475.1 bacterium | reverse complement strand
GAGGCTATAAGAATCGTAAATGATAAAATAAAATTTTATCAGGCCTCAACGTCCGAGATGTTCGGCAAGACTTCCGAAACTATACAGTGCGAAGATACGGTTTTTCATCCGAGAAGTCCGTACGGAGCCGCTAAAATGTTCGGCCATTATATCACTATAAACTATAGGGAAAGTTTTAACATATTCGGCTGCGCCGGAATATTATTTAATCACGAATCTCCTATCAGAGGCATAGAGTTTGTTACGAGAAAAGTGACCGACGCCGTCGCCAGAATAAAATACGGCAAGCAGAAAAAGGTTTATCTCGGCAACATAGACGCTCAGAGAGACTGGGGATACGCAAAAGATTACGTTGAGGCAATGTGGCTTATGCTTCAGCAGGATAAGCCTGACGATTATGTTGTAGCAACAGGCAAAACATTCTCTGTAAGGGAAATGTGCGAAACCGCTTTTTCCTACGTCGGACTAAACTATAAAGATTACGTCGAAATAGACCCAAAATTATACAGACCGGCAGAGGTTGAAAGACTTTTAGGCAATCCTAAAAAGGCCAAAGAAAAGCTTGGATGGGAAGCTAAGACTTCCATGAAAGAACTTATAGAGCTTATGGCGGAAGCGGATTTAGAGAGGGTGAAAAACGAAGGATAAGACTATGATGAAGATTAAAGAATTACCAGACTTTTTTACAGGATTGAATTTTAGCACTGAATGAAAAGTTACATATATTTTTAAAATATTCAAACGGCAAATTGAAGTAATTTTTAATTTGAAAAAAACAGTTTTAAATGTTAAAATTTATTAATAAAAGCATATTATATTATTTTTATAATAATAATTTATAAATAAACCGAAAGGCAAAGATACAACCCCATAAACCAATATGGCTAATACATTTAAAATTTACGAAGATCTTCAGGATTCGTTCAGCGAACAGCAGGCGAGAGCTCTTACTAAGATTATATCTCAAGTGATAATCGACGAGTCGAACATAGTAACTAAGGTTGAATTTAACAGGCTTGAGCGTATAATGGAAGAGCTTGCCGAAGCGCAGAAGAGAACAGAAGCGAGAGTCGAAGAGCTTGCTGAAGCGCAGAAGAAGACGGAAGAAACCGTAAGACAGCTTGTTATAGATATGGCAGACGTTAAAAAACAGTTAGGCGGTCTTTCAATGGCTGTAGGTTACGACATAGAAGACAAATATATGCCTTTTATGAAAAAGTTTGCCTTAAATCAATATAATGCCGTTATTAATAAAGTAGAAAGAAAAAACGTTAAGTATGCAAACGGGGCTTATGACGAGGTCAACCTTTATCTTGAAGGGGAAAGAAACGGCAAAAAGATTTATATTATAGGCGAATCCAAAGCTCAGCCCGGCAAAAAGGACGTCGATAAATTCGACCTTATGCTTAAAAGATTAGAAAAGCATTTTAACGCCGAAGTCAAAGGTTTTATGATCGGGTATATTTACGCTCCGGAAGTCGAAGACTACTTAATAGAGAAATATCCTCATATAGATTTCTTCAAGACCTACCAGATAGAAGATATTTCCGGTACAAATAAATAAATCCGTCCCTCGCCGTTTCTATATTTTATACTAAGGAAGCTTGGAAGAATTCGCTAGGAAATAGAAATTTTAAATCTTGGTAATCTGAAGCCATAAGTATAATTAATTTGCAATAATCCTCTTTTATTCTTTTTAACGTTTTTGCTTGCGAATGAATGTATTAAATCGCGGATCCTTTTAAAGTCAAGAGAAAAATTTTAAAGAAAGGCTTAAGTACTGCGGTTTTAATGTGGTGCCGAGAGGCGGAATCGAACCGTCGACACGAGGATTTTCAGTCCTCTGCTCTACCGACTGAGCTATCTCGGCATATCATTGCTGCTTTACTGCGGGCATATTACATAAATTTAAGTGACTATTTAAGTCGCTAATATTTATTAAGTCGCTAAACAGATAACGCAAAAAAATACACATATATATAAATCATGAACAAATAATAAACAAAATCATAAACAACAGTTAATTGAAAAATCATAACATAAATTGTTTTGTATTACAATATTTTTTTTTGATATATTTTTAATATTTTTTTGATAATATTAAATTATTTTTTTAATAGACAGATTTTGAGATAGGTTATTGACATAGCAGACAGACAGATTATTGAAATAGTTTATTAACGTTTATTATTTATATAGCAGATAGATAGAATATTTACGTAGATTATTTATTTATATTATTTACATTATTTATATATTTGAATACTTATATATGTTAATTAAATACCAAAAAGTGTTTTAAATATAACATGATAAATTATAATTATCATATTTTTAAAAATTAAATTAATAAATTAGGTTGTAAGCAGCATATTTTGCGTATATTTTTGTGTGTATATCGATAATGTTAATAATAAAATAGTTTTTTAAAAATTTTTTATAAATTTAATTTTTTGCCAAAAAAATACTTGATTTTAGATTTTAAATAAGATTATAATAATTGTTCTATGACCGTTAAAATTATCAGCCAATATTTTTATTTATTTGAACTGCTAAAAATAAAAAAGATTAAGTTTTTGCAATAAACTATAAATGCAGCAAGCAATAAGGCAGCAGAATAATATACTAAATTAACTATATTTAATAATATATATTGAAAATAAAGCAGGTCTAATCTTGAAAAAAATATTATATTATCCCGGATGCGTGGAGTCAAATAATATAAAAGCTAAAAATAAGAACCTTTATAAAATTTTTGAATTTCTAGATATAGAAGCAGAACTTCTCGAGGAGTGGAATTGCTGCGGTGCAGCTCCTGGTTATTATGACCATAAATTTTTTAATAAAGTCGTTATGCCGCTTAGAAATATGGGATTAGCGCAGGGCAAAGGAGCTAAGTATTTATATACCGGATGTCAAGTATGCAGCAAATCCATAAATAAAGCTCTTGATACCGTCGATAAAAATTCTATGTATAAAAATCAGATAGATTACAGTCTTCAGCCGTTTAACGCTGTTCTGTCCGATACAGATATTAATACAACCGGAGCAAAACATATTCTGGATTTGGTATTCGGCCTTAATGAAACAAATGCAGAAACAAATAATCTCGGCGGGATTGCGGCTGAAAATAAAACCGCAGAAAATTTTTTAAAAAAAGCAGTCAAAAATTTAAAAGGTCATTCTATATTGCTCTATACAGGTTGTTACGATAATCGGGAAAACATACTTCAATTAACAAAATTCTTAGAAAATCTGGGCGCGAGAATGTCTTTGTATTCAGAGTGCTGCGGCGGCGAGAAACAGCAGAATGTCACCCCGCTGAGGAATAAAAGAATAGAAAGCGCAAATAGTTCAAATGAATTTTTCAAGTCAATAAATCAAAAAGCTAATGAAACCGATTCAGATTATATTTTAACAATATGTTCCATGTGTCAACAAAATTTAATTAATGCCGTTGATATGTCAGATTTAGAATCGTTTGCGCCGATGGTTGGTTTTGAAGAGCTTATAGGATACTTGGCAGGCTTAGAGATTGAACTTGGCGAATATGCAAGTTATGCGTTTAATTTATATTCAGAAACCGCTATTTAATTTTATTTTTACTGTTAATTAATTAATAATATGGAGGGCAACATGGATTTTGATGAATTAAGCAAAGAAAGATTCTTGAGGGTGAAAGATAACAGGCTTATGAAAATAAAGCCTGACCATCGCCCGCAGGAATCTTCCAAAGAGCATGACACTGTTCGTTATTCCACATGTACGAATATGTGTGAAAGCGGATGCGGTCTCAAAATATTTTTAAAAAATGGCAGAATTGTTGATGTAATGGGCGATTCTGAACATCCTCAGAATAGAGGAGGTCTTTGTTCTAAAGGCGTCGGACAGATTCAGTGGTGGTATGACCCGTTAAGAGTAAACTATCCATACATGAGAAAGTCTTTGACCGATGATTTCAAACGTGTGTCGTGGGATGACGCTCTTGATTTTACGGCTGAACGGCTTATTAAACTCTATAACGAACAGGGACCTGAAGCTCTTGCTATTTTCAGAACAGGCAGGTCGTCTTTCGGCAACAAAGAAGGCGCTGCAAGATTTGGCAAAATATTCGGCACTCCCAATGTTTACGGTCAAGGTCCAATATGCTGCGAAAGCCCCGGCGTGTCGATGAATTACGTATTTGGCGCAAAAGGTCTTGGAAGACTCATGAATCCTTCGCAGGATTGGAAAAATTCAAAATGTATTCTGCTTGTAGGAACAAATATGGCTGCGCAAGAAACCATTACGATGACCCATCTTCTTGATGCGCGCGATAACGGTGCTTTCTTAATAGGCGTAGACCCTCGTTTCAACGCAACGCTTTCAAAATGCGATATAGGCATGAGAATCCGCTCAGGTTCAGATGCGATATTATTTCTTGCTATGGGAAATATAATAATTCAGGAAAAACTTTATAATAAAGAATTTGTCGATAAATGGGTAACAGGTTTTGAGGAATATGCTAAAGAATGCGCAAAATGGTCTCCTGAACG
>JAJYQS010000079.1 GCA_021794475.1 bacterium | reverse complement strand
TTCAAACTTTGCACGGTAATTTACCGCAGACGCAGGATGTTTTAAATAATCAGCAGAACGCCTATATGCAACAAAATCAGCAGATGCCTCAACAGCAAAACGATTATATGCAACAAAATCAGCAGCAGCAACAACAGCAGGCTCCTCAGAAAAAAAAGGGTTTTTTTAGTTCTCTATTAGGCAGCAGTTTTGGTTCCGCTATTGAAATGGGAGCAGGCTTCGGTATAGGAGATGATTTAATTAACAGTATTTTATAAGCTGGTGTTTTGTTTAATATTAACGACATATGAATTAAATAACTTACGGTCGCCTTTACTATTAGAACTTCATTACTAACAAACTCTGCAACTATTTTGCAAAAGTTATATTGCAAAAATAATTAGCATATAGATATATCTGAACACATAGATATAGCTGAAGCTGAAAATGTTTTTGTTGAAAAAATAAAAGAAAATAAAGGGGCCTAGTTATTTAATTCGTTATATAATTCGTTATTCAATTCTACAATTAAGAAAATAAAGTGACATAGTTATTCAATTCTACAATTAATAGCAATGTTTTTCTGCAATATTCCAGTCTTATTTATCTATCATATATCGTCCGAAAATTTTACTCTTAAATTTAACCCCATTTTTTTCTATTATTGCCATCTTTATAATATTTGTTCATCATGAAATTATATTGACTTTTAAGTCATTTTAAGAGACAATAAATTAAGAGATATTAAATTTACGAGACAATATAAAATGCAGATTGCACAAATGAAATGAGTCCTTTAGTTATCAATACTTCTCAGAGATTAATAAATTAAGCAGCAAGTTAATAAATAATGAGCAAAAGCAAATATTATAAATGGTATATTTTAATAATATCAGTGGTCGCCTCTTTTATGGCGATTTTAGATATTAATATAGTTACCGTCGCACTTCCAAAAATGATGTCCCATTATGGAGAAAACGCGACCAACATTGAATGGGTAATGATTGCTTATACCATAACCTATTCCATCGTTATTCTTCTTACTACCTATACAAGCAAGAAATACGGATTAAAAATACCGTTTATAGTTTCTATTTTATTTTTCCTTTTAGGTTCAGCTCTATGCGGCATGGCTCCTTCTTTTAAATTTTTGGTTCTTTTTAGAGTAATTCAGGCAATAGGCGGCGCAGGACTCATACCCATTTCCTTAAATCTTCTTGCAAAATATTTTGAACCTAACGAAAGAGGCAAAGCTATGGGTATTTGGACTATCGGAATTATGATGGCGCCTGCCATAGGACCTTTATTAGGCGGTTATTTCGTTGACTATGTAGATTGGAGAATGATATTTTATATAAATATTCCGGTAGGATTTATTTTATTGCTATTAACTATTGCAATTTTAGACAATGATATACCTGTAAAAAAATATATGCATAACTTTGATTATGCGGGATTTATATTTATAGGAATATTTCTGGGAACATTACTTTATGTACTGAATGAGGGGCAAACTTTAGAGTGGAACTCACGCATCATTATGACCTTTGAGATTATAAGTTTTGCTTCTCTATTGTTATTTTTTATTAATGAAATATTTACTAAGTCGCCTATAATAGATTTTAGAATATTTAAAAATTATAATTTCGTAATGGGAAATATCGTCAGTATGGTGCGTTCTGCCGCGATATTTAGTTCAATGTTTATACTGCCTCTTTTTATCGAAAATATATTAAATTACAATGCAATGCGCGCCGGTATTCTGATGATACCGTTAGCTTTATCCGTTGCAGTCGTATCTCCGATTGCAGGAACTATCTCCGATAAAATAGGTCCTAAATATTTGCTGGCGGCCGGAATGATTATTTTAGGATATTCAAATCTGGGTTTGGGAAATTTATCTTTAAACACAAGCATAGATTATATAGCTTGGAATCAGGTTCTCAGAGGAATCGGCATAGGCTTGATAAATGCACCGGTTATGAGTACCGTAATAAATTCTGTCGGTTGGGATCTCATACCTGAGGCATCTGCCCTCTATAACGTGCTATTTCAAGTGGGCGCTTCATTCGGCATTGCAGGCATAGGATACGAGCTTGTAGTGCGCCAGATTTACCACTTAAACCAGTTTGCAAGAGATATCAGCCAAAATTCGGCTTCAGCGCAATCTATGTTAAATTTTTTGCATAGCGATTTAATCAAAAATGCTCCTTCTTATTTCAGATATAGCTATTTTCCTACATATACAATGAAATTTTTTGATAATGTAATATATTTATATTCCGAAATAAGTTCGTTTGGGGACATTTTCGTTATTTTGGCGTATTTATGTATAATCGGATTATTATCTGCAATATTAATCAAAAATACAAAATATAATAAATAGTTTTGAATGAAGGTTTTGCGGTTAATATAATAATTAATTAACTGTTTGTTATTAATTAATTATATTCGCTATCTTATTAATATTAGTTATTTTATTAAATATATTTTTTATTTAATTATTATTTATTATATTTATTATCTATTAATAATTTAATAATTATTTTATTAAATTTTTTGCGTGATAAATAATTTCCTGATTAAAAATTTATAAGTCTATCCTCTTCTGATAAATCATGGACTGTTTTTGCATTTTCAAATTGGGATGAATAATTAAATTGAGCTATTCTTTCTTTAATGCCGTTCATACTGCAAGAATATTCACAAATGTCAACCGATATATTACTATTACTCAGCAAACACTGCACAAACAATTTATCTGCAGTCAAAAGAACGCCTCTGTCGGTTAAAAAACATTTTATGCTGCAACCAGATTTAACTGCTGAATCTATCAGTAATTTTATATTTTTTTTATACCTATCATCGGTAATGATAAAAGCTAAACACGGCATTGCAGAATATCTCCACTTAATTTATTTGTTTAGCGGAATGTTTATTAACATGCCTAATGTTAAAAATATATAAATGTTTTGAATTTTTAAATATTTTTTTATTATAAATTTTAAAATATTTTACGACATCGCTGTAATAAAAATAATTTGATACGTCATTCATAGAATTACCGATATTACTGATGGTGTCTGAACTGTTTAATTCAAAACGTTTATT
Source organism: bacterium (assembly GCA_021794475.1). GTDB lineage: Bacteria > SZUA-79 > SZUA-79 > Acidulodesulfobacterales > Acidulodesulfobacteraceae > Acididesulfobacter. The sequence continues at coordinate 1,506 of JAJYQS010000079.1, read as the reverse complement.
GATATTTTCAAGATTTAAGTAGGGCGCATCTGTAAAACCTGAACTGGAATATGACACTGTTTCAAGTTTTGCGCCATTATAATTAATGTTGTTTTTTATTTGAGCCGCTATGAATGTAGGACCTGCATTATAAGCTAAAAGAGCAAGTCTTAAGCTTCCAAATCTATAAATAAGGCTCAAAAGATAAAGCGAACCCAGTTTAACATTCAGCATAGGATTTAATAAACTGCTTGCAGGAAGATAACTCAGATAATATGGATTTTTCGCGATTTTTGTCTTAATATTATATTTTTTAATAAAATAAAGTGCAGTAACCGGAGTTACCTGCATGAGCCCAACCGCCCCAACGCTTGAAAAAGAACTATTATAAAAAGAACTTTCAACCCTTATTACCGCGAGTATCAAAGCAGGATTCATTTTATACTTACTGCTGATATTAAATATAATGTTAGCCAATTTAATATCTGTTTTTTTAGACAGTCCGGAATCATATGAATTAATGATATTGAATACGGCTGTTTTTTCCATATCAATTTTAATTTTAGCCTTAAGAATGGTAACTTCTTTTTGCTCTTTGATATAATTAAAATAAACAGGCAAAAAATAATTCTTAATAAATATTGCAGTCATAATCAACACAAAACTCATCACAATATAAGGAATCAGCAGCTTAATTTTTATCTTTGAAAATACAGATGAAAATATCAGCCTGACTTGCAGTATCTTTTGAAATAGTTTTTTAATATTGCTAAATTTTACTTTTTTGAAATTTTTCATAATTTGCTTTTTTTATTTTTAAATAGTATAATTAAACATAAATAAAGTTAATAAAAAAATAATATAAAATTTACATAAATTATATAAAATTCATTTTTTTAATAGCTATGTAGCTAAAAATAATATTTTTTTTACACAAAAACATTATTAATAATAAAACTTATACCTTTTCTATATTAAAAATAACATAATTTTTACAATAAGTCAAATTTTGTTCGTAATTTGTCCGTAAAATGAGTTGTTTATTAATGTTTTAGAGGCTAATTTTAGATAAATTTAATTAATTTTAATCAAATTTATTATATTTATCTTAATTCTCAATGAAAAATATCAATTATCTTTATTCTTTGTTAATTATCTAATCCATTCAAAGAAAAAATGGTAATGACAATTATAAATTTTTTCTATTGCAAGATTAAGAATTGACTATTATAATTGACATATATTAAATTATATTATTTAATAGAATGTTAATTGTGTTGTAGTATTGTGTGTTATCAATTTTCTTCATTTAAAGATTTTAAACTTTGATTCAATTTTTTAATGAAAGTTAAATTTAATAAAAAAATTTAAGGAGAAAAAAATGCCAGAACAAAAAAAAATGTCAATTATTGCAATCCATGGAACTTTAGATATGGCTTATCCGCCGCTTATCCTTGCTTCTACCGCTGCAACGCTTGATATTCCGACGACTATATTCTTTACATTCTATGGGTTAAACATCTTAAG
>JAJYQS010000092.1:3100-4677 GCA_021794475.1 bacterium | reverse complement strand
TAAGAGGCAACCCGGCGCTTATCGAAATCGGTTATGAGGCGGGGTTTGGAGAGAAGGGAAGTATAGGGTGCGGGTGCGTAAAGGTGGTTTAATTTATGCTAAAATATAATAATAAAACAATAGATAAAGATTTAAAATTATTCAGTAAATTTTGCAAACTATTTAACTTATAGCTGGTCTTTTGTTTCTCGGCTTTCAAACGATGTTTTAAGGCAAGGTTTTATTTTACTTTAGATATGAAGTAAATATTGTTAAAATGGAGAATTTATGCTTGAAACGGTTTTAAAAATTGGGAATGCATTTCGTAAGTCAGAGTCATCTTTTAAGAATTATCGCTATATTAAACAATATAAACAAGACGATAAAAGAAAGACATTACTTCTATCGCTGCCCGTAAATATCGGTAACGATAATTCTTTTAAATTTGATTTCGACGGACTTAAAGAAATAACAGACGAAAATATAATAACAAATAAATTATTTTATTTCACATATAAAACATCGGATTCCGACGGATTAGTAAAATATATTTTCGGAGATATTTATTATTCTAATCAAAAAGAAAAAGAAGGCGGCTATTATCGATTAGAAGATAAATCTAATAAACAAAAAGCCTATCAAAAAAGTTCATTTTATCGTGGTGAAGAAGATTTTAAAAACATTCAAAAACAATATAAAGAAGAAAGTAATTTAATTAGTTCTTTTCGTAAAGAATTTGAAGCCAATATCGAATATATTGAAAACATTCTTAAATATAAAGCGGCAATTCAAGAATGTTTAAAAAAAGAAAATTTTCACCAATTATTATTAGACAAAGAATATTTAGAAAAATTGGCTAAAGAAAATACTGATGATAAGCCCGTTGACTTTGACTTATTTTTTCATTTCGATTTTGACGGCAAGTACAAGTATTGGTATGAATTCGATGAAATAGAATTAATCAAAAAAAAATTAATTGAAGAATTTACCGAAAAAAATAACAATCCGGAAGGCTATGTACTAAAAAAAGCTCTCTATAAAACAATAGCATCTGCTGAAAAAGATTTTCAGTTTCCTTATTTTCAAGAAGAATCTAAATATCGCATTAAATTGTTTCCGAAAATAGAAGATGTTTTAGATTTATTTTATGCCATAGATTATTCAAAAAAAGCTTTAATAAAAATTAACGATATTAAAATTATAGTTTTACCTAAAGGTAATAATCTCGCGGCAGAACAATACGAAAAATTTAATCAAAAAATAGAATCTTTAAAACAGGAAGAAGAGAAAGAAGCTAATATTGCCAACGAAAATATGGCGGAAATTCCGGATGAATCACTTTTTGAGCCTGTAACTAAAAATATAGCGGAAAATATTACCGAATTCGACCTGATTTTTAGCAAAAGCGGGGGGATAAGTTCTCCTGATGTAGATATGATAGAATTTTCCAGTATTAAAAAAAGCAGTTTAATAGAACTTCATCAACGAATAAAAAAACTGAAAAACGAACTTTCAGAAAAACAAAAGGAACCAACTATTAAATATTTAGATATTAAAAATTCATTTAAAAATATTTTGATAGATTTGAAATCGGATAA
>JAJYQS010000092.1:0-3000 GCA_021794475.1 bacterium | reverse complement strand
CCTATTAAATCGTTTGAAAAAAGCTATATCGGAACCCTATCCAGACGTATTGCAACAATTAATGATTTAATAAAATTTAAAAACTTTATAGAGGAAAAATTGATTATACATGAAAGATCTAAATTCACCTCTAAAACTTCCGTAGATTTATCCGAAAAAATTAAAGAATTAGAACTATCTGCGGAAAAATACGATAAAAACAATTGCGCGTTTGGTTTTTTTGAAAGTTATTTTGCGCAAACTAAAAATGAAAAACAAGAAATCACGAATAATATTAACGAAATTAATTAAAAAGGAGAATTTTTAATGGCTAACGAAACTGCATTACAAAAATCTGAAATAATCTTTCTTTACGAAAGTTTATACTCTATTCCAAACGGAGACCCGTTTACGGGAGAGCAGCGTTACGACGAAGAAACGAAAAAAATACTCGTAAGCGATGTAAGAATAAAAAGATTTATTAGAGATTATTTTAACGAAAAAGGAAAAGAAATTTATGTAAGATTGGATCGCTCTAATGTTTCTGGAACAGGGTCGGAAACAGGGTCGTCTGCGAGAATTAAGACCTTAAAAAAAGATTATCCGGATATAAAAGGAAACGACTTGCTTAAAGAGTGCATAGACGTAAGATTATTCGGCGGCGTTCCTACCGAAAAAGACGAAAAAGATAATAAACTAACAAGTATTACGGGTCCGGTTCAGTTTGCTATTTTAAATCCGTCTTTGAATAGAGTGGATTTAAGAATGCATCAAAATACCACCGTTTTCCCGTCATCTATGAAAAACGAGCAGGGTTCAATCGGAACGACAACTGTGGTTCCTTATTCCGTCAATCAGATACACGGTTGGATAAATCCATACTCGGCAAAAAATTCCGGGCTTAAGGCACCAGATGTAGAAGATATGCTTAAGGCATTATGGGAAAGCGTAAATAACGCTAATACTCGGACCAAATCAAATCAAAATTCGTTATTATTATTACAAATTATATACTCAAACGAAGATAAAAAAATCTACGGAACAGATCAATTAATAAAAATTAACCCGAAAAACAACAAAAGTGAAGAAGGGATTCGCAGTATGGAAGATTTCGAGTTTGATTTCAATAAATTAATTGAAATATCAAAATCCGATGCAATAAATACTATAAGATTTTATTCGGAATTATCCGATATAAAAAATATATTTAACAATAAAACTAAATTTACGGAAATTACATTATGAAAGGATTACAACTAATAATAGAAGGAAATTATGGGCAGTTTAGAAAATCGGAAACTAATAATAATCCGCTTTCGCACGATTTTATTACTAAAACGGCACTTATCGGTCTAATTGGAGCGGTACTCGGGAAAGAACGAAATGAAATGCGTTCTTTATTCCCGCAGTTAAGCGAAGACTTACTATATGGAATAAAAGTTTTAAATCCGGTAAAAAAAGAATCTTGGGGATTTACAATGCATAAAGCAAAAACGCTATCGGATATGGCGCCCAAATATATGGAATTATTAAAATTGCCAAAATTTCAAGTTGCTATAGCTCTATATAATACCCGTGAATCCACAAAAAACTTATTCGACGAATTTATAAAATCCTTAAAAAACAGTGAATCGAAATATACACCGATACTTGGATTACACAACTGCCCGGCTAAATTAACATTCTTATCGGAAGGAGAATTTTCCGATGAAAAAATCGATGAATTTAAAACTAAATACATAGTATCTACGAAACACAAAATAAATATAAAAGAAACGGAGCAATTTAGAATCGGATTCGAACGCATACCTACATTTCAAAATGATGATTTTTGGAATTTACCTGATAAATACATAGATATAATATATCCATCTGAAGATCATGAAATAACGGTTATGGGGAAATATTACGAGTATTCTGACGGTGATAAATTATGGTTGATTTAACGGAATATTATTCACATCCTAATAAGCGGATTATCGAACATACCAATGGTGTAGTTAAGAAAGTTAAATCGTTGACAAATCTTAAAATAGCCGAGCTTGCAGCAATATTTCATGATGCAGGAAAATTAAATCCTAATTTTCAATTAAAAATTAATAAAAATTTAAACGAAAAAACAAAAAGTGAATATTCCAACCATGCTTATCTGTCAGCATTAAGTTTTATCTGTTACTGTGAAAATAATAAAGATAAATTGTTAAACGATTCAGGCATGATAGAGCGTGCTAAAATAGCGAGCATACTATCTATTATAGCCCATCATCACGGCGATTTACCCGATTTTACGAATATTCTTAATAAAGATGAATGTTCTAAGCTTCTATTATTTCTTGACGAAAATCCCTATTTGCCGATATCGGAATTTATAGAAAACTACATAAAACATAATTATTTTTCGGTAACGAATAAAAAAACCGAGAAATTAGAACATTACTGCGGAGATTTTTTATCCCAAATAACGAATTCGGAATCTATCGCAAACCCGCTCGATTTTTTTATCGAAACGCAGTTTGCTTTCGCTTCGGTTATAGCCGCCGATAAATCGGATGCATCAGGTTACGAAACCCAAGAATATATTGCCGAATTCTGCAGTAAGTATAATAGCAATCTTAGCGATTATATAAAACAATTTAAACCTAACTCCGAAATCAACGAAATAAGAAACGACATAAGACAAGAGGCCAACGAAAAAATTAAAGAAGAATTAAACAAAAATAACACAAGAGTATTCTCTCTCACTGCTCCTACTGGTTCTGGAAAAACAATGATGCTTCTTTCTCTCGCGGGAGAAATTTTAAACTTTCAAAAAAATTTACGCATTATTTACGCATTGCCGTTTCTATCTATTACCGAACAAGTTGAAGAAGTATGCCAAAGGATTTTTAAGGAACAAAAAGATTATATCTGTAGAATAGATTCAAAATCAGAAAATAAAGATTTTGAAAAATTACAATCCGAACTTGACGGCGACCCCGAAACTATAGAAAAAATTCTTGAAACACAATTCGCGGAAGATAC
>JAJYQS010000005.1 GCA_021794475.1 bacterium | reverse complement strand
TTTTATCTTTAAGTTCATTTAAAAAAAATTCAATAAATTTTTTATCGACAAAATTTACGTTTTCGTCTCTTAAATGCTCTCTTTTATTGTATATAGACGCAATATTAGTTATAGTTCCGCCGGTAAAAATTAAAGTATCTATATCTTTATTTATTTTTTTATAAATACCCGTATCTTTTAACGTTTTTTCAATGTGTTTCATTAATTTTTCAATTTCATTATTTTTTGGAGGATTGTTTTTTAAAAAATCATTTTTTAATCTTAGCATGCCTAAAGGAATACTGTGTAAGTCGGTTATTTCTCCTTCCTTAGATATAATAAGCTCCAAAGTGCCGCCGCCTATATCTACCGTAAGAGCGTTTAATTTGCTCATCTGAAAATTAGCCGAAGCATAAAGGTCAACAATTCTGGCTTCCTCATTTCCGTCAATAACTTCTATATCGATGTCAAATTTGTCTTTTGCCATATTAACAACATCTTTACTGTTCGAAGCATCCCTGAAAGGAGCCGTTGCTACGGCTCTTATATACGGTTTTTCTTTCTTATCTGTTTTTTTACCTATTAAAATTTTCATTTTTTCTAAAACGGTCATAATTGATTGAATTGTAGATTCTGAAATAATTCCTGTTTTAAAAACATCTTCGCCTATTCTTATAGTTTCTTTATAATCTTCTATAATATCGTAAGATTTTCCTTTAATTTCTGAAATCTGCAGACTGATTGAATTGCTTCCGATATCAATTACCGCTAAATTTTTCATGGGAATCCTCTTTAATTTTTAATTATAATTTATTTTTCATTATTTTATAATATCGCTTTGTGTTATCTAATCCTTTATGTCTATGATTATTAGCTTCATTTCAAACTCTATGCTATTTATTTACAATACCTGATTTAAATTATTTGATGAATTTATTATACATTTTTTAAATTTTTGACACTTAAGAAGTATATCAGCCGACTTAATTATTACATATATTATTGCATATGTTCCATTAATTTGCTGCAAAACATCAGTGTTTTCATTAATTTTTATATATATTTAAACATATTTAATGTTACAACGGTGTTACAATTTTATTACATTTTTGTTACATTGCAGGATAGACGGGTTAAGATATTCACTATGCTACTTTACAAGTTCTTTACGAATAAGGAGTAATTCGGCGCGCCGTTCCTCGCTTACTTCAGGATAAGACATTTTAAGTCCTTTCATAGTATCAAGAAGTATTTGAGATACGACGAGTCTTGCCGTGTGTTTATCATCAGCGGGGACAATATACCACGGCGATTTTTTTGTACTGGTATTACTGAGACATTCTTCGTAAGCATTCATGTAGGAATCCCAAAACTTGCGCTCTTTAATATCTGCCATACTGAATTTCCAGTTTTTATCCGGTTCGTCAATTCGTGCCAGAAAACGTTTGCGCTGCTCTTCCTTGGATAAATGGAGAAAAAATTTTATAATATGTGTACCGTTAGCGTAAAGATGCTTTTCCATGTCATTTATTGAACGATAGCGTTCATGCCATATTTTAGCATAGTTTTTAGAACTGTTAGAGCTATCGGAAATTGCCTCATTGATTAGCATATCCGGATGCACGCGTACTATTAAAACTTCCTCGTAATAAGACCGATTGAAAATACCTATGCGTCCGCGTTCAGGTAAATTACGCGTAGTGCGCCAAAGAAAATCATGCTGCAGTTCCGACGCGCTTGGAGATTTAAAACTGAAAACCTGACATCCTTGCGGATTGATTCCGGACATTACATGTTTTATAGCACCGTCTTTGCCTGCAGCATCCATAGCTTGAAAAATTAATAATATTGCATGCTTTCCGCGTGCATAATGAAGCTGCTGCAGTTCGCTCAGCTGCAATACATGGTCTTCCAGCAGTTTTTTGTATTTTTTATTTGATTTATACGGAGGTTCAATATAAGAAGACCATTTTGACAGGTCAACTTTATCACCCTCTTTTACTAAAAAATCTTCTGATTTTATTTTCATTTAATTTAATTAAATTAGTTTTTATTTAAATTTAATTTAGATAAAACTTTTTATTTTTAAATAAAATCTCCGATAAAACTTATAGATATATTTTAAAATTTAATTTTTAATAAGGCATAAATTATGTTAATATTAAACATAATACCTATTTATTATTTTTATGTTCCGTATTAATCTTAATTATACCATATTTTCTATTTTGAGGTCTAAAATAATGTCTATAAAATCCAAATTAATATTAATAATCCTGCTATTTTTCTCAATTGTAGTCATAGGAGGAACATATTACGCCTATATTACCCAATTAAAACTCAGCATAAACACAACTAAAAAAGATGCCAAAATTTCAGGTATTATTATACTGTCAAGTTTAAATTCTATGATGCTTAACGGCACTATATTAAAGAGCTCCGACAGAAAAATCTTGTTTTCTATAATAAGAAAAGTAAACGGAATAAAAAAGTTCAAATTAGTACGAGGTGCTCCGATAAATAAAGAATTCGGCAAAGGTCTTGCGCAAGAAAAAGCTACATCAAAATTTGATAGAAAAATATTAGATTCTAAAAAAATTATTTTTAAGCAATTTTTTAAAAAAAATCATCCATATTTAAAAATAGGCGTTCCTTTTATTGCGAAAACAAGTGAACGCGGAATAGACTGCCTAGAATGCCACGATGTCCCGAGCGGAACTATCGTAGGAGGTGTAAATTTAACGTATTCTCTAAAAAATGTTTATAATTCTTCTAAAAAATTTTTGATTACAATTGCTATATTGGCTGTTATCGTTTTTACTATTATTGCTTTTATTCTAATAAAATTTTCTTCTGTGTATATAAAATTATTTAAAACTCTTGAAGAAAAATTTGCTTACATGCAAGAAGGAAATTTTGATAAAGCAAATATTATTACTGCTAAATTACCTAATGATGAAGCAGGCGAAGTTGCAAAAAGTTTTAATAATACCGTGAAAACTTTTTCTGATGCTCTTCTGGATATCTCAAATAAAATATCTATTTTAATCGGATACAATATTATGAAAACAGATAATAATTTAAAAGATACATCTAAAATTATTAATGAACTTGTTTCTATTCATAACTTTAAGAAGACTATAGAACATGATATGACGAAACAGGAAATATATGAAAGAATTAACAATATTCTATACGATTACATGTCTATTATGACTTACGCTATTTATGAAATAGATAATAATAAAATGAAAATAGTATCAACCAAAGGTCTTGAAAAATATATGAAATATTTTGAAGGAGAAAGCTGGTGTTTTAATGTTGAAAAAGAAGATGCCGGCAGCTGCAGAGCTGTGAGAATTGGCGAAGATATTGATTCTAAAGAATTTTATCATATTTGCAACAGATTTAAGCTATACGATAAAGGACTAAATTTTTATTGCATACCCGTGTATTTAGGCGGAAAAGTCGGCTTTATAGTACAAATTATTTATGAAAAAGATATGGATGATTTTATTTATACTATATTGAATTATATTAAGGGCTATCTGTCTGAATCTTCAACTGTAATAGAATCTAAGGTTTTGACTGAAAAACTTAAGGAACAGGCAATAGTTGACACTTTGACCGGTTTATATAACAGAAGGTTTATAGAAGACGGAATAGAAAACATATTGGCAGGGGTTAAAAGACGAAACTCAAATTTAGGAATTATTATGGCTGATATTGACCATTTTAAAGAAGTAAATGACACGTACGGACACGATGTCGGCGATGCGGTATTGAAAAATGTTGCCGATACTATAAGAAAAAATGTCAGACAATCTGATTATGTTGTTAGATTTGGAGGTGAAGAATTTTTAATACTTTTAATAGATACTTTGCCTGATAAGGCATATGAAAAAGCGGAAGAAATAAGAAAAGCCGTTGAAGAGCTAAAAATTAAAGCTTCCAATATAAATTTAAAAAAGACTATAAGCTTAGGCATTTCAGAATTGCCAATAGACTCAGAAAAATTCTGGCAATGTGTTAAATACTCCGATGTAGCCTTATATAACGCAAAAGAAAACGGAAGAAATAAAGTTGTCAGATTTGAACAGTCTATGTGGCAGGATACGGAATACTAAAACTTACGTATAAACATTGCGAATATTTTAAAATGATTTTTGATAATAACCAATAACTAGTGAGTAATTAAGCTAATTTAATACATATAATCTGCTTACATCCCCTCCTTCAAAAAGGAGAGATGTAAGCAGATTTTCCTGAAATACTATTGAAATACGTTTATTCGCTGCTGTTTTAAGCGGTATATGCTGGCGGAAGCGTATGGGAATCGAACCCACCCCGCCCTTATTGGGGGCGACGACTGATTTGAAGTCAACGAGGGGCACCAGCCCTCTATCCGCTTCCTGATACTTTGCAAAATATTTTCTGTAAACCATTCATGCAATATATATTACCTTATCGCCATTCTACTCTTTACCTTTGACCATTCTGCGGTCCTGGCCCCGGAGGGGGCGGCGGTCCCATTGGAGGAGCCGGAGGTCCAAAAGGCTGCGGTCCCTGTCCTGGAGGCGGCGGCGGTCCTACCGGAGGTCCCATAGGAGGAGCTGGGGGGCCTGGAGGAGGTCCCATAGGCGGCGGCGGTCCAAAAGGCTGCGGTCCTGGTCCCGGAGGAGGAGGCGGAGGCATTACAGGAGGTCCCGGAGGCATTACAGGAGGTCCTGAAACCAATGGTCCAGGCAGCATATAAGTATAAGAAGGAGAAAGCGGATACCATGGGCCTGTCGGATATAAGCCGTAATACCAATTATCAGCCGCCCACATATAAAACATACCGTTAGCGCTATAAATATAATTTTGATAGGATGGAGAAAAAAACGCATTAACCCCGCTTCCTATACTGAAATTTATATTCGGCGTGCTTATGTTAAACATAAACCCATCGGCGTATACCTTTCTCGCCATATTGTTATTAAACAAAACAAAAGAACACAATATAAAACCGATAGATAAGTAAAATAAAAAATTTTTCTTTAAATATAAATATAAAATTTTATCTTCCTCCTTTTTTTTAAATCAATAAAATAATAAGATTCTTCAGATTTAACAATAGCCTATAACTTATCCAAATATCCCGGTGAACTGCCTCGCCCTTACGAATGGGAAATTCTCGGCAATGTTAATTAAAAAATTATAAATTATTAAAACTTTTATAAATATGAACCAAATTATCACATATACCCAGCTATCACAAACTCATACTACAAATTATATTGCAGTTATGAATATTATACTTCAACATGGCAATAAAAGCAACTGCCGCTGCGTTAAAATGTATCGTAATTTACGCAAAAGTCCAATTGCTGTTTTTAATCTATAAACTCAAAAATACTGAATTATCTACCCATTGAGAATTATTTATTGATAAATGCGGCGTATAGTGTATATAGTATACAGTGTATACTATAGTGAATATAGTGCGCATGTGGTATATATAGTGTGCAGTGTGTATATAGTGCGCTCTTTTTTTATTAATCAAAAAATAATAATTTTATAGTGCGCCCCGGTTTATTTTAGGACAATAATCAATAACTGAATAACCGTATGCAATTTTGAGCAATATATATAATAAACAATTAAAATAATAAAATTTTAAAAAAAACGCAAATTGTGTTATAATACAAATATAATAAAAATTAATTATCAATATTATTAACAAATCACATATGGAACGCTGGACTCTGGGCGGCGATAGCTCTTCGGACATTAATAAAAATAAAAAAAAAGACGATGAAGATATTAATTTTATATTAGACGGTTTTAATGAGAATATTAATGAACAAAATAGCGGAATGAAACAATCGTCAGCTCCGAACGGCAGTAAATCCCAAAAAAAAAATTATAGCAGAGATAAAGAGGCTAAACGCTCATCAAGCCAAAAGATATTGTACGTTTTTTTATTTATAGCGGCTGTTATTTCCATATATTATGTTGTTAAAACATTGTATCCAAACAACGATATACATATAAAAATTTTTAATTTGAAAACAAAACTTTACAGATCTAAAATACTGCCTGAAAATAATCTGCTAATAACCGGATTTTTATCAAATAATAACAAAGTTCCGATAGGATTTGTAAAATTAAAATGCAACCTTTACAGCTCTAAAAATATAATTCTAGCCACAAAGTACGTCTACGCGGGGAATTTTATAAATATCAACAAATTGAAAACCATGTCTAACACTTCAATCAATAGGGCGTTTCAGAATAAAAACGGAAAAAGTATGTCCGATTTAGAAATATTGCCGCAGCACCCTATAAAATTTATGGTTGTTTTTCTTAATGTGCCCACCGATACTAAAAATTTCTCAATAACGGTCAGTCATTTTTATGCTATCAAGAAAAAATAAAACATAAAAAAACAGCAATTAGTCCTTTTAATGAACATATTCGTTCTTATTTTTGGCAAACTAAAAAATAAAACATAAAAAAACAGAAAGAGTAAAAGAATTAGCAGTATTTAATTTGTACAGTATTTAATTAGTGCTGAACGATTTTACGCTTTTTTTACTTTTACGCTTCGTTTAGACGAAATTTTTTTTGAAGCCATTTTTTTAGTTAATTTTTGAGGACTGCTCGTTATCTTTTTAACCTGCCGCTTAGAAGGCTCCGGAGTCACATCTATCTCATCCTGTCCTGACGCGCTTCTTTTAAAATTTTTTATCGCTTTTCCTATACCGCTTCCTAATTCAGGTAATTTGCCTACTCCAAACACTAAAACCACAACTAATAACAATACAAAAATAGCAATAGGAGAAAAACCAAACATTTTTATACCTCCATTTCCATAATAAATAGCATATTATTCGATATGTTTTACAACCGATTGTTAAATATCATTTAATACGATAGCAATTCATCCCCCGCCTTAAAAGGCAGAAATACTTTTACTTGGTTTTTGATAAATTTAATTCTTCACAATTTATAACTAAAATTAATAAGATTTGAAACTACTGTTTGTTTTTAAATAATTGCAATGAGGCGACCAGATATACTGCAAGAATAGTATTTCATTGCTTTATATATTATTATTTTATCTGAACTCAAAGATATCTGAACTCAAAGATATTATGATAGCCATAAACTGGCGGAGAGGGAGGGATTCGAACCCTCGATAGACTCACATCTATACATGATTTCCAATCATGCTCCTTCGGCCTCTCGGACACCTCTCCTTATATAAATTGTTTGTTTCCCGACAGACTGTTATAATATTTTATTTATTGCTAGCATTCTTGCAGCATTAAATTATTGCAATATTAAATGTTACTTAATAGATTAACATTTATTAATAACCAATTTCAAGTTTATTTTTATTTATTTTTACATTAAATTTTTTGTTAACATTTAAAACACTCGACTGAATTATCTCTTTTTTTAAAAAAGAAGAAAAAGGGAAGAGGCAAAAGTTATTAATAATTATTATTAAAATTTTTATTGACATTATTTATATTTATTGTTAAATTATAAATATGTATTCTTTTTCTCCATTTTTCCCGCATTATTAAATAAATTATTTTATTTAATAATGCGGGTTTCTATTTTAAATTATTAACAAACAAATTCATTTTCATAGTTTTATTCTCATAGTTTTATATTAATAGTTTTATATTTAATCAATATTTTCTTCGGCAATAAATTTAAATAATGAATAGAATTATTAATAATGCAGACATCTTAAATAAATTAGTTGCCGAACTGAAAAATAAATCAAAAAAAATAGTTTTTACCAACGGATGTTTTGATATTATTCATGCGGGACATGTTGCCTATCTCAATGAAGCAAAACAATTAGGCGATATTCTAATAGTCGGTCTCAATAGCGATTCATCCGTCAAGAAACTCAAAGGAAACAATAGACCTATAGTTATTGAAGATGACAGAGCATATATAATTGCAAATTTAAAACCTGTTGATTTTGTCGTCATATTCAGCGATGACACACCATACAATTTAATCAACGAAATTAAACCGGATTATTTAGTAAAGGGCTCAGACTACAAAAATAAAGAAATAGCAGGAGCAGATATAGTCAAATCATATGGTGGGCAAGTAGTTCTTATAAATTATGTCAATGGAAAATCTACTACCAATATAATTAATAATATAAAAAATGCTACCCTCTCGCCGTAATTATTTTAATTATAAAAGTTATCATAATTAAAGATATAAAAACGTAAGGAAGCAAAACTATAATAATTGATTTCGCAGTGGAAATATCGTCGGTTTTTTTAATACCTATCGCCGTAAGAGCAAAAAACCATGATAAAATTATATTATAACCGAATATCGGCATTATCGAAAAAATATTAACGCCCGCAGTGTAGCAAATTATCCTGAACGTATATCTAAAATGTTTTTTACCGCCGAACAGAAGAATAAAACCATGCAGAATAGCACCTAGCAGCAATAAAAATAAGCTATATAAAATTCCAAAAATTATTAATAATATTAGAATTCCAAAAATTATAAATAAAGTAATAGTATCTTTATGCGCAAACAATAATGGAATCTTCGGCAAAAATGAATAATTTGAATAAAAACCGATTTTAAAGAAAAATATTTCCCAAAAAAAAGAGAACACAAGATTAATATATCCGAAAATAACTGCATAAAAATACGGATGCAGGACATTATCGCTTGACGTTATCTCTCCAAAAAAAATTTCAGGAGAAAAAAGAGATTTACTCCATGTAAGAAAAAAAGCCTTCAGAAATCCTTTTTCTTTGATTCTATCAAAATCTATCATGAATTTTTCCTTATATAGGATTAAAAAATAAATATATTTACAGCTTAAAGCCTGTTAAATATTTTCTTTAATTAATTTATAATTAATGCTGTCTGCTAAAGCTTGATAGCTTGCCTCTATAATATTTTCAGATACTCCGATAGTCGTCCATTTTGAAGTTTTATCAGAAGATTCTATAAGAACCCTCACAAAAGACCCTGTCCCTGATTTCATATTACGCCCGTTTATTACCCTGACCTTAAAATCCGACAGTTTCATTTCATTTAGCACAGGATAAAATTTTAACAAAGATTTTCTCAAAGCATTATCTAAAGCATTGACCGGACCGCTTCCAATAGCAGCTGTATGCTCAATCTTTCCGTTAATATTAAGTGTGACGGCTGCTTCACTTAGAATATCATAGTTGTTTTCACCGCATTCGGCGGCGTTTTCTAATGAATTCTTCTCCATTACGACCTTAAATGATATCAGTTTAAAATAATTATTATATTTTTCAGACGAGTATTTATCAAGAAGCATCTTAAATGAACCGTCGGCGCTTTCAAAATTAAATCCGTTATCTTCCATTTCCTTAATTTTATTAAGCAGCGCTTTTTCCTGTTCTTCATTTATGCGGCTTAAATCAAAACCGAGTTCTTTTGCTTTAGCCTCGATATTTCCCTTGCCGGAAAGGTCAGATATTAAAAATCTGCGGGCATTGCCGACCGACGAAGGGTCTATGTGCTCATAAGACGACGGGTTTTTAAGAACGGCATTTGCGTGTATTCCTGCCTTATGAGCAAATGCACTTTCCCCGACATAAGGTTTATTTTTAACAGGAATATTATTAGATATTTCATCTATAAGATGGGATACTTTGGTTAAGTCTTTTAATTTATTTTCAGAAATACAATTTAGCCCTAATTTTAATTCAAGATTTGGTATTATAGACGATAAATTTGCATTCCCTGTTCGTTCTCCATAACCGTTTATCGTTCCCTGCACATGGCTGACACCGCATAAAACCGCCGAAAGAGTATTGGCTACGGCGCAATCAGTGTCATTATGCGCATGAATCCCTAATCTATTAACATCAATATTATAAAAATCGGATAGTTTATTAATTATATTTAAAATTTCATGCGGCAGCGTGCCCCCGTTAGTATCGCAAAGCACAACCTTCTCCGCTCCCGAAGATAATGCCGACTGGATAGTTTTCACTGAATATTCTTCATTGTTTTTAAAACCGTCAAAAAAATGTTCTGCGTCAAAAAAAACGATTTTCCCGTTTTGTTTTAAAAAATCTATGGAGTCGGCAATTAATTCTAAATTTTCTTCACATGAAGCTTTTAGAATTTCTTTAACATGCAAATCCCATGATTTACCAAAAATAGTGACGTATTTAATATCTAAATCGGATAATGTTAAAAGCCCGGCATCGGAAGATGCTTTGCAATTCTTCTTTTTAGTGCTGCCAAAAGCGGTTATTTTAGAATTTATATATTTTTTCTTTGACGACAATTCAAAAAATTTATTATCTTTCTGGTTTGATAAAGGATAGCCGCCTTCTATAAATTGCACCCCAAGCTCATCAAGAATATCCGCTATCATTAATTTATCATCTAAGGAAAGAGAAAAACCTTCGCCCTGCGTCCCGTCTCTCAGGGTCGTATCATATATTTCTATATTTCTGTTGACATTTTTATTTTTCAAGATTTTTTCCAAGTTATTAATTTTATTAATTAATAGTTATTGCTATTAAAATTTATTTTATTGTTTTAATTTATTGTTTAATGTATTGATTTAATTTTATTGTTTTAATTATAGTTTGGAATTTATTATTTCTTGTTTTGTTATAGGTTATAATTTATTATTTATTCCAAGGTTAAAAGTCTCATGCAATATCCTCGTTGCAAGTTCTGCGTATTTTAATTCTACTATACATGATATTTTAATTTCAGAAGTAGAAATCATCATTATATTGATATTTTCTTTAGAAAGAGCGGAAAACATGGTAGATGCCGTTCCGAAATGATTTCTCATTCCAACCCCTATAACTGATATTTTAGCAATTTTATCATCCGAGAGCACTTCTTTCGCATTAAGTTTAATAGCCATATTCTGAGTAATTTCCAAGGCTTTTTTGAGGTCTTTTTTAGTAACGGTAAATGTTAAATCTGTTAATCCTTCAACTGAAATATTCTGAATTATCATATCCACTACCAGACCTGCATCAGCTATACTTGAAAATATAGCCGCTGCAATACCGGGTTTATCGGGAATACCTCTGATAGATAACTTTGCTTCATCTTTATCGCAAGCAACGCTTGAAACCTGTAATTCTTCCATGCTATCCTCTTTACTTGAAAATTTAATTTGCGTCCCCGGTCCGTCAACGAAGGTTGATTTTACAAATAGATTAACTTTATATTTCATTGCAAACTCAACCGAGCGAATTTGCAGAACTTTAGCGCCTAAACTGGACATTTCAATCATTTCATCAAAATAAACCACATCTAACCTTCTTGCTTCAGGAACAATAGAAGGGTCGGAAGTATAAACGCCTTCCACATCTGTAAAAATATCGCATCTTTCCGCATTTAAAGCAGCTGCAATCGCAACTGCCGTAGTATCTGAACCGCCTCTTCCAAGGGTTGTTATACATCCGTAATCATCAATCCCCTGAAAACCGGCGACTACGACTATATTGTTATTCTCTAATTGTTTTTTTATATTTTCGGCGTCAATAGAAAAAATTCTTGCATTGCCGTAAGTCCCGTCTGTCTTTATTTTTACCTGATGCGCAAGCATGGGAACAGCCTTATACCCTTCGTTATTCAAGGCTATTGACAGTAATCCTGCGCTAACCTGCTCTCCTGTAGAGATTACCATATCAGTCGCTAAATTATTATGAGTTCCGCCAATTTCAAGAGCAAGATTCAACAGTCTGTTTGTTTCGCCGCTCATCGCGCTGACTACCACAATAACATCATTATTATTATTTTTTTCACTGATTACGCGAGACGCAACTTGCCTTATCCGTTCCACGTTGCCCATCGAAGTTCCGCCAAATTTTTGCACTATAAGGGACATAAACAAACCTCTTATTTTTTAAACATTCTAGGATTATATTTATGAATAGCTTCTCCTATTGAATCCAACACTGCCTCAGGAACTATCTCGGATAATGTCGGATGAGAATGAATAGTAAACTCCGCATCATTTATAGTTCCGTTAAAATGCATTATAGCGGTAATTTCAGCTACCAATTCCGGCATATCTGCCCCGATTCCCGTAGCGCCAATAATCCTGCCTGTTTCTTCCTCCGTCAGCACTTTCAAAAAACCTTCTTTTTCTTCCATAGCAAGAGCCATACCGTTAGCTGCGTAAGAAAAACGTCCAACCCTGTATTTTACATTTTCCAATCCTTTATCGCCTTCTTTCAGTCCTACCGTGCCGATAGGCGGACTAACATAAATAGACCACGGCAGCGCTGAATAATTTTTTTCAATCTTTCTGCCGGCAATATTTTCAGAAGCGATAACGCCGTCATAAGACGCCTTATGTGCCAGCATAGGACCATCTATAACATCGCCGCAGGCATAAATACCCGGGATATTTGTCTCGTTGTGCGCATCAGTTTTTATTTTACCTTTAACGTCTAATTCTACACCTATTTCTTTTAAACCTAAACTGCCGGTATTCAAATTCCTTCCTATAGAAACTAATACTTTTTCCGCTTCAATATTTTCGCCGGTTTTTAACGAAACAACGGCTCCCCTGCCGCCGGCTGATATATCGGCAACTTCGACGGAAGTCCTTATTTCAATATTTTTTGATGTCAGTATTTTATGTGTGAATTTAGAAATTTCTTTATCTTCGGTGCTTAGTATAGACGGTAACAGTTCAAGCATAATAACTTTAGAATTAAATTCATTAAAAATATTTGCGAATTCACACCCTATAACCCCTGCTCCGATAATAGCAATATCCTCGGGCACCGATTTTATATTTAATATTTCATCGGATGTTATAATATGAGCGTGGTCAATGTGAAATGCAGGAATCATTGCAGGAGACGAACCTGTTGCAATGATAATATTTGAAGCCGCTATTTCTATTTCACTATTGTCATTATTTTCTTTAATTTTAATTACCGCTGCAATATTGTTTTTTTTAACAGGAGCCGATATTATAAAAGCATTTCCGTTAAAAACATTCACATTTCTGGCCTTAAGAAGTTTGCCGACCCCGCCGACTAATGTAGAAACTACTTCATCTTTATAATTTATTATATCTTCATAATTGTAATTATACTTATTAATATGAAAGCCGCTCACGCCGGATTTCAGACTGCTTAAAAATTTAGCTTTTGAATATAATACCTTAGTGGGTATGCATCCCCTGTTTAAACATGTTCCGCCCAGCTTATCCTTTTCAATTATAGCGACTTTCATACCGTTAAGAGCCGATTTTAACGCTGCGACATAGCCCGCAGGTCCTCCGCCTATAACGCAAATATCAAAATTGTCCATAATATTCTTTCCTCTATTTATTCATTTATTTATTATTAATTATTTATTAATTATTTTTTTTTCGATAATTATCTCTCTGTATAAATTTTCTGCCGTAAACTCACTGTCTGCTTCATTGACAGTTATATTCACTTCAAAATAATAATTTTTTATAATATTTGTATAATCAAAGCCGATTTTATCCCCCCATTCCGCTATTGTAATGGAATCAGATGATAAAGAATCAAAAAAACCGGAATTTTCAAGGTCGTATAAATTTTTTAATCTGTAAAAATCAAAATGGTCGATGATTATCTCTTTATTGCTTTTATCTCTATCGCAAAAATATCTGTTCATTAAGCTAAAAGTGGGACTGGTTACGATATTACCGCTATCATTAGTATGGCAAAAATACTTAGTCATGCCGGAAACAAATTTTGTTTTTCCTGCCCCGAGTCTTCCTTTTAAAAGAATAAAATCTCCGCAGGACACCATACTTCCAAATTCTTCTGCTCTTTGTTCCGTTTCGGCAGGCAATTTTGATAAATATTTAAACGGCAAATTCATTTTTTATTTTCATCCGTCATAGATTTTATAATATCAAATCTTGAAACTATTCCTTTTAATTTATCGTTGTCGTCAACAACCGGTATGGAATAAAATTTTTTTTCGGTGATTATACTTGCGATATCATATATAGATTCATTTTCTTTTATTGATAAAACTTTTTTGGTCATAATATCTTTCACTTTTGAAGCTGTTATTTTATTTAAATCTTCTTTAAAATGTTTAGAGCTCTGAAGATAAAAAATACTGTCAAATATACTAAAAACAGTAGGTATATGGAGACTTGCGTCCTGATAGACAAGGTCTGTTTCCGACACTATCCCTATAAGTTTGCCTTCATCATCTACTACCGGCACAGAATTAATTTTTTTTTCTATAAATATTTTAGATAAAGTTTTTATATCGGTATCTTCCTTAACTGTTACTAAATCCGTACTCATTATATCTTTAGCGGTAATCATAAGAATTTCGCTCCCGGAATTGTTTGTTAAATTTATATTATAATATTTTTATTCATTTTATTTAGCTGCGCATTATATTTGTTATTGTATTTATTCATTCAAGTATCTTTTTATTTTTATTTGCTCGTTTATTTTCTATATTTTTCTATATTATCATTTCTCAATAATCTCACGGCATTTGGTATATTTAAGGCTATTTTAACCGCGCCGGCGCCTGATTCGCCGTATTGCTTCCGAAGATTATTTGCAGAATATACTAATAAATATGAAGAAAGGCAGATTGATTTATATAAATCAAGGCCCTGAGCTATAAAAGAACCTATTAAACCGCTTAAAACATCGCCGCTTCCGCCGCTTGCAAGCAGCGGGCTATGTTTGTACTGAATCGCTTTATCTTTTAAATTATTGCTGAATGCAAACATACTCGCGCCTTTTAATAATAAACATACGCCGTATTCTCTGACAAAATCACCGCCGATTTTAATAGGGTCTTTTTCTATTATTTTTCTGTCTATTTTAGTAAGTCTTTCCATTTCTTTATAATGAGGCGTCAATACGATATTTTTATTTTTCTGTGTTAATTTTTTAAGAAAGCTCATATCTTCGGAAATTAAATTTAATCCGTCGGCATCTATAACAATAGGAACTTCAATTAATTCGAGAATATTATATAAAAAATCAGCCGTCTCTTTTTTTAATCCGAGTCCCGGACCTATAACGACCGCAGTTTTGTTTTTTAACAAGTTTTTTGAAATATCGTCTGCTCCGTTAATATTAAAACAGCCTGAACCGTCGTTAATCACCGGATAAGTCATTACTTCAGATGTTTTAATTTCTAAAATATGATTAAGCTCATAAGGCACTGCCAAAGTTACAAGCCCTGCACCCGCTTTAAATGCCGCCAAAGAAGACATATAGGCGGCGCCTGTTTTTCCCGGACTGCCTGCTATAATTAACACATGACCATAGTCAAATTTTGTATTAAAAGGCAATCTTTCCGGCAAATAAGAGGCAATTCTTTTTTCTTCCAGAATTTCAATATCAGCATGGCAGCTGTCTAATAGAGCACGCGGATGATTTATATCTATCAGTATAGTTTTATCAGGTAAATTTAATTTTTCGCCTTCATTTAGATAAAATCCTATTTTTAAACCGCCGAATGTAAATATTTTTTTAATATGATTTTTTATTCCTGTTCCCATATAAAAACCGCTATCAGTATTAAAACCGCTGGGATTGTCTAAACATATAACATCGTAATTATTTTTGCTTTCTATGATTTCTATCGCATTTTTATAAAAACCGGTAACATCCCTATTTATGCCTATTCCAAAAATAGCGTCTATAAGTATATCCGTATCATTTAATAATTCTGATAAAATATTTATATCATTTTCATTGACTGCCTGAATTATTTCAACATTTAATTTTATTAATATTTCAAGATTTAATTTAGCAACGCCGGTGTAATTATTCGGCTCGGCAAGTATAATTGTTTTTACGCTATATCCCGCATTAAATAAATATCGCGAGAACACAAAACCGTCCCCTCCGTTATTACCTTTTCCGCAGATGACGGAGATTACGCAATATTTATTTAATACGTTTTTGTTATTAGAGTAAACTTTAACAAATTCTCTAAAACAGCCTGAACCTGCATTTTCCATTAAAACAGCTTCAGAATAGCCAAAATCAGAATATGTTTTAGAATCTATCTGTTTTAAGTTTTCCGAATAGTATAATTTCATTATAAGAAAATTAAATTTATTGCATAAATTATATATTTTCAATTATTACAGTAGCTATAGCTAAACCGTTATCATGTGAAATAGATAAATTTATCGTGCCGATTTTAATATTATAAGTATCTAAGATAAATTTTTTTATTTTATCATCTATAAATAAAAAAGGAGCTCCGCTTTGCTTATTAGATATTTTTATACAATTTAACGGAATAGAAAAAAGTCCTATATGTAAAGATTTTAAAAAAGCTTCTTTTGCTGCAAAAAAACCGGCTATTTTTTGTTCAATATTATTTTTATTTTTAATTTTATAAATATTATTTAATTCAGTTGACGAAAATACCCTATTTAAAAATCTATCGCCGTAATTTTCTACCAGATATTTAATTCTTTCTATGCCTACTATGTCAATACCTATCCCGCTAATCACCTATAAAATCCTTTAATTGTTTTTATTATCTGCAATATTTTATTAATTCTGCTGCTTTAAGGATTTCCAGCATTTCTTTAACGGCGTTATTAAGACCGGCAAATATAGCGTGCGCTACAATAGAATAGCCTATATTGAGCTCATATATTCCTTCTATTTCTGCTATGTCTCCGGTATTTTCATAATTTAATCCATGTCCCGCATTTACGCTAAGCCCTGCGCTCAAAGCAAACTCTGCCGCTTTTTTAATTTTCGCCAGTTCTTCCTGCCGTTTATAAGGGTCAAGATATTGCGCATATTTTCCGGTATGAATCTCAATAAAATTAAAATCGGCTTTTTTTGCAGCTTCAATTTGAAGTTCTTCCGGTTCTATGAATGCCGATACGTTTATATCCTTAGACCTGAATTTATTATTAATTATTTTATATTTTTCGATATCGAGAGCGACATTAAGACCCCCCTCTGTAGTCAGTTCCTGTCTTTTTTCAGGAACAAGCGTAATTGACCTTGGAATGACATCAAGTGCTATGGAAATTATTTCATCGTTTGCAGCCATTTCCAAATTTAATCTTTTCGTCTGTTCAGAAATTAATCTTATATCGCTTTCTTTTATATGCCGCCTGTCTTCCCTCAGATGACAAGTTACATTAAAAGCGCCGGCTTCTAAAACAGTGAAAGCTGCATAAAGAGGCGACGGAAAATCCCCTGCGCGCGCATTTCTGAGGGTCGCAATGTGGTCAATGTTAACGCCTAATTTCATATAAATTCAAAAACCTCCGAATAAACGATTATAAATAATTGTCAAATATATAAAAATATATATATAAAAAAATTAAATAAAACATAAAAAAGCATGAGTATATACGGCATATGCGTTATCTATATGAAAATATTGAAAATACACTAAACAAAATAATATTAAATAATATATTAAAAATGCTTCAGCAATTCTTCTTTAAGGTCAAGCCCTATTTTTTTGATTTCTTCGCCGTCCTCACCTTCTACGAGAATTCTTAAATAATTTTGCGTTCCTGAATATCTTATAAAAATTCTTCCTCTATTCTCTAATATTTTATTATAATAATTAATTTTTTTATTAAACTCCGGCAATTCATCTAAATTTTTTTTATACGGAACATCTATATTTATTAAAACCTGCGGAAACGGCGTCATAACCTTTCTCAGTTCAAAAAGCGATTTATTTAATCTTATCATAATAGTTAAAAGTTTTAAAGCGGATATTATCCCATCCCCTGTGTTTGCATCGTCTAAAAAAATAACGTGTCCTGATTGTTCACCGCCGAGATTATATCCCTGTTCAACCATTTTTTCCATTATATATCTGTCGCCGACATCGGCATATATTATATTAATGCCGTTTTTCTTCATCAATATTTCAAGAGCGACATTCGACATGGACGTCGTAACTATTCCGTTATTTTTTAATTCTCCGATGTTTTTCATATATAAAGCGCAAATAGCAAGAAACTCATCTCCATATAAAATGCTGCCGTTTTCATCGCAAAAAATAGCTCTGTCGCCATCTCCGTCAAATGCAATGCCTAAGTCCGCTTTATTTTTCAGAACTTCCGAACTTATAAATTCTGGATACGTGGAACCGCATTTTTCATTTATATTTAGGCCGTCAGGTCTTGATGCCACAACTATAACTTCCGCACCTAATTCGCTGAATACCTCCGGAGCAGCTTTATATCCTGCGCCGTTTGCACAGTCAATTACAATTTTAAGTCCGTTTAATGTTAAACATTTTGGGAATGTAAGCTTTGCAAAAATTACATATCTCCCCGTTGCATCGTCAATTCGGTGTGCTTTGCCTACGTTAGCATTTACCGGTCTAAGTTTGCTTGAATCAAGTATAGACGAAAAAAAAATATCTTCTATTTTATATTCAATCTCTTCAGGAAATTTAAATCCCTTGCTGTCAAAAAATTTTATACCGTTATCATAATACGGATTATGTGATGCAGAAATTACAACTCCGGCGTCTGCCCGCATGCTTGACGTTATAAACGCAACGCCCGGAGTAGGCATAGGACCTATAAGATACACATCTGAACCCATGGAGCAAATACCCGAAGAAAGAGCCGTTTCAAATATATAGCCTGAAATTCTCGTATCTTTTCCTATAACTACTTTTAATTTTTTTCCGGGAGATTTTAAATTTAAAATGTATATTAGCGCCATGCCAAGTCTTAAAGCGTTTTCAGGCGTCAGCGGATCTTTGTTCGCAATACCTCTTACACCGTCCGTTCCAAATAATTTACGCATTTTTTTTAATCCTGCCCACAATCAGATTTATATTAATTTTCCTGTTATATAAAATTTTAATTAATTTTGTAGGGTCAAGTAATTCTACCCTTACCGATTCATTGTTTTTAAAATTGCTGATATTTATTTTTTTTGTCGTAATAACGGAAAGATTATCCACAATATCTTTAGGTCCTTTAATTTTAACATATTGCGGGAAAAATGAAATATTCTTTAAATAATAGCCTTTTTTAAATTTTCCTTCAAATATAGGCAGAATTTTTATATACTTTACGACGACTCTGCTTATGATTACAGGAATTATCTTAGGATAAATCCTTACAACCCTTATTCCTGAAGGCAGATTTAAATATGACTGACCTAATATTAATGTATTTTTTTTACTTAAAAGGGAACTGCCGTTAATCCTGAAATATATTTTTTTGTTTAATTTCATAAATGCAATTTTTGAACCCCTCAGCTTTACTATAATTTTTTTTGGCAGAGTATTGCTGATGGCAAGCCCTTTTGGCAATGCGTATATCTTAAGACCGGCATGCAAATTAATATCGTATTTTTTTCCGCCTATAACATATATCCATATAAAAATAGCGATAAATAAAGAAATTAATTTGAGCCAGAAATTATCTTTTATTATATTTATTATATTTCTTAAATTTTTATTCATCATCGCTGCCGTCGTTCTTATTAACGCCCTCGGTTTTCTTGGCACCAAAAATTAATTCATAAACTGATTTTAATAATAATTTATTTTCATTAGTCTGTTCTGAGATATTTTTAAATAAAACAACCCTTAGCTCTTCTATATTTGAAATTTTAATAATTTTTTTAGGCATTACTATCGAAACATATCCTGTTTCTTCAGAAACTACTATAGAAAAAGCATCCGTTAATTCCGAAAGTCCGATAGCGGACCTATGCCTTGTGCCAAAATTCTGGTCTATATTTTCATCGGTTGACAAAGGAAGATAGCACGAAGCGGCAGAAATTCTGCCTTTTTGTATAATAACCGCACCGTCATGAAGCGGTGAAGGCTGTGTAAAAATACTTATCAATAATTCCTTGGAAATTAAAGAATCTAACTTTACCCCTATTTTTAAATAATCTCCAAGAAATACATTTCTTTCAAAAACAATTATCGCCCCTATCCGTTTATTTGCCAGCTCTATAACGGCATGTGAAGTTTCTTCTATAATACTGACTTTTTCAAGTTTGTTGCGGGCAATAGCAAACGGATTTTTCCCTACATCAATCAGAGCTTTTCTTATTTCATTCCGAAAAAGTACTATTATAACGATAATTATTGAACTTAAAAAATCGCCAAAGATAAATTCAGTAGCATAAAATTTTAAAATTACTGCTATTAAAAAAATTAAAAAGATAACAATAAGTCCGATTAATACCTGAAATGCTCCTGTACCCTTGATAAGCATTAATATGCGATATATTATAAAAGCTACAAATAATATATCGGCAATATCCTGCCATCCAAAATTTTGAAGCAATAAGGAAAGCATATAAAAATTTAATATAAAATTTAATGTTGAATGTAAATTGAAGTTATTGAAGTCTTACGAGATTCTCTTTTAATTTTGCAATGGTATTTAAAGCCGTTTTAGTCTGTTTTACATCGTGAACTCTGATAATATCGATATTTTTCAACGTAAGATAAGATGCTAAAGCGATATTGCCGATAAGCAGATCGTCTTTTTGCCCGCCCGTAATCTTTTTCATAAAAGATTTCCTCGAAACACCGGCTAAAACAGGCAAATTCAGTGATTTAAAAGATAATATATAATTTAAAATATCATAATTGTCTTCCGCCGATTTTGCAAAACCGAAACCCGGGTCCAAAATTACTTTATCAGTATCAAAACCTTTAGATTTTAAATATGATAGTTTTTCGCTGAAATACAGAATAATATCAAACGCTGCATCGTGATAAGGTTCTACGTCAATCTGCATATTTTCAGGATTTTTACCCCTGGAATGCATTAAAATATATGGAACATCATATGATGTTAAGACATTAATCATATCGTCAGGTTCATATGTCAAACCCGAAACATCGTTTACTATAGTAGCCCCCGCCAGAATTGCTTCTTTTGCAACTTCAGGCTTTCTGGTATCTATTGAAATAGGAACATCTATATTTTCAGATAATTTTTTAATTACGGGACATACTCTGTCTATTTCGGTCTGGCTATCAATAAAATCTGCCCCCGGTCTTGTAGATTCGCCGCCGATATCAATTATATCCGCTCCTTCCTTTACAATTTCAAATCCTCTATTAACGGCATCTTCAAAATTAAAATACAGTCCTCCGTCAGAAAATGAATCAGGAGTGACGTTGAGAATTCCCATTATCAAAGGAACTTTTCCTAACGTTATGTCTTTTTTATTTGTTTTTAATATTTTAAATTTTGAATCAGAATGATTTGGGTCAATGTGCTCAACGTTAATATTAACTACATCCAATATGTTTTCAATATCGGAAGAAAGCTCTTTAAGACCAAATTGCTGATGCCTTATCTTTTTTATAATAATACGCAGCTGAACTAAAGTACCGAATAAAATTCCGTCCGATATATTAATTTTTCCTGTTATAACATCCCGATGATTTGCTAATTCCGCTCCTATGCTTAACGCTTCCTGTTTTAATATATTTA
>JAJYQS010000081.1 GCA_021794475.1 bacterium | reverse complement strand
TACTGCAGACGTACACTCTGTATGCTCTTCCTCGCACGCGCTGTCAATATAAAACTCATTAACTGCCGTATTAAACGCAAAACTGTCTTTATATTTCGCTACCGATATTTTAAGTTTTCCGCTCATATTTTATAGTTATTACCCTATGTTTCCGATATGTCAACAGTGTGTATAATTTTATTTATCTATCTAATATACTTCCCTAATATACTTCCCTAATATACTTCTAATACTGCTAATACTTTACTTATACTTTAATCTATATTTTACTATATTTTATTAATATTACAACAATGCCTGCATCTGCCTCGTACGTAATTGACGTTATAAATTCAGTCCTATATTAAAAGCTTTCAAATTATCCTTGGCTTTTGAACCTTTTAAGAGTATATTTTCTATCACGTTTTTGGACACGGGTATATTTGTTTTTGCAAATAAAACCCCAAGGGAGATAACATTGCAGGATATTATAGAACCAAAATTTTCTAGAGATAACTTATTAAAATCGTAATAAAAAACATTGTCCGTTATGCCGTAAAGACTTTCTAAAATATCGTCTAACTCAGGATATTTATTTTTCCCCATTCGCACGCTTATAGGAATATGCGGATTTGTATTAAAAATAATGACGGAATTTTTGTTGACATAAGAAGCAGCCCTTAACGTCTCTAACGGTTCCAATGAAATTAGAACATCGGCATCGCCTGAAGCTATCATAGGAGAGTGCATATTTTTTCTTGGAT
Source organism: bacterium (assembly GCA_021794475.1). GTDB lineage: Bacteria > SZUA-79 > SZUA-79 > Acidulodesulfobacterales > Acidulodesulfobacteraceae > Acididesulfobacter. The sequence continues at coordinate 4,155 of JAJYQS010000081.1, read as the reverse complement.
TTTGCAGTTCTGCAATTGAGTCGTAAAAAATATATTTGACGAATGCTTCCACGTAACCTTCTCTTTGCGCTCCGCCTCTTCTTTCCGAACCTGATACATCCTGCATAACAGAATCAAGAACGGCATTTTTTAATATAGTGCCTGCAGTTATAATTCCTTGCCCGCCAAGACCAGTAATAGCTATATTAAACTTTTTCATTATTATAATATTTTAATTTATTTTACACATTATATATATTATATCTTATATCGCTCTTCATATATATTATATCTTATATAATTCTTTTTATTTTATTTTATTTATTATCAAGAAAGCATAGTTGCGATTCAGGATTTATCGCATTATCGCAGTATTTACCGTTGGATGCAAATTAAATTCTACTTTCCTTATAGCGCTGTTAGGGCATACTTCGTAACACACGCCGCATTTAACACATGAAACAGGGTCTATAAAATAATATTCCTTACCGTTATTAGTACCATTTTCTTTTGCCGACTGAATTGCAGGACACGCCAATTCAACAAAACATTCATTGCACTTAACGCAGCGTTCTTTTTGCAATTCATATATAATTTCAGAACTATTTTCTAATTTAGATTTAATATTTTTTATTTTTTTTCTTCTTTCTTCCTGAAGAATACATTCACGCTTAGCAATTATAACTTTGAGCCCTTTTTCCTTCAGCGCTTCTTTTATGATAACGCTGAATCTTTTTACGCTGTTAGGGTCAACGGTTTTAATATACGAAACGCCAAGCGATTTAAGCAAATCTTTTAAATTAACAGAATTAGGAATGGGGGTTCCGTCAATATCCGTTTTAGTTGAAGGAGTTTTCTGATGCCCCGTCATTGCAGTCCAGCTGTTATCAAGAATAATATATAAGATATTTGAATTGTTTTGAATTGCGTTCATAAGAACAGGTATTCCGGAATGATAAAAAGTTGAGTCTCCGACTAACGCTATTATTTTTTTGCTCTTGTCTGCTATACTGATAGCCTGCCCTATGCTTAATCCTGAATTCATGCAAGTTAGCCAATCCATAGCATTATACGGCGGTAATAACCCGAGAGTGTAGCATCCTATATCGCCTGCTATGACAACATCTCTGTCTTTAGAGTCGGTATTGGAATATCCCGATGCTTTTAAAATTGAATAGATAGTGCCGCGATGAGGGCATCCTACACAAAAAGTTCCCATCCTCTGCGGAATTTTATCTGAAAGAATTTCCGACTTATTAACTGCTGCAGTAAAATACTCGGGAGCTGCTTTTCCTAAAAAACCGGCCACGCCCTTAATAACGTCGTCTATAGTCAGTTCTCCATAGGCTTTGAATACATTTTTGCCGTGAATTTTTCCATGATAGCCGATTTCGAAAGCTATTTTTTTAATTTGAAATTCTAAAAAACCTTCTGCCTCTTCAACAATAACAACTTCATCTAAATTATCTAAAAACTTACTTATAAGTTCTTCCGACAGAGGAAAAGTAATCCCTAATTTTAAAATTTTATAATAATCCGCATTAATAAAATTCAATGCCTCTATCAAATGGGAGTATATAACGCCGGATGAAATAAAACCTATTCTGGAACTTTTTGTTGAACTAATTTGCGCGTCTATAATCATATTTAATTCAGAATTATAGACATATTTTTTAAGGAGTTCGTTCCGTTCAAGATATTTTTTATGATTCTTAACGGCAAGATTAAAAAGATTAAGATAATTTTCAGGATCTCTTTTAAAATTTCCGGATATTAAATCTCTGTCCGAACAATCGCCAAAATGCAATATGCCTGCATTATGGCACAATCTTGAAGGAGCCATGAGTATAATTCCGAAAGAAAACTGTTCTGAAATATCGAAAGCTTTTTTTGTAAAATCTTTAGCTTCCTGTATATTTGAAGGCTCTATAATAGGCATGTACGTATGCAGACTATACCATCTGTCGTCCTGCTCATTAGAACTGCTGGGAGCTCCCGGGTCTGAACCTATAGCAAGAACAAGTCCTGCTTTAACCCCTGTATATGCCAAAAAATGCGCCGGTTCACTGGCAACGTTTAAACCGACATTCTTCATTGCGCATAAAGACCTGATACCCGACCATGAAGCGCCTATTGCTCCGTGCAGGGAAATATGTTCATTTAAGCTGAATTCGGTATAAATATTTTTTATATTTTTTTTATTCTTGTCTAATGCAATAATAATTTCAGAGGCCGGGGTTCCCGGATACATTGATGCATAGCCGATTCCGGCTTCAAGCGCCCCTCTTGCAATTGCCTCATTCCCAAGGATTATACCTCTATCGCCATATTTTCCGTCAACAAACAAATTTGCCATATATACTTTATTACAAATTACAACTTTTTTAATATGTTTATTTTTGGGCTTACAATCTTTATAATTAATCCGTCTGCTTTAAGATTCAAGGCTTTAGCGTAAGCTTCATCCAATGAATTAAAGGTTTTTCCTATTTCTAATTCATTAATATGTATAAAAACATTTTTATGTTCTTTTTTAATATACTCAATTGCGCCGATATTATCTGTAAAAGAATTAATTATAAAATTATCTGCGCCGACTGCTATAAGTTTTTTTATTTTTACCATATCCGCAGGGGTTGATGCGGCTATTTTAACGCCAAGATTAAAATTTCCGATATTATATGCAGCATCTTCAGTGTTAACAACATTATTGTCTAACAAATCGTTATTTGAATTATTTTCAATTAAATGATTAATCGACTTAGATTTTTTAATAATAGAACTGAGCGCAATTACGTCTATATCATAAACTGGTTTAGCAGAATGAAACACCGTCTTCACGGGATGCAGTCCTTCAGATATTATAATATTTTTTAACCCGAGCTGATTTAAAGTGATAAGGTCGGAAAATAGCGCGATCCTGTTTTTATCTCTCATATTGACCGAATACGTTATTGCTGTATCAGGATTTTCATCAGATATGAGCTTGCAGAGCAATATTGCGTTAAAACCGAAATTTTGTTCAATAATTATATTTTTAATATCAATAGTTCTATTTCTGCTAAATCCATTTAATAATATTTTTAATTCTTTTAAAAAATCGATATAATTTTCACTCAGAGGGGATTCTATTTCAGGTATGATATTCATATAGTAAATCCTTAAATATTTTTTTTAATAATCTTTATACTGTAATCTCTCGGAGAAAAAATACGGGCTATATTTTCTTCCTCTCCAAAATTTTTCATATTTGCATACGAGGTCATAAATATACAATTTGCTTCTTCGTCAACTTCGCATTTAATACCATTATGCCCTTCGCATGGACCATTCAGCAATCCTTTGGGACAAAGCGTAATTGTGCACACACCGCCTGTAAAATTTAACCTGCATTCATCGCATCCGCGGCACAAAGGGCTATATTCGCCTATATGCTCAGTCTTGGCTATATATTTACTGTTTGTTCCTGTAATCACCTTTTTTTTAGTAAGCCCGCTTATAGTCTGGACACCCGTTCCGCATGAAAGCACAACAATAGCATCGGTATGTTCGAGATTATCCTCAATAAAACGTATATCTTCTTTTAGCACTCTCATATCGCACGGCTCATCGATAGAGATGGTAAATGTTATATTTTTACCCTCTTTTTTTAATGCCTGCGCCATTTCCCCGACCTGCGCGGAACCGCCGGTCAAGCATATAGATGCGCACGATGCGCATCCTACAATACCTATATTTTGATATTTTTCCGCGGCATCTATTATTTCTTTAATATCTTTTCTTGTAGTCAGAAACATATTTTATTATTTCTCGTTTAAGACGGCTGAGCACCAAGTTTTACTTTAATAAATTTAATTTTATTATTTGTATGTATTTTTAGAACTACAACCTGTCCCGGAATGAAAGAGCTAATCATTCTTTCGAGGCTGGAAAAAGAATCAACCTTTTTATTGTTTATTCTGGTTATAATATCTCCGCCTAAAACATAAACCATAGCTTTCATCTGTATTATCCTTTTCCCTGCCCTTATGCCGGCTTTATACGCAGGACTCCTTGGAAAAACTTTCTCAACTAAAAGACCTTTGCTTACATTTTTAATTCCGAAAAGCCTGCTGAAACTTTTTGTTACTTTTATGGCTTCTATGCCAAGCCATGGTTTTATTATTCGGCCGTATT
>JAJYQS010000050.1 GCA_021794475.1 bacterium | reverse complement strand
CTACTTTAAAAATATCGGCATATTTGATAATCCCGAAAGCAAAGGCTAATACGGCGCCTATCATTGCGCTGTAGCCTATTCCTATATTGTAAGGTTTTTTGACAATCAAAAAAAGCGTCAAAAGAAAGATAGCAACGGAAAATATGATTTTATATTCCTGCGGCGTAAGGACAATCATGATTTATCAGATGTATTGTATTATATGTACCGTTATATAAAAATATTTTTATATAACTAATTTTACAAAAATTAATTATAATTGTCAAATTAAAAAATTTTGTAAAAATAATATACAAAATTAGTATAAAAAATTAATATTTAGAATTAATAAGTAAAATTAGTATATATAATTAATCGACTTGTACGTTTAAATCTATCGGCAGATATTTTTTCAGTAATTTTATAAAATTTTCACGTGCTAAACGATATTCTGTAGAGTGAATATCATATTTAACTGCAGTATTATGCAGCATCTTATGGGCTTCGTCAAGGTCAGTCCCTTTTAAATTTGATTTGTCTATACAATTTTCAAGACCGCACTGCTCTGATGAAATTGTAGCGCGGCTATCTAAAGAAGAAATACCTACGACTTTTAAACGCCTTTCAAAACGGAGCAGTTTTGCAAGCGCTCCCAGAAAAGTAATTCTAACGTCATTTTTATTTGCGTTGTTTGCGTCAGTTACGTCATTAGTTAACTTTATGTTTTTATTTGAATCGGCAATTTTATATGAATTAGAAGCCCTGCTTAAATCAGAAGCACTGTTTGAACTTGACATTAAATTTAATTCCGAACTTGAAGGTAAATCTGAACTTGCACCCAAACCTGCATTTGGACTTGAGCTAGATAAAGATAAAATAGATAAATTTGAATAATTATAATAATCGGCGCCGTCCTTAGCCGCATTATGCGCCCATGCAATCAGATCTTCAACGGGCATAGGCTTAGCAATAGCGTAGCCCTGTCCGAAATCAGCCCCGAGAATAGTCGCCGCCTCTATTAATCCTCTGCATTCTAATCCTTCAACGACGACTACTCTATCTAATGCCTGTGCTAAATCGGTAAGATGAGCTATAAGTTCCATGACGGTTAACGGGTCATGATGAGCACCTCTCACTAAACCCTGGTCTATTTTTACAAGTTCAAACGGCAGCTGCCTCAGACGCAGAAGCGAACTGTATCCGGAGCCGAGGTCGTCTTCGGCAAAATGAACTCCCATTTCGAGCCAAGGTTTAAATTTTTTTTCAATATCGTTAAGCTCAAGAACGTCGCTTTCAAGAAGCTCAATCCATAACTTGCCGGAGCGTTTTTTATCGCTTATATGGGTTGAAACATTAGTTGATTTGTTTTTGCTATTGACTTCATTGATTTCTTCGTTATCTTTTATATTGAGGTCTTTTGTAAGAATATCTTCCGCATAACTGCCGGTATCAAAAATTTTAGCGTCGTCAATAATTTTTTTTGTAATTTCCGCATATCTTTTATCTATAAGACCGTAAGCCGGAAGATTAATGCTTACGTCTACATTTATGTTTTCTTTAAGCATAAGCTTATAATCTTCAAACATAAGCTCTAATCCTTTCTTATAAAGCTCATAAAGACATTCCGCCTTGAAAGAAGGCAGGAACTGACCTGGAGACAAAACTGCATCGCCGTTCTTTAAGCGCGCAAGGGCTTCTATCTTCACAAACTCTCCTGTTTTAAGGCTAATAACAGGCTGATAATACATTACTAAACCGCCGCCGTGTAAGAGTTTACGGTGAATACCACGCCGAGATACGCTCTGCACCTCCGGTAAATCAACCGATGTTTTTAATTTTTCAAGCCCGAGAGAAATTATATGGTGTAGATAATTTAAGAATTCTTTATGCGCCGGACTGCCGAATCCTCCCACGAAAGGAACAAATATTACAAGCACGGCAAATACTTCTTCGTCTAATTTTAACGGTACCATAGCGGCTGACTTTGCATTGAGCGATTTATATAGATCCTTCCACAATAATACTTTTTTATCTTTTATATAATTTGCAACAATTTGAATTTCGCCTGTCCGGTAAGCTTCTCCAATTTTTCCCTGACCTTCGGGACGTCCTGAGTCGCGCATGACAGGTTTGCCGATACCGTTATCTAATTCCGTAAAATAAGTCTCAATAGGTTTGCCGCTTATAGCTTCCGCCCTGAATATTCCCTGAGCGTCTGTTCTTCCTATAACGACTCCGCAAATCTCTTTTAACCCGCTAAGTATATTGACTGCTCCTTCTATAAGCTCGCCGTAATTTATCGCTTTCCAGACTAAGTCGTCTATTTTTTTAAATGCCGCATTTCTTTCTTTTTCAAGCTCTTTATATACTTCAATCTGCCAGCGCGCATCTAAAGTGAGCCTTCTTGAGATTATAGAAATAGCAGGTCTCATTCTTATAGAACCCATTAGATTATGCTGCAGAATATTTAAATAAAGGTCATATGACTTTATCAGCCAGTCTATTTCTACACCGCTGCCCACATGTATAATACCGGCTGCATCTGCTATTTTTTTGTGCTCTTCCATGTTCAAATAAGGGTCTATCATTTTCTCAAAATGATTGCCCTGCTCTAATTTAAGGCGGGCAAATTCTTCATTAGTCAGTTCGGAAAGCACTTCTTTAGGTCCGTCTGAAATTGCCAGAGAGTCGTAAAATAGTTCTATAAATTCATCTTTTATATCCAACAATTTATTTTTAGCCGGTATTAACAGACGTGCAACTTCTTCGCCATATGGTGTATCAATATATTCTTTGGCAATATCTACCGCGGGAATTGCTTCATCGGCAAGCACCCACCACGTTTTTCTGTTAGCTTTGGCTGATTTTGCGGCATATAGCGCATAATCGGCCTTACGCATTATTTCGGCGGTATCATTACAGTTTCCGTCGAAACATACGACCAAACCCATGCTGGCTTCTTCGTTAACAATAATACCCTCAGCTACTACAACCGGTTCGGAAATAGCGTCGTGAAGCCTTTCAAGAAGCGGGTTAAGTTCATCAATATTATCTTTATTAATATTTTCAAAAATCACTATAAATTCATCGCCGCCGATACGGGCGGCATAATCTACCTTGCGTATGTTAAGAGTTATCCTTTTAGCAATAGTCTTGAGAAAGTTATCTCCCGCTTGATGCCCATAAGTATCGTTAATAAGCTTAAAATCGTCAATATCTATGAAACCGACGCCAAGCGCTAATCCGCTACGATTCGCTCTCTCGACGGCTTGAGTCAAATGCTCCTCAAGCGCTTTACGGTTAGGCAGTTCTGTTAAAGCGTCGCTAACGGCGGCTACTTCAAGCTGTCTTCGCATTTCTAATTCTTTGCTTACATCTAACTGCAAGCCTATATAATGTGTTACTTCTCCATTTCCATCCTTAACCGGAGATAAGTGCAGTTCATTCCAGAACGGCGTGCCGTCTTTTTTATAATTTAGCAGCGTTATAGTTATTTCACTTCCTGTTTCAATAGCTTTCCGAATTTTGTCAACAGCGTCACGGTCGGTATCTTTACCCTGAAGAAATCTGCAGTTTCTTCCGATTATTTCATTTAACGGATAGCCTGTAAGACGAAGAAAAGCGGGATTGGCAAAAATTAAAGGCTGGTCGGGCTGAGTTATGTCTGCGATAATTATCCCCTGTTTTGCAGCATTAACGGCTTCTATGATAATATTAAAATCTTTTAGTAATGAAACTTTTGAAATATTGTTTTCATCGGCTGTTGTATAATAATTGTAATTATTATATGCCGCATCAGCTGCCGCCTCTGTATCTATTTTAATTTTAACGGTATTTTCAGCGGTGTTATTATTGACAGTATTGTTTTCAGCTGTATTTTGCTCTTTTGTTTCAATTTCATCTTTATCGCCGTTGCCGGTTCTAATTTCATTGCTATCTATGCTATCCATTTTTTCTTTGTTTTATATTTGTATGTTATTTAGCGTAAAGCAAAATACAGTCAGCCTAAATTAATTTAATTTAACTTAACTTAACTTAAGTTAAATTAAATTATTACTATTAAATTTTTATTATCAAAATAATACGTTATAAGCAATTATATTATAAAATTATATTTACCGCAAACTGAAATATCTGAAATCAAGTTGATTTAAAAAAACAGCGATAAAATAATATATGAATATACAAATATATAATTTTTTATATATAAAAAAAATTTAATATTGACATTTAAAAATTATAATATAAAATATAAATTATTAGATGTTTAATAAATATTTATTTATATATTTAATTTGTCTGTATTTATTTTATTGGATGCTTAATAAATATTTTTTTATATTTGTTTATATATTTAATTTGTCTATATTTATTTTATTTGTATCTATGTTTTTAATTTATTTTAATCTTAAATTAATCTTAATTTTATTAAATTTTTTAAATGGTATAGCGTTTAAAATGAGGTCGGCAATAAAAAAAATGAAAATGCCTGCATTAAAAATGTTTTTTATATATTTGCTTCTCTCAGTTTTATTTATTAATATAATCCGTATAATTCCGGTTTATGCGGGCAGCGTTAAAAATCAAAGTATGCAAAGCATACAAGGGCAAATACTAAACCATACCAAACGCACCGAGCATATTAAACGCATTAAATATATTAAGCACATTAAACAAACTAAGCGCATAGAACTAAGCAATATAAAAAATTTAAAAACGGATAGGCGTTTTACGCTAAAAATGGCTATCAAAGCAGCTCTTAAAAACAGCGATCTGATAAAGAGCGCCGTCGAGCGGATTAAAGCTGCCGAAGCAAATTTAAACAGTATGGCGGCGAGTATGCTGCCAAAATTAACATTCCACTATAATGCTTCGCGCATGGAATATCAGCCTTATCTTGCAACCCCGCACATGCCTATACCGGTTTTTAGCGGAACAGGGACGAAAGACGGCTATATGTTTTTTCCTCCTAGAATTTATATGAATTCTGTTGC
>JAJYQS010000020.1 GCA_021794475.1 bacterium | reverse complement strand
ATCCGAAAGATACAATCAATTTTGAAAGAAGCGTTCAGGCTGTGCCTATAGGCATAGGCGAAAAAACTATTAAAAACATGGAAGAAACTGCACGGCAGAATAATATGGATATATTAGAATCGTACAAGGCCGGTCTCTTTCACGTTATTCTAAAATCTAAGATTAAGAATATAAAAAATTATTTTGATTTGATAGAAAAAGCAAGGATGCTGATTTTCTCAAAGAACGATTCAGTAAAAGAAAAAGAAAATGTATTTGGCATCGGCGGTGAAGATGACGGCGGCGCTATTAATATAAATAAAGAGATTTATATATATAACGAAAGCGGAGACGGCATATTAAATGCGGCATCTGTTATTAATCTTATCTATAAAGAATCCGGATACGAAGCCATGCTCAAAGGATTATCAAATAAAACAAACGACGACAATAATGCAATGAATCAGAACAGGATAGAAAATATAGAAGAGCTGATAACTGCATCAATGGAGTTTGAAGACATTACCGATTTTCTAGACCAGAGCGCCATAAATGACGAAATAAACAATGCCGGAAAATTATCCGACGGAAGCCGCAGCATGGGCTCAGATAACTCATTTGTTTCCCTGATGACGCTGCACAGCGCTAAAGGATTAGAATTTCCGGTAGTGTTTCTTACCGGAATGGAAGAAAATACCTTTCCGCATTCAAGATCGCTTATGGACCAGTCGGCAATAGAAGAAGAAAGAAGACTGTGCTACGTGGGTATAACAAGGGCAAAAGAGAAATTGTATCTGACGCTTTCAAAAAGAAGAAAACTTGGCAGGGATTTCAGTTATAACATACCTTCAAGATTTTTATCCGAGATACCTGAAAGCTGCATGGAAGAAATATTAGACGATTACGATTATTAGAACAGAAAAAAGACGCTTTTCATTTTCAGTTGCCGGTTATTTTTAGTTATTATATTTTAAGTTATTTTTAGTTATTATAAGTTATTTTAGTTATAATGAGTTATTCTTAGTTATCATCAGCTATTACTAATGTCATTGGTTATTTTTAGTTTTTTAATTTTTTTATTAATCAGTAAGACGAAGGAGGTTGTATAATGAGCGCAAATATTAACATAAAGCATGTAATGAAACTTGCAAAGCTTAGTTTCAGCGAAGATGATGCCGCAGTATATGAAACTGAATTAAGTAAAATATTAGATTATATAAACGTTCTTTCAAGCGCCGATACTTCAAAAGTGCAGCGTACAGATATTCTTGAAGAAATGGATTATGAAAATCTTATTGCCGCTGGAGTTGAAACAAAATTTGAACTTGGCGCATACAGAAACGACGAGACTTCCGAAAAAGACTTAAGTTTTGATTACGAGATTGTAAAAGAAAATTCTCCTGAATTTGAATCCGATGCTCCCGGCTCAAAATTCGGCTATTTTGTAGTTCCGCCGATTATTGAATAATAATAATATTTTTTAAATATTATCATTATTAATTAATTTTTCAATCGAAGACAGACGATGAAGATGAGTTTTCGTTAAAAGTTTAAATCCGGCTGATATTTCTTTCTAAAATCAACCATATCTTCTATGATTTTAGCGGTTTCTAACATTTTGTCTTCAGAGCACCACGGAGCAATAATCTGCAATCCTATGGGCAGTCCTGCGCCGTTTGGATTATTTTTGCCTGTAATACCTGACGGTATAGACATAGCCGGCAAATAAGCAAGATTTACCGATATGGTGTATATATCGGAAAGATACATACTTAGAGGGTCATTAGCTTTTTCTCCGATTAAAAAAGCGGCGGTAGGCGAAGTAGGACCGATTATCAAGTCAACCTTGCCAAAAGCATCCTTATAATTTTTAATAATAAGTTTTCTTATGAGGGCTGCTTTTTTGTAATATGCGTCGTAATATCCTGCGGAAAGCGCAAAAGTTCCAAGCATAATTCTTCTTTTAACTTCATTGCCGAATCCTGCCGTTCTTGAATTTATGTAAATTTCTTCAAGGTTTGTGCGATTGGCGGGACTGCCATTATTAAGATTATCAAGATTGCTAAGACCGATAGGGCTATTAATATCGTTGCCAGGGCTATTTTTGGCAGAACGCAAGCCGTACCTTATTCCGTCATATCTCTCAAGGTTTGAGCTTGCCTCGCTTGTTGCTATAACATAGTATGCCGCTATAGAGTACGCCGTATCTGGAAGTGAAATTTCTACTATTTCCGCTCCAAGTTCTCTCAAATTATTTTTTATTTCCTGAATATTAGACAATATTTCGTTGTCTAATCCTTCCGATAAAAATTCCTTTGGAATGCCGACCTTTAAACCTTTTATTTTTGATTTGTCGGCTTTTTTTACAATATCCGAATATTTTTTGATTTTAAATTTTCTTGATGTCTGGTCAAACCCGTCAAAGCCGGCTACGGCGTCAAGTAAAATTGCAGAATCTAGGACGTCTTTGGCAATGGGACCAGCCTGATCTAAAGAAGAACTGAATGCTACGATGCCGTATCTCGATACCATTCCGTAAGTGGGTTTTAAACCGACTACACCGCAGAGACTAGCCGGCTGTCTGATTGAACCCCCTGTGTCCGTTCCAAACGAACCGGCGCATAAATCGGCGCTGACGCTTGCTGCGGAACCTCCGCTTGAACCGCCGGGGACTCTTTTAATATCCCATGGATTTTTAGTAGTTTTAAAAGCAGAATTTTCAGTGGAAGAACCCATGGCAAATTCATCCATATTGGACTTACCAAGAAAAACAAAATTATTTTCTTTTAATTTTTTTGTAACTGTTGAATCATAAGGGCTTATAAAATTTTCTAATATTTTTGAGGCGCATGTCGTTTTTTTACCTTTCATTAAAAATATATCTTTAATTGATAGAGGAATGCCTGTTAAATAAGGAAAATCCGAATTAGTGGAGTTTTTAATTTTTTTAATATATTCGTCGGTTTGTTCAGCTTGTGCAGCTGCGCCGGTATAATCGACGTAAAGATAGGAATTAAGCAAAACGTCTTTTTGTTTTATTTTTTCAAGATAATTATTAGTAATCTCGGCGCTTGTTGTTTCCTGGTTTTTTAAAAGTTCATGCAGTTCGTGAATTGTAAGATTATTTAAAGATGTCATATAACTATTCCTTATTTTTTATGTATGTCGAATATTTGATGTCTGTCCCTAATTATACCCAATTATAAAACAATTATATTATCATACAACTGTTTGACATTGCAGTCAATTTGAATTATCATAATCTAATTATAAAACAAAATAAGAGGAAATAAAATAAATGGAATATATAGATAATTCTTTTGAAGCGGTTATAGGTCTTGAAGTTCATACTCAGCTTTTAACCAATACGAAGATGTTTTGTTCATGTCCGAATGTGTTCGGAAGAGAGCCTAATTCTTTAGTATGTCCGGTATGTTTAGCGTTACCGGGAAGTCTACCGGTTATAAATTTTAATGCGGTTAAGCTAGCTGTTAAGGCGGCTCTTGCTATTAATTTACATATAAATCAAAGAAGTCTATTTGCAAGAAAAAATTATTTTTATCCGGACCTGCCTAAAGGTTATCAGATTTCGCAGTTCCAAGACCCTGTTTCATCAAACGGATATTTAATGATCGATATCGGCGGAGGCATGGAAAAGAAGATAAGAATAAACCGTCTTCATATTGAAGAAGATGCCGGAAAATTGATACACACCGGTTCTAATTCTTTTGTAGATTTAAACAGGGCAGGAACGCCTCTTGCCGAAATAGTTTCAGAACCGGATTTAAGCTCTCCGGCAGAAGCGGTTGCCTATTTGAAAGACCTCAGAGATATTATAGTCTATCTTGACATATCAGACGGAAATATGGAAGAGGGGAGTTTCAGATGCGACGCCAATGTATCGGTCAGAAAGAAAGGCGATACAGAACTGGGCACCAGAACGGAGGTTAAAAACGTTAATTCATTCAAATTTGTCGAAAAAGCGTTAGAATATGAAATCAACAGGCAGATAGAACTCATTCTAGGCGGCGGTAAAGTTATTCAGGAAACATTATTATTTAATTCCAAAACAGGAAAAACTGAATCAATGAGAGGAAAAGAAGAAGCTCACGACTATAGATATTTTGAAGAGCCTGATCTGCCGCCTCTTATTCTAACCGACGAATTTATTCAGGAGATAAAAGATTCTATCGGCGAACTTCCTAAAGCGAAGCGGCAAAGATATATTAACGACTATGCTCTGTCTGAATACGACGCAGAGGTCTTGACGCAATATAAGGATGTTGCGAATGATTTTGACGAATTGGTTAAGATAAATAACGGTAAAATTGACATAAAAAAAATTGCAAACTGGATTATAAATGAATGGATGTTAGAATTAAAGAAAAGGTGTGCGGCGGATAATAATGAACACGCTCAAGAAAGAGCAGCGCAGCCTGATGAAAATTCTATTCCTGCCGAAAAGATTATAAATGAAGATTTGATTAACTTTAAAATGGAAGAAATAATAAAAGACAGGAAATGTTTTCTTGATATGATAATGCAGGTCGAAGACGGAAAAATCAATAGAAACGGCGGAAGATTAGTTTTATATCAACTTGTAGAAAATGGTAAAAACGGGAATATTCAGACAGTCGAGGAAATCATTCTCAGTTTAAATTTAGCTCAGGTTTCCGATGATAAAGGTATAGAAGATATAATTAAGCAGGTATTAGAAGAAAATCAAAAAGAACTTTCCGATTATCTCGGCGGCAAAGAGAAACTTTTTGGATTTTTTGTAGGCGCTGCAATGAAAAAAGCTAAAGGAAAGGCAAATCCGCAAAAAGTAAACGAAATATTAAAAAAACAGCTTGAAAAGTTATAGAAATTATATAATGGGTAGGAGGAGGGTGTCGCGATGTCTTTTTATACTTTAAAACTCACGGACGATGATATTGTAGAAATGATAGACCAGAGGAAACTTCCAGATAAAGTTATCTATCTAAAGCTAAAAACATATAAAGATGTAATCGGCGCAATTAAAAAAATGGTCGTCAGGGGCGCTCCTGCAATAGGTGTTTCGGCAGCATTCGGGCTATATATAGGCGCTAAAGATATTGCCGCAAAAATGGGGGTTTTAAGCAGCGGCAAAAATAGCGACAGCCGCGGCACTAATGCTGAGCGCGACGTTGAATGCAGCAGCGGCAATAAAAAAAATGACTGCAAGACATCAAATAACACTCAAACAATAATCAATTATAGCAGCAGCAATAATAATAGCGATGACGATACTCGTGATTATAAAGAGTTTAAGACAAAATTTTTAAAGATATGCGATGAGATGTTTAAGGCAAGACCCACCGCCGTTAATTTAGAATGGGCAATAAAAAAAATGAAAAAAATTGTCATCAGCGAAAAAAACATAAGTAATATATTAAAAAAATTAAGAGAAGAATCTGTAAAAATTTATAACGAAGATATTGAAATAAACAAAAAAATGGGCAAATTTGGCGCATCGCTAATTAATGACGGTTCTACAATTTTAACCCATTGTAATGCAGGGGCGCTAGCCACTGCCGGTTATGGCACCGCGCTTGGCGTTATAAGAGCCGCCATAGAAGACAAAAAGAAAATTAAAGTCATCGCCGATGAAACGAGACCGTTTCTGCAAGGCGCAAGATTAACGGCATGGGAACTTATGAGCGATAATATACCTGTTACTCTTATTGCGGATAATTCTGCCGGATTGCTGATGCGGAAAGGAATGATTGACGGAGTGATAGTAGGCGCAGACAGGATAGCTTCAAACGGGGATGTTGCTAATAAAATAGGCACATATCAGGTTGCCGTTCTTGCAAAAGAAAATAATATACCGTTTTATGTCGCCGCTCCTCTTTCCACAATTGACCTGAATATTAAATCAGGGGAAGAAATTCCGATTGAGGAAAGAGACGGAAAAGAGGTATCTGCCGTGTTTGGGAAAAAAATAGCTCCTGAAAACGTCGATGTATTGAATTATGCATTTGATATTACTCCCAACAAGTATATCACCGCAATTATAACGGAAGAAGGTATAGCTAAGTCTCCATATAATAAATCGATTGCCGAACTGTTCAGGAATGTAAAAAATTAAAATTCGCTATTTACAAAAAATTATAAAACTGTTATATTTGTATTCATGAATTGGAATTACTGATAAGCAATGATTACTGATAAATATATAACTATTTAATTAACAATTATAATCAAAAATTATAATTATAATTTATAACAAAATAAATTAACTCAGTAAGTGCAACCGAAGTACGGCGTATGGCGGAAAGTATTACATTAATAAAAATATTTTTATAATAAAATAAAATTTATTTGAGAAAAATAGGAAAATAATCATGGCAAAAACGGCAACTAAGGCTCAGAAAAACAGCGATGTTGAAACTGCTAAGACCAAAGGAATTTCTCCATTCAACGGCTCTAAAGTTTGGATGGACGGAAAATTTGTTGATTACAGCGACGCAAATATTTCGGTAAATTCTCATAGTTTGCATTACGGGCTTGGCGCTTTTGAGGGCATTCGCTGCTATGAAACATCGCATGGCGGTTCTGCCGTATTCAGATTAAAAGAGCATATAGACAGACTATTTAATTCAAGCCATATTCTTCAAATTACGGTCCCTTTTTCAAAAGAAGAGATTTTTAATGCTGTTGTCGAGTTGGTAAAAGTCAATAAATTTAAAGAATGCTACATTAGGCCTATAGTTTATATCGGAGACGGCGGCGGATTAGGTATTTTTATTAAAGAATACGACGTAAAGGTCTCAATTTCTGCATGGGTCTGGGGAGCCTATCTCGGAGAAGAAGCATTAAAAGGCGGCATAAGGGCAAAAGTTTCTTCTTATGCAAGATTTCATGTAAATACTTTCATGGGTATGTCAAAATCTACCGGTCAGTATATAAACTCGATACTTGCTAAAAAAGAAGTTGTAGCTGCAGGATATGATGAAGCAATAATGCTTGATACTTCAGGTTTTGTGTGTGAAGCCAGCGGAGAAAATATTTTTATTTATTCAGGCGGATATATTAAAACCCCGCCGTTGTCGTCAGTTTTGCCCGGAATTACCAGAGACGGCGTAATAGAAGTTATTCAGAATGAGATGAAAATACCCGTAAAGGAAGAGAGAATAACCCGGGATGAATTGTATATTGCAGACGAGGTCTTTTTAACGGGAACTGCTGCAGAAATTACTCCTGTAAGGGAAATTGACGACAGAAAGATAGGTAAAGGAAAGGCAGGTAATGTTGCCTTAGAACTGCAGGACATGTTTTTTAAAATTGTCAAAGGAGAAAATAAGAAATATAGTAAATGGCTGACTAAGGTTTAATATATATATACACATAGGTTTATTATTATTGATTCAGGTAATAATTTTTTTTAAGGTATATTTTAAATAAATCAAGAATCATAGGGATTGAGTCAATCATAATATTTACATGGCCTCCAGTCCTATGGCACCATTCTACCCCTGTTTCTTTAACCTTTATTTTATTTAATTCCGCGATATAAAGTACTTCAACGTCAAAAGAAAAGCCCTTAACGGTTACTTTTGAAAATATTTTTTGCGCCGCTTCTTTTCTGAACGCTTTAAACCCGCATTGCGAATCGTAATAGTTCAGGCCTAGCAATTGCGATTTTAACAAACTGAATGTTTTTCCGACCATATTTCTAAACGGCGGCTGAATAATCGTAGAATTTTCCGGCAAATACCTTGAGCCTATTATAACATCAACATCAGGTTCATTTTTAAATATATTTATAAACCTTGATATTTCCTGTTCATCGGTTGATAAATCCGCATCCATAAAAAAGATATATTCATAGTTTGCCGCAAGTATTCCTGATTTAACAGCGGCGCCTTTACCGCTTTTTGTAATTGTGATGATTCTTAAATCTGAATTTGAAATATCTTTTAACGCATTAATAGTATTGTCGGTACTCCCGTCGTCAACTGCAATAATTTCATAGTCGAATTTTTTTAGCTTTAAAAAAGTTCGTAATTTTGATATTGTATATTTTATCCGTTTTTCTTCATTAAAAGCCGGAATTACTATCGACAATGAAGGTTTGACCGCTTTATTCGCAGTGTTTGCAGCTGCAGTTGTCGCTATTTTAGCTGCAGCAGTTGTTGTGCCGGTCATGCCGGTCTCAGCGTATTTATTTGTATTTGCGGATGCGGCTGCGATTATATTTGCGTACGTATTTGTTTTTTTTGTCATAATATTTATTTTTTTATATATCGGATGATATTTTTTATGTGCCAGTACCGTTTGTTTGCTGCACTTTTTAGCTTTTGCAGACAGTAAGTTTACTTTGCTATTTTATTTTTTGTAACTTCTTATTTAATTATACACTAACGCAATTTTTATTTAAACGCTAATTTTCAGTATAATGAATTATTTTAAAAGAAAGTTTATTATTTTGCTTTACCATAAAATAGGTGATTATCCGGAAAAAGCCAAATTCCCGGGGCTATATGTCAGCGAAAAAAATTTTGACAAACAGATTAAATATTTAAAAAATAAAGGATATGTTTTTTTGACGCTCAGCGAAATGAAACAGCTTTATGATAATGAATATTATCCCGACTTGAATAATTTAAGTTCAGACTCCGGCAATTATAATTTTGCCGCGGATGCATCCAAAAATGAAAAAAATAAATTTGTATCAATAACTTTCGACGACGGTTCAAGGTCTATTTATACAAAAGGACTAAAAATTATAAAAAATAATAATGTAAATGCAACCGTTTTTATGGTTTCAGATTTAATAGGAGATGTCAACGTCTGGGATATTAAAAACGGAGAAATTAAAGATGACATGCTCAAGCCGGATGAACTTCGGGAGATGATAAAAGCCGGTATAGAAATTGGAGCGCACACAAGAACGCATCCGCATTTAACTATGATTTCAGAGAAAAATGCTTATGAAGAAATTTCGGATTCAAAAAAAATTCTTGAAGAAAAATTAAATATTAATATTAATTTTTTTGCCTATCCTTACGGCGATTACAACGAAAATGTAAAAAAATTAGTCGCAAAAGCCGGATTTGAAGGCGCAGTTATAACTAAAACAGGTATAATAAGGAATAATGCCGATTTTTTTGCGTTAAGAAGAGTAGCTATAAGGCACAACACGGATTTTTTTAAATTTAAAAGGAAAATATTCAAAGTAAAATATTTTTATTAATTTATTTATTATTTTTATTAATTTATTAATTAATTTATTCACAATATGACGGAAAAACAAAATATTAAAAATATACTGATTATTAAGCTAAGTTCAATCGGAGATTGTCTGCTTGCAACCCCCGCCATTGAATCAATAAGAAGAGCTTATCCTGAAAGTTTTATAACCTGGTTAATAGAGGACAAGTCAAAGGATATAGCTTTATTAAATCCAAATATAAATAAAGTAATTGTTATTGATAAGAAAAATTATAGATTAAAGGATTATTTAAAACTGATAGCGACCCTCAAATCTGATAAATACGATATGTCTGTGGATTTGCAGGGTGTTGACAGAACATCTTTGTTTGCCTTTCTAAGCGGCGCAAAAGAAAGATATGTTGAAGAATATGCAAATCTTGGTTTTTTATCCAATAAAAAAATTAACAGAAAAGGAAGGAAGCCGGAGCATGCGGCAAAATTTTATTTATATCTTGCAGCATCATCGGGAGGAGCCGTTCTTGATAGTATAAAGCCGATATTCAAAACAAATAAAGCAGATGAAGAGTTTGCAAACAAATTTATATCAGAAAAATTCAGTTCCGCTCACAATACCGTTAAAAATACCGTCTTTGTCGGAATTAATCCCGGCGGAGCGTGGGCTACAAAAAAATGGCCTGCCGAGTATTTTGCCAAACTTTCTGAATTAATTTTAAGAAAATATGACGCCAGAATTGTAATATTCGGCGGCAAGGAAGATGGAATTTCAGCTAAAAATATAATAAGTATTTTACGCAGTAATTTTGCAGGCGCAAGTACAGCTGCAAGCACGGCAGATACGGCATATAAACTAATTGCAGATGCAACAGGGCAAACTACATTGATGCAGGCAAAAGAGCTAATCGCAAAAATGGATTATTTTATAACAGGGGATTCCGGGCTTATGCATATAGCGGCAAGCGTAGAAAACGGTCCTGAAATAATTTCGCTGTTCGGACCGACAAGTGCTGAATTGACAGGACCTATCGGAAAAGATAATATTAAAATTTTAAAAAGCGGTCTTATTTGCTCACCCTGTTTTAGGAAATCATGTATTTTAGCAGATAAAAAAGAAGATAAAAAAGAAATGAATTCTGTTCAAACCAATGCCAAATCCGCTGCCGATATTAATAATATTAATGCAGATGCAAATACCGGCGTAAGTTCAGACGTTAACGGAAAGAGGGGCATAGATGTCAATGACAGGAATAATGACGATAATAACGGCAGCATTAATATCAATTATGTTAACAATATAAATGAGATAAATAAAGTTTTTGATTCGGGTATTAATAAGTTGAATTTAAATATAGAATCAAATGTAAATTTAGAAACATACGCATTATGTATGAAAAAAATCTGCGTAAGCGATGTTTTTAAATTAATTTCAGATAAACAAGACAAACAAAAGGGAAACGTAAGATAAACAAAATATTTATTATATTAATATTAATAAATTTAATTAATGATAAAAATTATAAGAAATATAGAAGAACTGGAAGATTTAAAAGATGAATGGGATGTGCTTCTGCAGGAAAGCAGGAACAACAATGTATTTCTAACATATGATTGGATATATTTATGGGTTAAATATTTTTTAGACGGCAAAAAAAGAAATAGCCTTTTTATTGTATGTATTTATGACAAAAATAATAGAATTGAAGCCATAGCGCCATTTTTTATCAAAAGTTTTTTCTTGTTTTTTAAAGCAGTAATGTTTATAAGCCATGATTTTTCCGATTATTTAGATATTATTATTCATAAACAGTCAAATTCTGAAGATATTGTTATAGAGATATTAACCGCAATTAAGGAAAATCATATAGCAAATATAATATTTTTAAAACAGGTGTCAGAATTATTGCTTGGAAATATAAATAAAGATAATACAAATAAAGATAATACAAATAACGATAATAAACATAAGTATCAATATAATTATAAATATAAGCAGGCAATCTATTCTTTAACATATAAAGAAAGCGGCGATTGTTATTATATAAAATTACCGGATGGGATAGACGCATATATGAAGCAGTTTAATTCTAAACAGAGATATAATATATTAAGCAGGGTTGAAAAAGCTAAAAAAAAATCAGTTGAATATATCAGTCCTGAAAATATAGACAGTAATTCATTAGATTTGCTTTTAGATAATTTTTTTAAATTGCATCAAAAACGTTGGAACGAGAAAGGACACGGCGGAGTTTTCAACAACAGCACAATAAAATCATTTTTTAAAGAAATATTCGGCAGCCTTTTTAAAAGCAATATTTTAGCCCTATCATTTTTAAAATATAATAATGAATTTATATCAGCCGCCGTTTGTTTTGATTATGCAGGGAACAGACAAGTCTATCTGCCCGGTTTTGACACAAAATATTCCGATTTGCATCCCGGTATAGTTTTGACCTATTATAATATTAATGAAGCAATAGATAAAAAATATTCGGAATTTGACTTTTTAAAAGGAGGAGAGGAATATAAAAAAAGATTTTTAGGAATAAAGAGAAAAAATTATAAGCTCTATTTATATAAAAGCAAATTTATTTTTTATATATTTAAACTAAACTTGTTTTTTAATAACGAAGTAAAAAATAAGACTAAGGAATATTTTTTAAATTTTTTAAGGAAAAAATAATTTATTTAATGTTTAACAAAAATATAGAATTATATATATAATTAATATAATATGCAGACAAAAAACTTACTTATTTTCGGATTAAATTATATAGGCGACGTGCTTATGCTGACCCCGGCGATAAGAGCCTTGAAATTAAAGTTTCCGGATGCCAATATTTATGTGCTGGTTTCTGAAACAGCAGCACCGCTGCTATACAGGAATCCGGATGTTTTCAAAGTTATTGAAAGAAAAAAACATAAAGGCATAGCAAATATTTTATATCTTTATAACCTATATAAAGAATTGAAAAAATATAATTTTTATGCGTGTATAAATTTTTTATCATCTTTCGAATTTGCGCTGCTGTCTTTTTTTATTTCAAAAAAAAGAATCGGAATAAGCAATTTTAAAACATTTTTATTTTATAACTATAAAATAAAGAATGATAAAAAAATTCACAATATAGACAGAGCGTTAAAATTCATTGGTGTTTTTTCAATTACGGAGAAATATAATTCAAGACAGCTTATATATATTCCTGCTGAAGAAGATATCAAAACGGCAATAAATCTGCTGAAAGATTCAAATATTGATACCGCCGATGCCGTCGGCGATAAAATTGTTATGTTTTCCCCGGGTTCAACAAGAAGTTCAAAAGAAGCCAACCCCGAACTTTTTTCTTTATTTGCCGAGTATCTCAATAAATTAGGCTATTATGTGCTCATTACAGGTTCAAAAAAAGATATTCCGCTTGCCGATAAAATTTATCGGCTGATAAGCAATAAGAAATTAACCGTCAATTTAACCGGTATTACTAATATTTATGTGCTTGGAGGGTTAATTAAAATCTCTAAGCTGGTAGTTGCGGTGGATAATGGAGTAATGCATCTTGCATCGGCTATCAATACGCCTTTAATAGCGCTTTTCGGTTCAACAGACCCGGCAATATGCGGTCCTGAGAATGACAGGAGCTATGTTATAGATAAAAAAACAGATTGTTATCATTGTTTTTTAAATACATGCAATAAAGAAGGTTTTTTAAAAAACGATTATCCTGATTGCATGGGCAATATTGAATTGTATGACCTGACGGATGCTATGAAAGAGCTAAAGATATGATAATATAATATAAATATTAAACCGAAAATAATTAAATACAAAATCAAAACTAAAACTCAATATAATATAAAATTAAAAATAATTAAATATAAAATCAAAACCAAAACCAAAATTAGAATTAGAATTAGAATTAGATTAAATATAAAATTAAAAATAGATAAGTAAATATATATAGATAGTATATATATTAAAATTATACTATATAAAAATATGAAATTATCCGGTTTTACGTTTATCAGAAACGGTATATTAATGGGCTATCCGTTTATAGAATCTATACGGTCGGCACTCCCCATCTGCGATGAGTTTATAGTTGTTGTCTGCGACAGCAATGACGGAACGAAAGAAAAATTAATTGAACTGCAAACAAAAGAGCCTAAAATAAAACTGTTCGACTCCGACTGGAAACAGACTGAAAAAAAAGGTTCTATAATGTCTGAAAAAACAAATGTTGCAATAAGTCATATAACGGGAGATTACGGTTTATATATTCAGGGCGATGAAGGAATTCATGAAAAAGACTATTCTGCTATAGTAAAAGCGCTGGATGATAATTTAAACAATAGAGAAATCAAAGGTTTTGAATTTAATTATATTCATTTTTTCGGAGGCTATTTCTCTTACGCTAAAAAATCTGAGAAAAAGTTTTTTTACGATAAAGAAGTGCGTATTATCAGGAACGACAAAACGGTTGTATCATGGGGCGATGCAATGGGCTTTAAAGATATAAACGGAAATAAAATTCATGTAGAAAACGGGAATGCGGTTTTATTAGATTCGGCTACGATGTATCATTACGGCAGGGCTAAAAATCCGGCAAGCATGTATAAAAAAGAAAAAGCTATGGAAGAATTATATAACGGAAAAATATTGAATTTTTTCAAGAACTGGGTTTCAAATTTCGACCCGAGGGTAGATAAATATATATATTCAGATTTTAGCTGGTTAGAAAGAATAGATAAACAGAATCTTGATTTCCATCCGGAGCCTTTTAGAAAACTTGCGGCTGCTCAAAATTGGGACATAGACGATTTTAAAAATTTTATGCCGCAGAAAAAAGGGGTCAAGCAATTCTTTAAAATGTTTATATACCGCATAGTAAAAGATTCAATAAATGAATCGAAAAATGCGGCAAATAAAATAAGAAAATTTTTTAATTTTAATTAACTTTAATAAAAATGGTGTCTGACACAATGGTGCCTGTCCCCAATTAACTTTATAGTTGACTTTTATCTGTATATAATATGAAAATACTAGAGATTATTACGCCGACAAATATCGGCGGAGCAGAAAATTATGTCATAAATTTATCTAAAAAACTAATTGAAAAAGGTCATGAAGTCCATATTATTACCGGAAACAATGAAGAATTTAAGGAGATGCTCGCTAATAACAATTTATCTTATGACGTGATAAATGCAAGATTTAAATTCGATTTTTTTTCTATTTTAAAAATAACTAGATTAATAAAAAAATATAATATTGAAATTATTCATACAAACCTTTCAAGAGCAAATTTTATGGGAGCCGCCGCCGGAAGCATAACCGGCATAAAAAGTGTAGCAACTGCGCATGGAATCAATAAAAAAAGACAGTATAATTTATCAAAAGACGTAATATGTATTTCAGAAGCAGTCTATTTAAATTTGAAATCTCAGAATTTCCCCGAAGAAAAACTTCATGTTATTTATAGCGGCATCGATGTCGATAAATTTAATCCAAATAATTATAAAAAAAAATACATTGAAAATACGGGCGGAGACTTCAGAAAAAAAGATGTTTCAGGTGAAGATATCATTAATATAGGAATGGTTTCGAGACTTTCCAGCGAAAAAGGCGTAAATATTTTTTTGGATTCAGCCGATTTAATATTGCAAGAAACAAAAAATGTAAGATTCTTTATTGCCGGCGCCGGCAAGTTAAAGGATGTTTTAATGGAGCAGACGCTTAAACTTAATATTGATAATTATGTGTATTTTATCGGTTTTATCGATAAAAATTTAGCCGTATTTTTAAATGAACTTGACATTCTAGTTTTTCCTTCGCTAAAAGAAGGTTTGTCGTTATCGCTGATTGAAGCTATGTCAATGGAGAAAGCGGTTATAGTTTCTAAAGCTGGAGGTATGCCTGAAGTTGTTGAAAATGGAATAAGCGGATTTGTTGTAGATATCGGCGACACGATAGCTATAAAAGATAGGGTGCTTGAGCTCATAAAAGACAAAAAATCAATATTTAAATACGGCGCTGAAGCAAGGAAAACGGTTCTCGAAAAATTTAATCTTGATTTAATGACAGATAACACAATAAAATTATTTAAAGAAATTTTAGAAAAAAATAAATATTAAAAAAACTAAGTTAAATTAAGAAATAGGTTGAACTAAGAATAAATTACTTAAAAATAAGTCAAATTAAGAATGGGTTAGTTAAATAAATAATGAATTCAATAAATAATAGATTAAATAAAGAATGAATTAAATAAATAACTAATTGAATTAAAATAAAAGCAAAATTAAAATCAAATTAAAACTAAATCAAAATTAAATTATGTTAAACAACGACAAATTACTTGGAATAATAAAAAAGTTTAATAAAGCTCGAATACTTGTTGTAGGCGATATAATGATTGACCATTATGTTCATGGAACTGTCAGCAGAATTTCCCCCGAAGCGCCTGTGCCTGTCGTCAATGTTAAATATGAAAAACTTTTGCCCGGAGGCGCAGCTAATGTAATGAATAACGTTTCCAAATTAGGGGCTAAAGTTTTTATCGCAGGGGTCATAGGAAAGGATTATAACGGCGATATATTTAAGCAAATGGCTGATAAACAGTCCGTTGATTCATCTGCCGTTATAGAATCGGATGATTTTGAAACTATTATAAAAACAAGAGTTATAGCGCATAACCAGCAAATAGTCAGGTTTGACAAAGAAAATACCGGTTATTTTAAAAAAAGAATTTATTTCAAATTATTAGATAATATTAAGTCTCTAATTGATGAATTTGATGCGGTTATAATTTCTGATTACGGGAAAGGGGTAATTGAACAGAGATTTTTTAATGAATTAACTGATTTTCTAAAATCTAAAAATAAATTTATTGCATTGGACCCTAAAGTTGAAAATTTTAAATTTTATAAAAATGTATCAATATTAACGCCGAATACAAACGAAGCTTCAGGCGGTTCCGGCATTGTTATAAAAGACGAAAAAACTCTGCTCAAAGCATCCCAAAAAATTTTAAAAAAAGTTAATCCCGATAATTTGCTGATAACCCGCGGAGAATTGGGAATGAGTCTGTTTTATAAAGACGATAATGATAAAAATAAAGATAAAGATAAAGTTCAAAGACAAGAGAAAATTCATAAAGATAAAAATAAAAACGATAATGATGAATTTAAAGATATTCAAAGCAAAGATAGCGGAAATGAAGAGAATAAGAATGAAGAGAATAAAGATGAAGATAAAAATGGATATGAAGATAATAATAAAAAGCAGCTGCATTTAAAAGCAAGGGCAAAAAATGTTTTTGATGTAACAGGCGCCGGAGATACGGTTATATCGACGCTAACTGCCGCAATATGTGCCGGAGCAAGTATTTATGAAGCGTGCTATATTGCAAATATAGCCGCCGGGATTGCTGTGTCTCAGCTTGGAACGTATGCTGTCGGCGCAGACGAGATATTTAAAGAATTATCGCTTGCTTCATGCGAATTAAACCCGTTAAACAAATAAAAAAACTAAATAAACAACCTTATTAAATTAACTAATATTGCATAGTGCGTTTTAAAGCAGCATTAATAAAAATATATTTAATATCCCACTGATATTGTGCTATAATAGTGGAATAAAAACTTGTAATAATAAAACTTAAAATATGTATAATTTGTTAAATATAGGTTTTGGAAATATAATAGTTTCTGCGCGGGTAGTGTCTGTAGTCTCTGCAGGTTCTTCGCCCATGAAAAGATTGAGGGAGACGGCAAAAGACGGCAATAATCTCATTGATGCTACTGAGGGCAGAAAAACTAAGACTATAATAATAACAGACTCAGGGCATATAATTCTTTCAGCCTTAAATGCGGCAACAATTATAACCAGATTAGAAGAGAGTCTTTCTAAAGAAAAAAATGCTGTGTTATGAATCATTTGTCTAAAAACGACTTGTCTGAAGATGATTTGCTAAAAAGCGATTTATCTAAAAACGGTTTGCCTAAAGATGATTTGCCTAAAGGCATTATTTTTGTAATATCTGCTCCTTCAGGAACCGGAAAGACGACACTTTGTAAAATGCTGGCAGCCGAATTTACGGATTTAAAACTAAGTGTTTCATATACCACGAGGGCTATAAGACCCGGAGAGACGGATGGCAAAAGCTATAATTTTGTCAGCAATGAAGTATTTGAACGTATGATAGCTAATAACGAATTTATAGAATGGGCAAATGTTTTTGGCAATAAATACGGAACTCCTGTCAAATCAGTTCTTCATAAGCCGAGTTATGATACGCTTTTAGAAATAGACGTTCAGGGTGCGGAGAAGATAAGAAAATATTATGACGAAATTCATAAATTATTCAATTTAGTCAGAATATTTATAAAGCCGCCGTCTGAAGAAGCTTTAATAGAAAGATTAAAAAAAAGAGGGGAAATCAAAGAAGAAGAACTGAAAAGAAGACTTGAAGCCGCTAATTATGAAATAGAGAAAAGCCGTTTTTATAATTATACCGTTACTAACAATATTCTTGAAAAAGCATATTCAAAGCTCAGGTCTATAATAATAGCAGAAAGATGCAAAAATGTTTTTTTATAATTTAAATTTTTATCTTTATCCGCCGGAATATCTGCTCGTCAGATATAAACATAAACGCATGCTGTTATGGGATGTAAGGCGATGAATTTTGCCATCTTTTTAATTAAAATTAATATTTTAATATAATGCTGTATGTAATACTATGAGGAGACTATAATGGCAAGGGTTACCGTAGAAGATTGTCTTATTAATGTTGAAAATAGATTTGCTTTAGTTGTAATTACCGCAAAAAGGGTGCGGCAGCTTTTTAACGGGGCTAAACCTAAGATTAATTCAAAAAATAAGTTTGTCGTTGTTGCTTTAAGAGAGATAGCGGCGGGATACGTTGTCCCGGTTAATAAAGATATTTTATAATAGTTTTAACAAATAGTTGATAAATAGGTCCGATAAAAATAAAAAATATGGATATTGCCGGTACAGATAATTCTAAAACGGAAGCTATTAAAATATCCAACGAATTTAATGCAACAAATATTTTGAGGGATAATTTTAAAAGCAGCATTAATAATATAACGGATATTGATTTAAATGATATACAAAGCGATAAATTTAAACTTTTAAAAAAAGCTTACGATTTTTCTCAAACAGTTCATAAAGGACAGTTGAGAGAATCGGGTGAGCCTTATTTTACCCATCTCATAGAAGTAGCTTCAATAGTTGCAAGTCTCAGAATGGACTGTGCCTCCATAGTTGCGGCGCTTCTTCATGACACCGTAGAAGATACTCTTGTTACATTAGACCAGATAAAAGAAGAATTTGGCGATGAAATTGCCTTTATAGTCGACGGACTTACAAAAATAAGCAAACTTTCTTTTAAATCTTCCGAAGAGGTTCAGGCTGAAAATATCCGTAAGATGATTGTCGCAATGGCTAAAGATATAAGGGTTATCATTATTAAACTGGCGGACAGACTGCACAATTTAAGAACGCTTAATTTTTTATCGGAAGAAAGAAGAATTAAAATAGCCCAGGAAACGCTGGATATTTTTGCTCCTTTAGCAAATAGATTAGGTATATTCTCAATTAAAAGCGAGCTGGAAGATCTTTCGCTGAAATATCTTAATCCGGCGGTATACAAAGACCTTTCTTTAAAAATAAGCAGTAAAAAATTATCTAGAGAGCAGTATATTGCAACGGTCGCAGATATCTTAAAAGCAAATCTTTCTAAACATAATTTTTTAGAAGCTGAAATTTACGGAAGACCTAAACATTTTTTTAGTATTTATAAAAAAATGACTGAGCAACACATAAGTTTTGAAGAAATTTATGATTTAATAGCGCTGAGGGTTATAGTCGGTACTATAAATGAATGTTATGAAGTGCTCGGTATTGTTCATTCTTTGTGGAAACCGGTTGCAGGCAGAATTAAAGACTATATTGCTATGCCAAAGGCAAATATGTACAGGTCGCTTCATACGACCGTCATAGGTCCTGAAGGAATGCGTATAGAAATACAGATTAGAACTAAAGAAATGCATTTTATTGACGAATTTGGAATAGCGGCTCACTGGAAATATAAAGAAAATATTACTCCTGCAGGTGCAGGCGGCGCAGATTTGCAGGAATTTAACTGGCTTAGGCAGCTTGTTGAATTTCAAAAAGATGTTAAAGACCCGCATGAATTTTTGAATAGCGTAAAAATAGACCTTTTTCAGGAAGATGTTTATGTTTTTACCCCCAAAGGGGATGTCATTGCGCTGCCTAAGGATTCGACGCCGATTGATTTCGCTTATTATATCCATACGGAAATAGGAGACAAAACTACCGGAGCTATTGTAAACGGCAATATAATTCCTTTGAGATATAAATTGCAGAATGGCGATATTGTTAAGATTTTAACTAAAGAAGGACATCACCCGTCAAAGGATTGGCTAAATTATGCGCAATCTTCCAAAGCAATCTCTAAAATAAGAAACTGGATAAGGCAGCAGGAAAGACAGGAAAGTATCGATGCCGGAAAAGAAAGTCTAGAAAAAGAATTCAGAAAATTAGGGAATAAAAAGATTGAATATAATGAATTAACCGCCCTGGCGCTAAATTATTATTCGCTTAAGGATGAAGCAGAGTTATATGCAGGAATAGGTTTTGGCAAATATTCGCCTAAAAATATTTTTTCATCGGTTATCCCGGGTTTTAAAAATTCAGATGGATTATCGCTGATAACTCAAAAAACCGGAAATGTTATTCAGAGAATTCTTCAAAAAATTAAGATTCAGTCTTCTGCAAGCAGCAAAAACGTTATTACATCGCCTTTTGGCGGAGACTTGCTTTATAAAATAGCCGGCTGCTGCCATCCTGTTCCGGGAGATTCTATCGTAGGATATATTTCAAGAGGCAGGGGAGTAATAGTCCATAAATCTGACTGTAAAAATATAATAGGCGAGGATGAAACCAGACTTATAACCGTTAGCTGGAAAACGGCAGGAGCAACATCAATTCTCGGCTATTTTGAAACTAAGATAAATATCGTTACCGAAGACAAGAAAGGCATACTGGCTGAAATTGCGGCTGTTATATCGGATAGAGGCGCCAATATTTCAAAAGCGCAGGTAAGGACGCTCAAAGACGGCAGGGCAATACATATCTTTGATATTGAGGTTAAAGATATCACTCAGATTGACAATATATTAAATTCTATAAGGGCAATAAAAGGCGTTATTAAAGTTAACAGAGTTACTTACTGATTGTTTTTTGCTTACAGCTTATAATATTAAAAGCTGCTGCTTTACCGACTGCTTGTTTTTGCTTAAAGCTTTTGTAATCTTAGCAGAACTGCCTTAGACTGGTTATTTGCTAACTACTTTTGTAATCTTGCCGGCTTTTAAACATTTAGAGCAAACCTTCACCTTTTTATGTGTTCCGTTAAAATCGGCTTTTACTATATGCAGATTGGGCAGAGACACTCTTTTTGTTTTATTATTAGCGTGAGAAACTTTGTTGCCGTATTGAATGCTTTTTCCGCAAACGCTGCAGGTTCTTGACATTATTTATACTCCTTAAATAGTGTTTGTTATTATTTGTTATAAGATTATAAATTACAGCTTCATTTAATATATATACTGCATATTGATATTATTATTGTAATTTAAATAATTGATATATATATCAGAGAACTTATTCTCTTTTTTCAATTATTGTAGTCATATATTATACTTATAATAAAATTTAAGTCAAGATATTTTATATGATATATTTTATATGATATTTTACTGTTATATAGGGTATACTAACCTTAGTGTTTAGTTGTAATATTTTATAATTTATATAAATATTTTGTTTTACATTATAAAATTTTATGATAAAATAATAAACACTAACTATGGATAATTAATTTACTTTAATTTACTTTAATTTACTTTAATTTACTTTAATTTACTTTAATTTACTTTAATTTACTTTATAGATACTTGTAAATATTTGCAGATATTCATCTATATTGTTTGATATTGTTTATAGATGAATATATATGTTTATATATATTTATGGATGCTTATAGAGATATTCATAAATACTTTAATCAAAGCGCATACTATTATAATATCACTATAATATCACGAACAAAGAAAATTAAAACAAAAATTAAAATTATTACGGAGGCATCATGAAAAATCTTCAAACTAAATTTTATATAATTTTGAGTCTATTTTTTTTGAATAGAGATAAATTTGTAAAAGACACAATATCAAATATACCGCCTGAAAACAAAGAGATAGCTTATCTCAGCGATATTGAATTTACTATATTTGCATATTTTGCCTATAAATTTACCCATTCTACGGAAAAAGAAAAAAAAGATTTTGAAAAAAACGGCATAGTCGTATCTTACAAAGACCTTAACAAACTCTACATTTCAACGCCGCACCTCGCAACTGTTTTAAAAACATTACAGGATAATAAATTAATTAAAAAATCAACCTTGACTGAAGATAAAAGAAAAACAAATTATATTCTGTCTTATCCGCTGCTTCAAAAATTTAATTTTATTAATTTAAAAGCGTTGGAATTCTGCAATTTTGATGAATCCGATACGATAATTATCAACAGATTGCTAAGCGGCGTAATTGATTTGTTGAAAAGCAACAACATAGTAAACGAAGAGCAGGAAAAAAATCTTTCAAAATTTTTAGATGAAAGCGACAATTTAAAGAAGTTTTATTATATTACTATTGCATTATGGACAAGCAGATACTTAATCAACGATTTCCAAATCAGGCTTATGGGTCCTTCTGAATTCATGGTTTATGCAATGATTATAAAACATTTTCTTAAAAACGATAAAAAACCGATTACGACTAAGAGGGTAAAAGACGAAACTGGACTGGCGCCGTCAATAATCAGTCAGAGCTTTAAAAAATTTATAGATGAAGATTTGGTAACCAGAAAAGAAATTAATAAATTCAAAGTATATTTTTATATAAATAGGAAAGAACTTGAGGAAAGAATAGAGAAAGATACGGTAATTATTGAGCTGATAACTAAAAATTTCAAAAAGGAAGATTCGAAGCATTTTGAAAAATTTATTGAAAAATTAGAAGATAAATTATATAAACAGTTAAACAGCTTAGATTCCGATAAAATATGCAAAAAATGCGGCATGACTATACCGCCGCTGCCCGGAATAAAATATTGCCCTTATTGCGGGGATAAGATATAATAAAAAAACATAGTTAATAATACATCAAAGCATTAAAAAAGCATTAAAGCAAAGCGCCCGTAGCTCAGCTGGATAGAGCGTCAGACTACGAATCTGCAGGCCGGGGGTTCGAATCCCTCCGGGCGCACCACT
>JAJYQS010000016.1 GCA_021794475.1 bacterium | reverse complement strand
GCTATTTTTGCAAACAAAATTCCTGAAGGAATTGCAATAATCCCTATAAAAAATGCGTCAAATAAATTTATATGTTTTAAAGCGATATAACCGACGGCGCCGCTTAATGCGGCTATAATCATAACAAACGTTGATGTTCCGATGGAATCTTTTATTGCTAATCCAAAGACTATAATATACACGAGCATATATAATACGCCGCCGCTTGTGCCGAGAAGACCTGCAAGAATACCTATAATAAAACCAAAAATAAGTATAATTATAAAATTTATGCTTGGACTCTCAAAATGGAAAACCCTTTTTTCTTGATATTTTCCTTTTGTTTTTAAGAAAAAAGCACCCATTAACAGCATGAACACGCCGAATATAATTTCCAAAAGCCTCTGCGGCATACTGACCGAAATATATGCGCCGAGCTGTGCCCCTATTACCGCTCCTATCATTGTAGGTATGCCGATGCGATAATTAACCCTTTTTTTAAGGGCGTACGTTGCCGTCACCGAAAATGAGACTATAACGTCAATTAAAAGGCTTGTACCTATTGCTGCTGAAACGGGTACATTAAATATAAAAGAAAGGACTGGGACGACTATTATAACTCCTGAGGCTCCTATGAGACCCGTGGCTGCGCCGACTATTATTCCCGTTATAGAAAGTATAACTATGTTTAAAATATCCATAATAAATAATTATAAAAGTAAAAATAAAATATAATGCGGTAAAATAAATAGAAAATGAAACTTATAAGTTAAAATTTTGGACGGACAGACTGTAAAAATTCTCCCGTTTGAAGGAGAGATAACAGCAGATTAATATTGATAAATTGATAGACGGAAAATGCAAATATATAAAAATAATAAATTAAAATTGCATAAATATTTCCGATTTGTTTGCCTTTTCGATTAAAAACCATGCGGCTCCCACTATACCGTCAATTTCAGGCAGAAGCATTTCAGCTGTTATAGAAAATTTAGCGGCGGCATTTGAACAAATATAAAAATTCATTCCTTCTGTCCGCTTTAATTCTTTAATTATTGAATATAAATTATCGGGAAGACCGATTCTTTTCAAACCTTTCTTTAATTCATCAAGCATATTTTTATGAATTAAATATTCTTCTGCGGTTTTTATGCCCTCTTTAGTCATAAGTCTTGCTGCAAAACCCACAAATAAAACATTTATTTCATCGTAAATAGCAGTCCCCAGATGTATAAAATCAAACGGCGTTAATATCGCATCGAATGCGTCGTTAGATACAATAACAGACATTTTTTGCATTTTTCCTCCTTTATTGTTTATAAAATGTTTCTTCTAAATCTTCAATGGTCTCTTCCCTTACTTCCGCTGTTTTTTCTTTAAGTACCACAAATATAATACCTCCCAGTATTAAAATAGCCGAAATGAAGAAATTTAATGATATTTTTTCGTTTAACAATATTATGCCTAAAATTGCCGCTACTGCGGGCGTCAACAACTGAACAGACGATGATAAAACACGGGATAATTTTTTTACTACCTTATACCATAGCACATAAAATAACGCCGAAAATATTGCACCCGACAATACACCTAAAATTATCGGTTTTAAATAAATATAAGGCGTATTAATATATTGCAAATTAATAAATCCATTTTTGAAAAACGCAAATATTATTATAAAAGGAATAAAATAAATTAAGGAATGGATAAAATTAGATGCTGTTCTTAATAAATATTGTCCTTCAAATTTACCTTTTAAGGTATAAATTCCCCACCCTATTCCTGAAATAATCATCATGACAGCCCCGAAATACCCGATAAAATTTTTAGGAACGGATAAGCCTTTATATACAAGCAGAATAAAACCTCCCATTGAAATTATAACGCCTAACCATTGCAATAAAAAAAGTTTTTCTTTATGAATTAATATTGCATCTCCAATTATTGTGAATTGAACGGCGGAAAACACAAGAAGAGCTCCGACTGCGACGCCAATTTCAATGTAGCCTACAGAAAAGCAAAACGCATATACAAATAGTGCGAATGCGGATAAATAATTTGGTTTCGGAAGTTTAATTTGTTTATAAGAAATTATTAAAAAAAGTGTTAACGCTCCGCTTCCAAGACGCAGCAAACTGTAAGTCAATGGACTTAATACGCTATTATGCAGAGCTATTCTGGCAAGCAGACTATTGACTGCAAATCCAAAAATTGTAAAAAAGGTTAGAAAAGCAATCCATAAATAATTTAACTTATTCGGTTTTTTTATATATTTCATAAAAAATTTTGATTATTTATAAATTTTATTTTTAATATATCACAACACATCATAACGCAGCAGTAAAACAAAACCAACATAACTAATATAACCGACACAACATTATAATGCAAAAAAATATCTAATCAATGTATATATAATAAATACAATTTAATTTTTAATCTTTCTGCAGAAAATATAATAAATTATACTGCATTGCTGCTATTTTATGTTATCTTATATTATTGAAAATTTTTAAAGCAATTAAGTATTAAACTATATTAAATATTAGAAAGTTATTGGCTGATAGCCTTCCGACATAAGCTGAGCGATACACCCTCCGGCTGAGGGAACCATACTAACTTTTTTATTAATTAAAATATCCGTAACCCCATAAGCATCTGCAATAACAACGCAGGCATGAGACATAATATTATTATTTAAAATTTGTTCGTAAGCTTCCAGAATATCTTTATCGTCAGTTTTAGCGATAAAATCTTCCGCCTGCCCGACTAAAATTAATTTAACATCTTCAAACGCTCCGCTGTTCATTGTTCTCCATGCCATATTGAGACCGAGTAAAACGTTAACCGGATTTTCAGCTCCTGATAAAATAACAAACAATGCTTTTGATTTTGACACTTTAATTTCTCCTGATATGATTATTTTATGTAAAATATTTATTACTATTTATATTAATTTAGTATTTAATATGGACATAAATTTACAAACAAAATCGAAAAATAATTTCATATTAATTTTTTATAATATTTAATTAATTAAGAATACCGACTGGTTTGTATTTTAATATATATAAAAAAAATTGTCAACTTATATTATAACTATTATACAAAATATTCACTGATTATATCAAAAATCAATATACAAAATAGGCGGTTAATGCGGCTATAATTATATTAATCATATTAATTTATTTTTATTTATTTTAAAAATTAAAAAAATACTATTCAAACATTCAAATATTTTTTCAACGATGAAGAAATCATTCGCTGGAAGATTTGATTTAATTTATTTTACCAATAGCTGCCGTGAAACCCCAAGCCGGCACAGTATAGATATAAGGCAGCAACATCGTCGGTTTAATTATTATATGCAGCAATTAGACTTAAACTTAAACTAAATTGTTTCTGCATAAAACGGCAGAAACAATTTAGTTTATTAAAATTTATTATAATAATATATATCTATTTCTATTTGTTAATAAAATGCGGTAATTTTGGCGAAGTTATATTAAATTTTGGTCCGTCCAAAGATTTCAAAAAAGCAACTAATTCATATTCCTGTTTTAAAGTAAGATGCAGCGGTTTAATTAATTTTGATTTATTTGGTATATTTCCGCCGCCTTTATTAAAAAATTTTACTACATTCAAAAGACCTTTTATGCTTCCGTTATGCATATAATACGGCCCTATTTCTCCTATGTCTATAAGGCTCGGCGTGACAAATTTATATATGTCCGATTTTTTATGCGTTATTAAATATCTGCCGAGGTCCCGTTTAATTTTGTTTGAATTTTTCAGATGCGCGTTTACATATGTAAAATAATGCCTCGTAACTGCGACAAGTTTTGCGGTTTTGCCCGTAAGATGAAGAGGCGGCACTCCCAATGCATGGAATTTATTATCGGTAAACACAGGTCCGTAATGACATCTGATGCATGAAGCTTTCCCGATAAATAATTTAAATCCGGCTATAGCTTTTTTTGACATCGCATGTTTATTGCCTTTTATATAACTGTAAAACGGGGTTTTAGTGACGACTATAGTTCTCTCAAAAGATGCTATCGCCTCAGCTACCATTTTCTGTGTAATAATATTTTTAGCGTGAAATACCTGTCTGAACATTGTTCTGTAAACAGGAATTTCGTAAAGTTCCGCCGTAAGATAGTGAATATGCTTATTCATTTCAAAAGGTGTCGATATTGGACCTAGCGCCTGTTGTTCAAGAGATGTCGCTCTGCCGTCCCAGAATAAAAACTTAAGATACCCTGAATCTATCACAGAAGGGGTGTGACGCCAGTGCATAGTCGTAGGATATGACAAAGAAAGTCTCGTAGGGGTCGTAAAACCGGCGGCTGGAACATGGCATGACGCACAGGATAAACTGCCGTCGCCGGACAATCTATTATCAAAAAACAGCATCTTGCCCAATTTTATTTTTTCCTTAGTCTGCGGGTTATTTTTGGGAATTGGAACAGGCTTTAAAATAAAGCTTTTTAAATTAACAGCATACACATTTTTAGCAGCGATTATCACGCAAGAAAGCATGAAAATTATCGCCGCAGCGAATAATAAAAATCGTCTCTGAATAAGCATAGTCCCTCCTTTTTAAGTAAAGTACATATTAAATTACAAAATTAATATACTGACTGGTCTGTATTTTAATATATATATATAAAAAAAATTTGCCTGACAATACAGCAAATGTTATAATACTCACTGTTTTGATGAATAATTTGTATATAAAAAATATCGCTGCCTCTATATGCCTACTATTTAGTATATCATATTTATTTATTTTATTTTAAAAATTTAAAATTATTATATTATTATCGTAATAAATAAAAAATTATAATGAACAATATGCAGCAAGGTTATAACCGCTTATTATAATCATAACTGCATATCATAACTGTTAATATTTTTAAAAATGACTGCTAAAAAGAACGATAAATCCGAAGCTCATTATCATAAAGCTAAAAAATTATATAAATCAGGCAAGATTAACGATGCATTAGCAGAACTTCATTTAGCTTTGAGGATTAAAAAAAATCTAATACCCGCACATGTGCTCTTATCCGAAATATTATCCGCAAACGGAG
>JAJYQS010000039.1 GCA_021794475.1 bacterium | reverse complement strand
AAGTTTAGCAAGCTCAAAACTGTCAACGGAATGAATCGTGCTCACTTTTTTTGCTATGTATTTAACCTTATTTTTTTGCAGTTTGCCTATTAAATGCCATTTTAAATTTTTAAAAATGCAGGCAGAAAGAATGTTATTGCTGCCGCAGTCTGTATGATTTATTTCGGCAATATTTTTAAAATAATCATATTTGCCTAAAAATTCCTGGACGTAATTTTCCCCGAAAACAGTTATCCCAGACTCGCAAGCTTTAATTATTTCATCCGCATTTCTGGTTTTTGAAGCGGCAAGAATAGTAATATCTTGATAATTTCTGCCGCTTTTGGCAGCAGAACGCCTTACGTCATTATTTATTTTTTGTATGTTTTCAGATATCATCTTTTTTATATTATAATTATATAATATCACTTTATGCTATAAATATACAATATACAACAAAAATTAAAGGTGTCTGTCCCCATTAATACTATAAATATACAATATACAATATAATACCGCCAAAATTATTATATAGAAATTATTGCATAAAAAAATAGCGTTCGTTCCCAAATTTCGTTAATTTTTATGCCATTAATTTTTTATCAATTTTCAATATTTTTATCAATTTTTTATGCCATCAATTTCTATTAATTTTCAATTTTATTATTATATTTGTGCTATAATTATTCAATAATATAAAAATAAAAAAATATAAAAAGCGGAAGAAAATCAGTGCATAAAAAAATAACGTTCGTTTCTAATTTTCTTAATTTTCTCAATATTAAAATAATCATAAAAATAATATAGTAATATAATAATGTATCAGGTATTAGCCAGAAAATACAGACCAAAAACATTTGATGAAGTCATAGGGCAGGATGATATTGTTAAAACGCTTAAAAACGCCGTTGATTCCGACAGGGTAGCGCATGCCTACATTTTTTCGGGAACCAGAGGCGTAGGAAAAACTTCTATAGCAAGAATACTTGCGAGGTCTATAAACTGTGAAAAAGGCCCTACCTCGCATCCTTGCGGAGTTTGTCAGGCATGCATCGAAATGCTTGGAAGTAATGCAGTCGATGTTATTGAAATAGACGGAGCATCAAATACCGGAGTAGACGATATACGAGAGCTTAAAGAAAATATAATGTATTCTCCGCAAAGCTTAAAATATAAGATATATATAATAGACGAAGTGCATATGCTTTCTAAAAGCGCCTTTAATGCGCTTTTAAAAACCCTTGAAGAACCGCCGGAGCACGTTAAATTTATTTTTGCAACTACTGAAATTTATAAAGTCCCTGAGACAATACTATCAAGATGCCAGAGATTTACTTTTAAAAGAATTGCCCCCAACGTTATTTATCTAAAATTAAAAAAAATTGCAGGAGAAGAAAATATTGAGATTTCAGACGAAAATCTCATGACCATAGCTTCTTTAAGCGACGGTTCGCTCAGGGATGCTCTTTCCACTTTTGATACGGTTATATCTTATTACGGCAAAGAAATAAAAGAAGATGTCGGCAGTATTCTTGGGGTAACAGGAAAAGAAACTATAAAAAAAATTACCGAATATATTTTTAAAAAAGATTATGAAAATTCTATAAAAATAATCA
Source organism: bacterium (assembly GCA_021794475.1). GTDB lineage: Bacteria > SZUA-79 > SZUA-79 > Acidulodesulfobacterales > Acidulodesulfobacteraceae > Acididesulfobacter. The sequence continues at coordinate 21,135 of JAJYQS010000039.1, read as the reverse complement.
ACGATATTTATATAGCCGGAACGGATATAAGGCAATTCATAAGACAGCTGGCATTTTTTCTAAGGAATATCCTTGTATTGAAATTAAACTATAAAAGCATCATAAGCGACATACTTGAAGCTGACGTCGCTTCGCTTATTCCTCTGACAGAGCTTAAGGGAGAGGCTGAGATACTGGATATGATAGATATTCTTCTTGAAGCGGACGGCAGATACCAGCGCGTTTCTTCGCCGCTTCTCATGATGGAGCTTATTATATTCAGGCTTATAAGCACACCGTCTAAAATGGAAATAAAGGCGGTATTGGAGAAATTAGATAAAATAGACAAATTAGAAAAAATTAATACACTAACTGAGCTGGCGGATACGGAAAGAAAATATTTGCAGGAAGATACAAACGGCGATTCTGCTAACGTTTACGATGTTATTGACGATGCTCAAATCATAAATAATAATGCCCCTGTTTTGACGGAAAGTCAAAATATTGAAGCATATGAGTTAAATCATAAAACTGATAAAGTAAATAAGAAGAATATTAAAGAACGCAGGTTAGATAATGAAATACAAAGCGGCATTGTTTCCGACGGGGAAGACTTTCTTGAACATATTGACTCTATTACAAAAAATATAGACGACAACCTTTCGGCAAGGCTTAATGCAGAGGCAGATTCTGTTTTTAACGATAAGAATAACGTCAATGCCGTCCGCCGGCATGAAGATGCGGTTAACAAAAAAGAAGATAACGATAATAATAAGAAAAATGACGGCAGCAGCGGCAATGTTGATAACAATAATATGAAAAGCGACGATGACGACCTTATTAATGCGGATATCAAAAGCGATGTTATGCGTAATTTATTTGAAGAGGTTTTTGATGGATTTATAGAAAATATCAAAGAATAAAAATATATTTGTAAATTTTTGTTGATAAAAAATTAATAATAAATTAAATTAATAATATAATGTGTGCGTGCATGGCGTGTAAATGGTTTTTATATGTTTATTTTGCATAAATTTCATATTAAGTGCAAAAGATATATAAAAAGCATGTATAATTTATATTAAACAGATTATTTATATAAATGGAGGTTAAAATGTCAAAAAATATTTCAGGAATGCTTAAACAGGCTCAGAAACTCCAATCCGATATGCTTAAAATGCAGGAAGAACTTGCCGAGAAAGTAGTAGAAGCCAGTTCAGGCGGGGGTATGATAACTTCTAAGGTTAACGGTAAACAGGAATTGATTTCTATAGATATAGATAAAACAGTAGTAAACCCGGATGATGTAGAAATGCTGCAGGACTTAATAGTAGCTTCTGTTAATGAGGCGTTAAATAAATCCAAAGACCTTATTTCCGGTGAAATGTCTAAGCTCACGGGGGGCTTAAATATTCCGGGTTTATTTTAATTTAATTAATTAAATAATTATATCCTAATTATATTAATATGCTAATTTTATATTAACTACGGCAATTACTAAAATTAAATATTCTTTCATACAGATAACTAACTAATTAACTAAATTAAATATGCCTAATGAACATAACGATTATGTCAGGGATTTAGTTTTTGCGCTGAAAAAACTTCCCGGAATAGGTGAGCGTACTGCAAGAAGATTGGCTTTTCATATACTGTCGCAAAATGACGCCGCTGCTTTCGGTCTTGCTAATTCTATAATTAATGCTAAAAAACATGTGAATCTCTGCAAAATCTGTTTTAATTTATCAAGTGAAGAAGAACTGTGTCCTATATGTTCCGACGGCTCAAGAAATTCTAAAATGCTCTGTATCGTAGAAAATCCCGAGATTATATATGTTTTTGAAAAGAGCGGAAATTATAACGGCTATTATCATGTTCTTCACGGATTAATCAATCCGCTTGAAGGCATCGGCCCTGATGACATCAAAATTGAAGAATTGGTTAACAGAGTCGCAAACGGCGGATTTGAAGAAATAGTTATTGCTTTAAATCCAAACTCGAACGGAGAAGCAACGTCTTTTTATATTCAAAAATTATTAGCGCCGTATAATGTTAATATAACGGCATTAGCCCGCGGCATACCTGTTGGTTCCGACCTTGAGTACGTTGATAAAAATACGTTAGCCGAAGCCATTTCCGGCAGAAAAAAGTTTTAAGATAAACAGCTGTTATAATTGCCAAAGACAGTTTGATTATAAAGATAGTTTGATTTTTATCAAAAAAATTGATAGACTTATAAAACTATGCAAAAAACCAATTTTACAGACTTCCCTAAAAATTATGATTATAAATCGGCGGAAAAAAGGATTGCCGAATACTGGGAAAGCAATAATATATATAAATTTAAAAATGAAAATAAAGAGCGCAATAACGACAACTCATCCGGCGACTTTTCACAAAATACCGCATCTGCTTTTTCACGTATATTTTCTGTAGACACGCCGCCTCCTTACGTATCCTCAGCCCATCTTCATGTCGGTCATGCAATGAGCTATTCGCAGGCGGAGTTTATAATTCGATACAAGCGGATGAAAGGTTTCAATATCTTTTATCCTATGGGATTTGACGACAACGGTCTTCCCACCGAAAGATATGTTGAAAAAAAGTATAAAATAAATAAGTCTAAAATTACCAGAGACGAGTTTATCGATTTATGCCTTAAAGAAACAAAAATTGGGATTAGTACCTATAAAGAGTTATGGCAGGCACTCGGCATAAGCGTAGATTGGAGTTTAACTTATTCCACAATAGATGCGAAATGCAGAAAAACCTCTCAAAAATCATTTATAGAACTTTATGGCAAAAAATTGGTAGAGAGACGAGATGAACCGATTATATGGTGCCCTTCTTGCAGGACTTCGCTTGCACAGGCTGATATTGCAATAGAAGAATTTGACGGAATTTTATTTGATATTGAATTTAGCTCGTCTTCCGGAGAAAAATTGATTATATCGACTACCAGACCGGAACTTCTCGGCGCATGCGTTGCAATTTACGCCAATCCGTCTGATTCAAGATATTCGCATTTGAAAGACGAATTAATCAGAATACCGATTTATGAACATACCGTCCCCGTCAAATTTGACGAATCGGTAGAAATGAATTATGGAACCGGTCTTATGATGGTATGTACATGGGGTGATGCCGAAGACGTAAAAAAATGGAAAGAGCATAAATTAGACACTGCGATAATTATTGAACCGTCAGGCAGATTAAATGAAAAAGCGCGTGCTTACGCAGGACAGAACGTAAAAGATGCTAAAAAAAATATAGTCGAAGATTTAAAAAAATTATCGTTGATTAAAAATGAAAAAAAATTGCGGCATAATGTGGGTATTCATGACAGATGCAGCACTGCGGTAGAATTTGTTCAGACGCCGCAATGGTTTATTACGATATTAAACAATAAAGCTCAATTTATTGACGCCGGAAGCAAAATTAACTGGTATCCGGCCTTTATGAAAACAAGATATGATGAATGGGTCCAAAATATTAAGTGGGACTGGAATATTTCAAGGCAGAGATTTTACGGCGTGCCGTTTCCGGTGTGGTATTGCTCTAAATGCGGCGAACCGGTTATAGCCGAAGAAGATGAGCTGCCGGTTGACCCGGCTGTTTCGAAACCGAAGCACGTCAGCGCATGCCGTGTTTGCGGAAATAACGAATTTATTCCTGAAAATGACGTGATGGATACATGGATGACATCTTCCTTGACGCCTTTTATAAATTCAAACTGGGCTAATTTTGATTTTGATTCGCATATAAATGGTGCAGATAATACGAATAGCAAAAATAAAGAAATAGAAATAATGCCTATGACCTTAAGACCGCAGGCACAGGAAATAATACGGACATGGCTTTTTTATACAGTCGTTAAATCAATTTACCATACAGGCGATATTCCTTTTAAAAATGTTATGATAAGCGGCTGGGGTCTCGATAAAAGCGGAAAAAAAATGTCAAAGAGCCTCGGCAATTTTGTTGCGCCGGAAGAAATAATAGAAAAATATTCCGCCGATGCTTTAAGATACTGGGCTGCAAAAGCAAATTTGGGTCAGGATTTAAGATTCAGCGAAGAAGATGTTGCAAACGGCAGAAGATTGTTAATAAAATTATGGAATGCGGTCAGATTTTTTATCACTAATATTAACAGCGTCAAATCCGGTGAAGATTTTAAGCCGATATTCGGAGCGGCGTCTCTCGACAAATTAAATTCAGCTGATTTATCCGTAGTTGACGGCTGGCTGCTTAGCGAATTTCAAAAAACATTAAAAGCGTGCGAAGAATATCTTGAATCTTATGAATATTCTTCTGCGTTGAGGGTTGTAAGCGATTTTTTTTATAATATATACTGCGATAATTATCTTGAAATAGTTAAAAATATTTTCTGGGAAGAAGACTCTTCATTTAACGACAGAAAAGTTCAATCTCTGAACACGATGTATTATGTATCGTTTAATATGCTGAAACTTTTTGCTCCGTTCTTGCCTTTTATAACAGAAGAATTATACCTGTCGTTTTATAAAAATTTTGAGGCAGAAAAAAGCATTCATCAGTGCGTCTGGCCCGTATATAGGCAAGAACTGATTAATGAAAGCGCTGCCAAAGACGTTACTGTTTTGCTTGCAGTTTTAGATTTATCCAGAAAATTAAGAACTAATTTAAATCTTCATCAAAATCATAAAGTAAAAAAAATATATGTCTATTCGCCGGATGCGCAGCTGATGGAAACAGTAAGGAATTTTTCCGCAGATATAATGTCTGCATGCAGGGCGGAAGACATAATTATATCTGAAAAAGCCGATTTTGGGGCAGGCGGCGATTCTAAAATTTATATATCTTTTGAAAGTTAACGTGAAAGTTAACGTGAAAGTTAACGTGAGAGCTGATTTATTTTAAAGCGTGTATAAATAAAATAATAGCAGTAAGTTATAAAAATAAATGATAATAATATAGTAATATACAATATAATAAAACAGATAATAATAAAAGTAATACAGTATACAAAAAATACGAAAAAATATAGAATAATAGAGTTTTAAAATTCAAGGTTGACAATTCCGAAATTTAATTTAATAATATATTGTCATTTTTTATTTTTCTATTTATTATTTTGATTAAATATGCTTGTTAATTTAAAAAAGTTAGATAAAAGTTCCAATAAATATTTTATTAAATTATCCGACCGTAATTTTATTAATATGTTAGCGGAAAACAATATAACTTTAAACAGCGATTATGATTTTTTAGCCGAAATTACACTGAGTTTAAAAGGCTCGCGACTTATTGCGCAGGTCAAATTAAAAGCGTCTGCGGTTTTAGAATGCGTGAGATGTTTAAATAGTTATAATTACAATATTGACGAAATTTTAAATCTTATATATGTTCCTTCAGAGCCAGATAAGAATGATATTGTCAGTGGCGGCAGGAATATTGAATTAAAAGAAGAAGAAATGGACTTAGGCTATTATGAAGGAAATTCGGTTGATTTATATAATATTTGCATCGAGGCGATAAGTTTGCTTATTCCGCTTAATCCGCTGTGTTCAAATGATTGCAAGGGACTCTGCACATCATGCGGCGCGGATTTAAATAAAGAAAAATGTTCATGCGCCGGCAGAAATATTATTATATATAACTGATAAAAATATAAATTAAATTAAAATAAATAGAAAACTAGACCAAAACAATCAGGAGATATTGATTATGGCAAATCCTAAAAAAAGACATAGCAAATGCAGAAGAGATAAAAGAAGAACGCATGACAGCCTGACACCTGTCAATTATGTAAAATGTCCGACCTGCGGCGAAACTACGCTGCCTCACAGAATGTGTTCAAATTGCAACACATATAACGGCAGAAAAATAATCATAGACAAGGTTGAAAAATCTGCAAGCTAATATTATTTATTATTTTAAATAAACTTCAGGTGAGCCTAAACTTATTATGGTTAAAATAGCTCTAGATGCTTTTGGTTCAGACAATGCCCCAAATCCTGAGATTTTAGGGGCGATAGAGGAGCTTAAATCGGACAATAATTTAGAAGTTATTCTCGTAGGCGACGAAAAGATACTTTCGGAAATTATAGACAAATTAGATTGTTCTGATGCAGTTCTGAAAAGATTAAAAATCCGCAATGCATCCGAACAAATAACTATGAAGGATTCTCCTTCCTCTATCGTAAGAAATAAAAGAGATTCTTCTTTGAGAATTGCTTACGAACTGGTTCACAGTAAAGAAGCGGATGCTGTAATAAGCGCAGGTAATACTGGTGCTTCGTTGGCTATAGCCATGTTTGTGCTTAAAAGACTTAAAGGTATAGACAGACCCGCTATTGCCACTGTTATGCCGTCTGTAGGCGGACATACGGTACTGTTAGATGCGGGAGCTAATGTCGATGTCAAACCGCATCATCTGGCGCAGTTTGCGATTATGGGTTCCGAATACGCCTCATTTATTAAGCATATAGACAGTCCCATTGTAGGACTGCTAAGCAACGGAGAGGAAGAGTCTAAAGGAAATGAATTGACGAGGGAAGCATTTAAGATAATTAAAAAAATAGATATAAATTTTCTTGGCTACGTAGAAGGCAGAGAAATTTTTAACGGTAAAGCAGATGTAGTAGTGTGCGACGGGTTTACAGGAAACGTCATACTAAAATCTTCCGAAACTCTGGCAGAAACTATATTTAAACTATTGAGAGAAGAAGTAAACAAAAGTATAATGGCTAAGATAGGCGTTTTGCTTGCATCAAAAGCATTAAGAAATTTTAAGAAATTAGTCGACCACAATGAATATGGAGGAGCGCCTCTTCTTGGAATTAACGGCGTAGGGTTTATTGCCCACGGCGGCGCTTCCCCAAAAGCAATTGCAAGCGGAATAAGAATGGCAAAAAGATTTGCGGAACAGGAAATAAATTTAAAGATAAGCAAAAAAATTGAATTAAATGTTGAAGCAGTTAATAATAAAGAGGCTAAGATTGCATAGTGATGTCTTCAATATAAATATAAAGAAATTGCCGATGGTTAAAAAAACCGCGTCCTTGAGACAAGGCACTTCATTTAACTTTTTAATTACGGATTAAAAATTGTTACGTTCAATCATAAAAGGCGTTGGTTCTTATGTACCCGATAAAATTCTTTCTAACGAAGATTTACTTAAGATAGTTGATACTTCGGATGATTGGATTGTATCGCGCACGGGCATAAAAGAACGCAGGATAGCCGATAAAAATATTAAAACTTCAGATATCGCTACAGAGGCATCAAGAAAAGCTCTTGAAATGGCAAATATGCAGCCGTGCGATATTGACCTGATTATTATCGGAACGGTGACGCCCGATATGATTTTCCCATCTACATCATGTATAGTGCAAAATAATCTCGGTATTAAAAAAGCAGCTGCGTTTGACCTCAGCGCGGGATGCGCCGGGTTTATATATTCTCTTTCGGTTGCCGATTCTCTGATTAAGTCGGGGCAGTTTAAAAACGCTCTTGTTATAGGCGTAGACATTCTTTCAAGGATTACGGATTATACGGACAGATCGACATGCGTATTATTCGGCGACGGCGGAGGAGCTCTTGTTTTATCGGCAGACGAAGATGACAAATCCGGCAGAGGCATATTATCAACACATATCCATTCCGAAGGCGGACATGATGATATATTAGAATTGCCGGCAGGAGGCTCTAACATCCCTGCCTCAGCCGAGTCCGTGAGTAATCGGGAACATTATATTAAAATGAAAGGTTCGGAACTTTTTAAGTATGCTGTTAATTATCTTAGAGATGTTGCGCAAGAAGCCATAAAATATAATAATTTTAATTCTGAAGATATTGATTTATTTGTACCTCATCAGGCTAATACACGAATAATAGAGGCAACTGCTAAAAAATTAGGTTTTCCGATGGAAAAGGTTTTTGTCGATGTTTATAAATACGGCAACACTTCAAGCGGTTCTATACCGCTTGCCTTGGACGAAGCGTATAGAAGCGGCAGAATAAAACAAGGCGACATTGTTCTTGTTGATGCTATAGGAGCCGGTTTGACATGGGCTTCGGCTATGATAAAATGGTAATTTAATCTGCGGCAGACGCCGTTTATTTATTATTATTTTATAGCTGCCTGCGCACATTTTTTATCGGCAAGTTTTATATCTTAAGTTGCTAAATTAAGCAGTGCAGTTAAACTGGTTTTATTCTATTTTTAATAGATATTAAAATTTTAATAAAATAAATAGTTATAGTCAGGAAAACTAAAATAAAATGTTGAAATCTCCCATATGTGAACTCATAGGTATACAATATCCTATATTTCAAGGCGGTATGGCATGGGCGTCCGATTATAATCTTGCTTCAGCCGTATCAAACGCAGGCGGTCTCGGTATAATAGGAGCCGGTCAGATGCCGCCGGATTTGCTAGTTAAACAGATACGGCTTGCTAAAGAGAACACTGATAAACCGTTTGGAGTTAATCTGATATTATATCTTTCATATATAAACGAACTTGTAGATGCCGTCATAAGTGAAGGAGTATCGGTTGTTACAACCGGAGCGGGAAATGCGGGTCCTTTCATTAAAAAATTTCATGATGCCGGTATAAAAGTTATACCTGTTATTCCGGCAGTGGCATTAGCCAAAAGAATGGAGAAAGCAGGCGCAGATGCCTTAATTGCCGAAGGTATGGAGTCCGGTGGGCATATCGGCGAATCTACTACCATGACTTTAGTCCCGCAGGTTGCCGAAAATGTCGGCATTCCCGTGATTGCTGCCGGAGGCATTGCCGATTTCAGGGGTTTTGCTGCGGCCCTGTGTCTTGGAGCTTCAGGTATTCAAATGGGCACAAGATTTATAGCTACAAAAGAATGTAATGTTCATCAGAACTGGAAAAATATGATAATAAAAGCATCAGACAGGGATACGGTTATTACCGGAAGACCTACCGGACACCCTGTAAGGGTTCTTAAGAATAAATTATCAAAACAGTTTTTAGAGCTGGAAGAAAAGTGCGCCGATATTAAAGAATATGAAGAATTAGGAATAGGTAAGCTCAAAGCGGCGGCAATAGACGGCGATTCAGAATACGGCTCAATGATGAGCGGTCAGATAGCCGGCATCATCAAAGAAGAAAAATCTGTCAAAGATGTTATTGAAGAAATCATGCAGCAGACTGAAGATTTTATAAATAATTTTTTAAAATTTGTTTTATAACTGAAATGAGCGAAATGAAAGATAGAAATATAGCATTTGTTTTTCCGGGGCAGGGCTCGCAGCATATAAAAATGGGCAAAGACTTCTATGATAATTTCTCGGAATATAAAATTTTTCTGGAAGAGGCTTCGGATACTTTAAAAATAGATATGAAAAAGCTGGTATTCGGCGATGATGAAAGGATGCTTAATTTGACTGAAAATACGCAGCCGGCAATATTAACTATGAGCGTAGCTATTCTAAATATTATTAAAAATGAATTTGATATAACTAATATTTCGGTTGCTTCAGGTCACAGTCTGGGAGAATACAGCGCGAATGTTTTCGCCGGCATTATAAAATTTAAAAACGCATTGCTTATAACAAGAAAAAGAGGAGAATTAATGCAGAGTGCGTGCCCCGTCGGTTTTGGAAAAATGGCGGCGGTAATAGGTTTGTCTGCCGAAATTATAGAAGACATCGTTAGTGAAATAAATAATAAGTCAGGCAGCTTCAGTGACGGCGAAAGAAACAGGAGTGCCGCAAAGGGAACCGTTTTTATAGCAAATTATAATTCTCCTGTCCAGTCGGTAATTTCCGGAAGAGCTGAAGATATCGAAACGGCTTGTGAATTACTGAAAGAAAAAGGAGCTAAAAAAATTGTTTATCTGCCTGTAAGCGCCCCTTTTCATACGCCTTACATGGAAGATGCGGCAACCGGTCTGAAGAATTTTATAAATTCGGAATGGTATAATGATTCTGACAATAATATAGAAATTTTTTCAAATGTTGACGGAAATAGCTATTCGAGAAAAAATGATGCTATAAACTATCTTCTTCTTCAGATAACTTCCCCGGTAAGGTGGATTGACTGCGTTGTTAATATGAAAAAAAATAAAAACGTTAATACGATAATAGAAGTTGGTCCTGCGAACGTTTTAACCGGACTTGTTAAAAGGATAGATAAAGAAATTTTATCATATTCAGTTAATTCTATAGAATCTTTTAAGGGATTAAAAACAATAATTTCAGACTGATTATAGTAATAATTAAAATATAAAATATACACTGCCTAATATGTCTTTCTGTATTGACCTGAAAGGAAAAAATGCTATTGTTACCGGCGGCTATAGCGGCATAGGGCTGTCTATCACTAAAACTTTGCTGACGGCAGGAGCTAAAGTTGCTATAATAGGAAGGAGCTATGTAAAGTTTTCCGCAATTTCAGACGAACTGTCGAAAATAAAAGACAATGCAGGATTTTCTTTTTATGAAGCAGATATATCCGATAGCATAGGCATCGCAAAAACTATTGCGGATATTATGCTTCAATACGGTAAAATTGACATTTTAGTCAATAATGCAGGTATTACAAAAGACGCGATTTTAATTAAAATGAGCGATGAGGATTGGAGCGAAGTTATTAATATAAATTTAAACGGTTTGTTTTATGTTGTAAAAAATGTTATAAAATATATGATTAAGGCGAAAGCAGGAAAAATTATAAATATTTCTTCGGTTATAGGTGAATTCGGAAATGCAGGACAGGCTAATTACGCATCGGCTAAAGCCGGAATGATAGCATTTACTAAATCCGTCGCAAAGGAGTATGCTTCAAGAAATATATATGTAAATGCTGTAGCTCCCGGATTTATAAGCACTGACATGACTGATAAATTAAATGAACTTATTCAAAATAACATAAAAAAAGAAATTCCGCTAACTAGGTTTGGCGTTCCTGAAGACGTGAGCAATGCGGTTCTTTTTCTGGCGTCTGAGCTTTCAGATTATATAACAGGCGCTACGATAGATGTAAACGGCGGAATGCACATGAGATGAGATTTAAGGCTGTAAAAGTATAGCTATTGCGTTTGCAGGACATTCGGATATATTAATAACCGGATATGCCAATAATCTGATTGACGATGTTTATATTTATAATTGTATAATTGCGCAGGATTTTATGATTTGCAGAAAGACTAACTGTCGCTAAAAAATAAGGAGGTGATTATATAATGTCGGTTGCAGAAAAAGTTAAAGAAACAATAGTTGAACAGCTCGGAGTTACACCGGATGAAGCAACAGATGACGCTTCTTTTGTTGAGGATTTAGGAGCAGATTCTTTGGATACCGTTGAGTTAGTTATGGCGTTTGAAGAAGAGTTCGGTATAGAGATTTCCGATGAGGATGCGGAAAAAATTAAGACTGTAAAAGATGCTGTGTCTTATATAGAAGAGCATACGAAATAATATTGCTAAATTTGCCTGTTTCACGGCAAAGCGTATTTTAAATATTCATAAAGGTGTTTTTCAATGGAAAAAACTAATTGCAATAGAAGAGTGGTAATTACAGGTATGTCTATGATTTCTCCCTTAGGCAATGACCTTAATACTTCATGGGAAGGAATGATTAGCGGCAAAAGCGGCATAGGACTGATTACCGCTTTTGACACGACCGAATATACAACTAAGATTGCAGGAGAAGTTAAAGATTTTGAACCGGAAAATTTTATCGATAAAAAAGAAGTTAAAAAGATGGATAGATTTATCCATTATGCCGTTGCATGCTCAAAAATGGCATTGGAAGAGTCCGGTCTTAAGATTGACGAATCTAATGCGCATAGAGTGGGTGTTTGGATAGGCGCGGGAATAGGCGGGCTAATGACCATTGAAAAATATCACACGCTTTTATTAGAAAATGGACCTAAAAAAATTTCTCCGTTTTTTATACCGATGCTGCTGATAAATTTGGCGCCGGGACAGGTTTCCATTATGACGGGCGCAAAAGGACCAAATGCGAGCACTGTTTCGGCATGTTCTACAGGAACTAATTCCATCGGAGATGCCTATAAGATAATTGCAAGGGGAGACGCAGATGTTATGATAGCAGGAGGGGCGGAATCCACAATAACCCCTTTATGCATATCAGGTTTTAATGCTATGAAAGCGCTGTCAACCAGAAACAATGAACCTGAAAAAGCGTCCAGACCTTTTGATAAAAATAGAGATGGATTCGTCGTAAGCGAAGGTTCCGGCATAGTTATTTTAGAAGAATTGACTAATGCGCAAAATAGAGGCGCCAAAATATATGCAGAGGTTGTCGGCTATGGATTTTCTTCTGACGCTTATCATCTGTCGACCCCTGACCCGAATGCGCAGGGCGCGTTTTATTGTATGAAAAATGCAGTAGAAGATGCCGGTATAAATCCTGAAGATATTGATTATATCAATGCTCACGGTACATCTACATATTACAACGATTTGAACGAAACCAAGGCTATTAAACAGCTTTTTAAAGAACACAGTAAGAAACTTATGGTGAGTTCAATTAAGTCTATGATAGGACATGCATTAGGAGCTGCAGGGGGTATAGAAGCCGTAGCGACGGCTATGACTTTGTATTCCGGAAAAGTGCCGCCCACTATAAATTTTGAAGAAGCCGATAAAGAGTGTGATTTAGACTATGTACCTAATATTATGAGGAAAGCCGATATGAAATATGCAATATCAAATTCTTTCGGATTTGGCGGAACAAATGCTACCTTAGTTTTAAAAAAATGGGAAGGTAAATAATTAATAATAGGAAAATTATAATGAAAGTATATATAGGTTCGGACCATGCCGGATTTGATCTGAAAGAGTCGATTAAAAACTATCTTAAAGAAAAAAAAATAGAGTTTGTTGATTTAGGTACGGACTCCGCAGCCAGAAGCGTTGATTACCCTGATTATGCTAAGAAGGTTGCCGAAGAAACGGCGAAAGACCCGGATTCTATCGGCATTTTAGCATGCGGAACCGGAATAGGTATGTCAATAGCCGCAAATAAGGTTAAGGGTATCAGGGCTGCATTGATTTACGATGAATATACCGCGGAGGTTGCTAAAAAACATAATAATGCAAATGTAATAACTTTTGGCGGCAGAACTATGACGCCTCTCGAAGTAGAAAGATATTTGGATAATTTTTTAAATACAGAATTTGAAGGCGGCAGACACCAGCATAGGATAGATGAAATTAATAATATATAATCAATTTATAGAATAAATAATAATAAATATAAATTATAAACTATATAGGTGAACAAAATTGAATGGACAAAATTTAAAAAGTTATGATGCGGAGGTTTACGGCTTCTTGCAGAGCGAACTTAAAAGGCAGCAATATTCTATTGAGCTTATTGCATCGGAAAATTTTGTGTCACAGGCAGTTATGGATGCTCAGGGTTCTATTTTAACGAATAAATACGCCGAGGGTTACCCGGGCAAAAGATATTACGGCGGCTGCGCCAACGTTGACAGTATTGAACAGCTGGCTATAGACAGATTAAAGAAAATATTTAATGCCGAATACGCCAATGTACAGCCTCACTCCGGCTCTCAGGCTAATATGGCTATTTTTTATGCATTTTTAAATACTGGGGATACGGTCCTTGGTATGGATTTATCTCAGGGAGGGCATTTAACCCACGGCAGCCATGTTAACTTTTCGGGAAAATATTATAAGGTGATTTCTTACGGTGTAAATAAAACGACCGAAGTAATAGATTACGACGAATTAAGAAAAATTGCCAAATCTTGTTCCCCCAAGCTTATCATCGCAGGAGCAAGCGCTTATCCAAGAATAATAGATTTTGAAAAATTCAGAGAAATTGCAGATGAAACAGGTGCGTACCTTATGGTTGACATGGCTCATATCGCCGGATTAGTTGCAGCAGAGCTTCATCCTAATCCCGTGCCGTATGCGGATTTCGTGACATCTACTACGCACAAAACTTTAAGAGGACCGAGAGGCGGGATAATACTGGCAAAAGAAAAGTACGCCAAACAGATTAATTCTGCTATTTTTCCAGGTATTCAGGGCGGACCGCTTGAGCACGTCATAGCGGCTAAAGCTGTTTGTTTTAAAGAGGCTCTTTCTAATGAATTTAAAGAATATCAGAGGCAGATTGTTTTTAATGCTGCCGCTCTTGCAGATACTCTTAAAAATAACGGTTTCAGCTTAATTTCCGGCGGCACGGATAATCATTTGATGCTGGTTGATTTTAGAAAATCGGAAATGACGGGAAAAGAAGCCGAGAATTTATTAGATGCGGTCGGAATAACGGTTAATAAAAATAAAATTCCATTTGACGAAAGAACGCCTTTTGTTACAAGCGGCATACGAATAGGTACGCCGGCAGTTACTACAAGAGGCATGAAAGAAGCGGAAATGGTGAAAATAGGTGAACTGATTTCTGAAATTCTGCTGAACCCGGGTAATGACGCTATAAAGCAGAATATAAAAAATGAAGTGATAAATCTTTGCGGAAGATTTCCGCTGTATCAGGGATACTACGAGTAAAAACTGAATAAGAACGCATAAGCCTCAATTACCCCAACTGATACAAATATAGCGTAAAAGTTGGATAAGAGAACGCATGCGTACAGCGTTCATATGCTTTCGTCGTACAATTCAATGAGATGCTTTACGGGAATTTCATTTTTGCTGTTTTCTATGTTTTTCTGGTCTTTTAAGGAAAGCATGCATCCGGAACACGAGGTCAATATAACTTCGGGAGAGGCATCGTGTATTTCTCCAAATTTCCTTTTCGTAATATCCTTCGACATAGTATAATGGCGCATATTAAACATACCGCCGTTTCCGCAGCAGTAATTGTGTTTTAGCGGTTTTAGATTTAACCCGTTTATATTATCTATGATGCTGCCGGCTTCGCCGATAAGATTTTCATTTTTAGAAATAGGGATAAAATTTGCTGAATTTTTTAAATGGCACGGTATGTGAAATACCGCATCTAATTCTTTATTTAATGCCCCCTGTTTTATATTTATGCCCTTTTTTTTAAGAATGCTGAAAAACTCCCAGATATCTACCAATTTTTTAGAAAAGTTTAAAACCTCAGTTCTTTCATTTTCTTTTGTTTTATTTTTTTCTTCAGCGCTAAAATATAAAGGATATAATTTATTAATAGAGAAGGAACAGGAAGCGCAGGAAGTTATAATATATTCCAGTTTCTTTTCTTTAAAACTTAAGGCGTTATTTAACGCAAGTTCCTTAAAAGAAGCAATATCTCCGCTTGATATATGAGGTAAGCCGCAGCAAGACTGAGAAAAAGGAACAAAAACAGATATATTATTTTTATTCAATGCGCTGATAGTGCTTTTAGATATTTCAGGATAGATGCTGTTAAATACGCATCCGCTGAAATAACCGACGTTAATATTTTTAATAGCATTATTAGTATTATGTTCAGTGATAATATGAACGGATTTCAAATTTTTATCTGCAATATTATTTTCTTCAGCAGTAAATCTTAAATCTTTATGTAAAATAAATGGTCTTCCGGAAGGTTTCGGAATATTCAAATTTTTGAATTTAAAAATATTTGAGAGCCGCAGACCGGAAGAAAGCATTAATCTGTTGTTAGTTTTCAAGGCGTTTAGAGCGAAACTGTCTATAGAAAATCTTTCATTTTTAATTTTGTTGAATTTATTCTTTTCTTCTATGACTAACGGACCTGTTTTTACTCCATTTGGGCAAATATCGGCGCACCTGCCGCAAAGAAGGCATGTAGACATAGATTGTTCGAATTTTGATATCCTCAGAGGCAATTCATCTTTAACCTCGGATGCAATTAAACGAATGCGGCCTCTAGGACTGAAAAATTCATTAAAAGTAGCATTATATGAGGGACAGACAGGTAGACATTTTCCGCATTTTACGCAATTTTCAAAACTTTTCAGCGATGTATTTAAAATATTTTCCAATTTTTTTATTTTTAGTTACGATTTTATATTTTATACCAAATCTCTTTTACCTAGTTTTATTAGTTGATTGAAAATCAATTTATTAATTTTATAGTGCAGATATTAAATTGATATCAGACTAATATTTAATCAAATATTTTGCCGGGATTTAAAATATTATTAGGGTCAAATGATTTTTTTATATTACGCATTAAATTAATATAGTATGGACCAAACTTTAGGTTCATAAATTCTTTTTTCATAGTTCCTATTCCGTGCTCTCCTGATATAGTGCCGCCAAGTTCAACCGTTTTTTTCATAATTTCATACTTGGCTTTTTCGCCGCGTTCAAGCATTGGCGCATCACTTTTATCTAACATTATGTTAACGTGAATATTGCCGTCTCCGAAATGACCAAAATTAATAATAGGGACATTGTATTGAATTGATATGTTCTTGATATCACGTAAAATTTGTATTATTTTATTTATAGGCACGGCAATATCATTGTTTATCTTGAAATCTCCGAACGCTCTTAATGCCGGTGAAATAGCCTTCCTTGCATCCATAATAGCTTTTTTTTCTTCATCGTTTCCGGCGGCAAATAGCAGAACCGGAGAAAATTTGCTTAGTTTGTCTTTGTATAATTTAATAGCATTTTTAACCTCATCTGCGCTTCCGTCTGCTTCAATTATGAATAAAAAATCACCCTTAATATCAATAAAACTGTTTTTAAAATAATCTTTAACGGCGGTTATAGACGAACTATCCATGAATTCCAGCATTGAAGGTCTGCTGTTAAGTTTTAGCAGAGACAGTGCAGCATTAAAACCGTTAGTTGAGTTATCAAAAGAAACAATTAAAAGATTAGATGTTTCCGGCTTAGGCAAAAACTTCAGTATTATTTTTGAAAAAAGACCTAAAGTGCCTTCCGAACCGACTAACAGCTGCGTCAAATTATAGCCGGCAACATCTTTTATAGTTTTCGAACCTGTATTAATAATTTCTCCGCTTCCGGTTATCACTTCAAGACCGTACACGTAATTTTTTGTGACGCCGTATTTAACAGCTTTTGGCCCTCCGGCGCATTCCGCTACATTGCCTCCTATGCTGCAAAATTCAAAGCTTGCCGGATCAGGAGGATAAAAATACCCTTTGTCTGCAAGATAATTTTTTAAATCGGCGTTGATAATACCCGGAGCTACGGTTATAAACATGTTTTCTTCATCTAATTCTAAAATGTCTGTCATTTTAGCAAATGATACTACCGCACCGCCGCTAATAGGAACGCTTCCGCCTGAAAACCCGCTGCCGGCGCCTCTTCCAACGACTGGGATATTAAATTTATTACATGTTTTTACAATAGCGGATATCTCAACTTCATTTAACGGAAAGACGACAAAATCCGGCATAGACTCTTTTATTGTGGCATCGTACGAATAGCATAAAAGCTCTTCGCGCTCCGCTAAAATCCTGTCGCCGCCTAAAATATTTTTAAATTCTGTATATATAAGTTTCTTATCCATATCTTGTTATTATAGCACAATTTCACCGTCAGGCGATATAAGTAATGTGACGGCATTTCTGACTTTTGTTATTTCAACGGGGAGAGTGCCAATGAATTCGCCGTCGCACTGGCAGTATACCGTGCTGTTTTTTGCCGAATCCGAAGCGTTTATAGTTATTTTTTTTGCTTTCATATAAATTTCGCTATTTTTCATATATTGCTTACTGAATATTATAGATTTAACCATGCATAACAATGTATTGAAACGATTATTTATATTTTTAATTAATCTTACGTTAATATCATCGTCGAAACACGAACTGTTCGGAAAAACTTTGAACGGTCCGCCGTAATATTTAAGATTAGAAGCAATAACCTGTTTTGCAATAATGTTTTTTTCATATAATTTTTTATTGGCGGAAAGATTTTCAATGCTGCATTTTTCAAAGTCGGGGTCTGCTTTTTCAATGAAAGTTTGCCTATTGTTTGCGGTATTCTTTGATGACGCTGCATATTCGCATAAATTATTAAGATTATTGCCGCCATCATAGAGCAAATTAACTGAAAGGTCTGTAAATTCGTATTTTTTTAAAGTTTTTATAACGCTGCTTATATAGTTAATATATT
This sequence comes from bacterium, assembly GCA_021794475.1. Lineage (GTDB taxonomy): Bacteria > SZUA-79 > SZUA-79 > Acidulodesulfobacterales > Acidulodesulfobacteraceae > Acididesulfobacter. Next base: position 3,091 of record JAJYQS010000039.1, on the reverse strand, counting down.
TTAATATATTATTTTTTTTAGAAATTATTGATTTTTCATTAGCCGTATGCAGTTTGTTTTCGAATTCTTTTACCACATATGCGTCAAAGCCTATACCTGCCATTATTAAAAAAAATCTATCGTTGATTTTTCCTAAATTAACCTTCATAGGCTCATATTTATTTATTATATCATCCAATGCTTTTTTTATATTAAACGGCGTTTTGTTTTCAAGCGCAAACAGATTAACCGTCCCCATGGGCAAGTGCGCAATAGGGATATCTGTAAAAACTAATTTATTAATTATATGATTAAGGCTTCCGTCTCCTCCTGCAAGAAATATAGCATCATAAGAAGAAAGAAAATCATTATGCGAATTATTTAATCTCTCGTAAAATTCTTTCTCGGTAAGATTAAATATTGTTGTTTTTATATTCAAATTATTTAAATAATATTTAATAAAATTCAGTTTTTTAAATGAAAAACGTCCGGAAAACGAATTATATAGTATAATAATATTATGAAATTTCATCTTATATGTTTATATTTAAATGCGGTATAATAGCAATTAGAGTTATGATGCTGTTGTCAATTAAAAGTTTAATAAATTTTAAATAACAAGATTTAAGCTGCCGGTTTCAAGATTATATCAAATTATATCAAATTATATCAAATGGTTATGTTAAACTTATTGTATATATATTTTTTAATGAAAAATTAATGAAGATTAAATTAACGTAATTAAATTAAAAATAAAAAAGATTTAGATTTAAAATTTAAATAATTAATAAATATTATTAGATAATCATTACTATTATTAATTTGACTTTATAAATAGGATATAGTATATATGAAAGATGAGTGATAAATTTTTTGTGCTGGAAGGTATGGTAGAAGATATAATAGTCGTTTTAGATTATTAATATAAATTAATTAAAAAATAAAAAAATAATAGTTTTTTAGAGGTTTGTTTAATATGCATCATACTAATACTTCGGTGTTTGACAAGAAGGTTTATATTCCATACATGTCCGATGCGGCATACGCATTAAGCGGTGCTTTCAGGAGATGCGGAGTAGATTCGGAAGTTATGGAAGCCCCTGATAATTCAACTATTGATTGCGGCTTAAAATATACGAACGGCAATGAGTGTATGCCTTGCTTTGTTACGACCGGCGACATAATAAAAGTTATTGAGAAACCCGGATTTGACCCAAAGAAGTCGGCTTTTTTTATGCCGACATCGCCCGGTCCCTGCAAATTTGGGCAGTATAACCGATTGCATGAACTTGTGCTTGATAGCATGGGATATAATGAAGTTGAGTTTTTAGTTCCGAGTGCAGGTAAATCATACACGGATTTCGTTGGGGACAAAGCGACTTTATTCAGAAGGGTCGCTTGGCAGGGCTGCCTCGCGATAGATACTTTAGAGAAAGCATTATACAGAGTGCGGCCGTATGAAATCAATAAAGGCGAGACGCAAAAGATCTATGAGCAGTGCAGAGATATTATCGTCGATACAGTAGAGAAAGGGAAAGAGATATACAGCGCAATGGAAGTATGCGCTAAAAAATTTGAATCTGTGCCGATTAAAGACGAAAAAAGACCGATAATAGGCATTGTAGGAGAAATATTTTTAAGGCTCAATAAATTTACAAATAATTTTACGATAGAAAAAATTGAAGCGCTTGGGGCGGAAGTTTCAGTTGTTCCAACATATAAATGGATAACTTTCACAACCCATGAATATACTGCCAACGCCTTTAGAAACAAAAAATTTAAAGATATATTTTTAAGTTTCCTTGTAAATTATTATCAAAAGAAAGACGAATCAAATATGTTTAAACCTTTTTCCAAATTGCTCAGAAATCAAAAAGAATCCAGCATTAAAGAAGTGCTGGAATATGCAAAAAAATATATTGATATAGCAATAGGCGGAGAGGCTATTTTAACGGTAGGCGAATCTATAGATTTTGCAAAAAGAGGGTACTCAGGAGTTGTTGCCATACATCCTTTTCATTGTATGCCTGGGTCGGTAGTGCAGGCTATTTCAAAAAAATTCAGAGAAGATTTAAATAATTTTCCATGGATAAATTTATGGTTTGACGGGCAGGAAAGTACAAATTTAATGCTTAGACTGGAAGCTTTTATTCATCAGGCGAAGCAATGGAGCGGAGGTAGTAATGTTTTTTCAGAGGCAGCATAATGCAGATGGTGTCTGTAAAAATAACAGATGCGGTAATATATTCGGCAATAAAATTAAATCTAAACTTAAAATAAAGACAATTGTATCGGTTTTTTCTATAGTATCTTTAATATTTGCATTTGCAGTCGCGAATGTCCACGCATTTAATGCCGTGAATAAAAGCAGTTCAATTGTTGAAAAACTGTTTCATGAATTGCAGCCCAGTGTTGTGCACATTCAAGTGCTGGGATTTGCCAGATTGAAAAACGGTGCGATAATGCCTGAAGAAGATATAGGCACTGGGTTTTTTATAAATAATAACGGAGATATATTAACTAATTTTCATGTCATAGGAAATGCAAGCAAAATAGATGTCAGTTTTTTAAAATATAAAAATGTAAAAGCCAACGTAATCGGTACTGACCCTTCATCTGACATAGCGATTATCCATATTAATCCTAAAGGCAGGAAAATAGTGCCGGTCGTTTTAGGAAACTCTAATAATTTAAAAGTTGGTGAAAGGGTTATGGCTATAGGTAACCCCTACAATCTATATCAAACCGTCACTACCGGCATAATAAGCGGACTTAAAAGGTCATTGGTTTTTCCTACCGCAAGATTTTACGGCAATATAATACAGACGGATGCAGCTATTAATTTTGGCAATTCCGGCGGACCTTTGGTTAACTACAGAGGACACGTTATTGGTATTAATACTGCAAAATTGGCAGGAGAAGCTCAGAATATCGGTTTTGCGATACCCATTAATCTTGCAGAAAGAAATATCCCCGAATTAATAAAATACGGCCGAATAATAAAACCATGGCTTGGCATAGAAGCCATAAAAGTAACAAAAAGTTTCAGCAGGCTTTTCGGAATTAAAAATGTAAGCAAAGGTCTTTTAGTTGAGAAAGTTTTTCCAAGGAG
>JAJYQS010000066.1 GCA_021794475.1 bacterium | reverse complement strand
TCTGCACATAATTTGCGCGGATATAACGGCAAGTGCGAAAACATTCACGGGCATAATTGGCAGATTGAAGTTGTAGTATACTCTGAATTATTAAACGGCATAGGGATTGCAGTTGATTTTAAAATCCTTAAAAATCATCTAAAATTAATTATGGAAAAATTAGACCATAAATATATTAATGAACTGCCATATTTTGAAAATATTAATCCCTCTGCAGAGAATATTGCAAAATATATTTTTAAGGAATTTAATATATTATTAGAGAATAATAAGGAAAATCAAAATGAAGATGGAAGTATCAACGTTAAAGTTAAAAAAGTGAATGTCTACGAAACTGCAACGTCTATGGCTTCGTACTACGAGTGATATTCTATATAGCTAGAAATTGATATTAAAATATTTTATTAAAAATTTAATAAATAAATTGACTTATTTTTTTATATATATTAAAAGATTATATTGTGGTGATTGTTTTGGCAGTTATTTATTAATAGGCAATATCTTTTAATAGACGTATCTCTTACAGCTATCATTAAATAACTGCAGGAAATAACTGCAAGTGATGCCTGTTTATCTAACATTATTAATTATTTTATAATATGCTGCAGAAATTGAAAAAAAATATTAATTTAATTTTTATATTTGTTATATTGCTCTCTTTAGTATTTTTCTACCTATTTTATAATGCTTCCGTTAAGAAAGAAAAACAGGCAGAAATAAGGGTGCATAGTAAAGAATTACTGCTGAAAAATATAAAATTACATATTAAAAATAAAAAAACGGAAATAAGAAAATTAAATATTAAGTCTTTAATCTTTAATTATTTTTCTAAAGAAAATAATTATTTTTTCAGTTCAAAAATTTCAAAAACTGCAATTAATTCTAATCTGCATTTAAATTACATACATTATAAAGGATTAAAAAAATATCCATACGGCAAAATATATCTGTTTAGTATGGCGGGCAGCGGTAATTTTATAAACATATATAATTTTATTAAAGCATTAGAATATAAATATAGGTTCATGATAACTAATTTCATGCTTAAGGATGATACAAAAAGCCATTTCTTGTCATTTAATTCTAAATTAAAAATATATGAAATAAAGAAAGATTACTTAGTGTCGCCGGTTTCGTTTTCTCAGTTTAATAAATCAAACCCGCCTTTTATTTATCAAAAAAACACCAATCCTTTTAACATTAGCGTTAATATTAATATTATTAAAAAAAAGAAAATTAAATTAATCAAAAAAATTGAAACCGAGCATAATTCTGCCAAGTCTTTTAAAAAATCACACCAGAAAGTTTATATTGCTAAAACAATAGAAAAAGCACATAGTAAGACTCCATATTACGCTCCCAAATTAAATAAAAAACCTGAAATAAATATTGTCAATAAATACAAAAAATCTGAAGAATACAACCAAGAGGGAATAACATTATTTAAAAATAAAAGATATGACGCAGCGTTAAATAAATTTAAAAAATCAATATTGTTTAATCGGAGAAATTATATTGCCTTATCAAACACTGCACTTGATTATTATATTAAAAAGAATTACAATAAAGCAAAATTTTATATTAAAAAGGCAATGAAAATAAAAAATAATAAGTGGCAATTTTATTTCATTCTTGGTCTTATACATCTCAAGCGTAATCAGTTAAAATTATCCAGAAGCAATTTTAAAAAAGCTTATCGGTTAGATCCTGGAAACAGTAAACTGCTCTATTATATTAATCGTTATTAATAATTACTTAATTTATAATTTAACAGTATGAAAATTTTGCTTTAAATTTTAAAATTTAGAGGAATTCATTATGAGATTGTTCCAAAAATATTCCATTTTTATCTGTTTATCTGTTTTAATGCTGATTATATTTACCGCCGCCGATTCTTATGCTTTTTTAACTATCACCATCACGCCCGGCAGGCTTGATAGGTATAAAATTATAACTCCTCATAGCGTTAGAGCCGGTAAAAATTTTACCGTTAAGATTATCGCTCTTGACGACTTCGGCAATATTATAACTAATTTTGCAGCTAAAAATATCGGCTCCGATATAATGGTCAAATACGGCAGACATTTAGGCAGAAAAATAAGTCTGCCGGCCTCCGAATTTAAAAATGGCAAAGTCAAATTTAATATCTCATACAAAAAAGAAGGGCGGATATTTGTAGAGTCTTCATTTGAAGGCGTAAACGGCAAAAGCGCTCCGATAAAAATTTACCCAGGTTCTTTCAACAGTCTGAAAATAAAATCGCCTTCGGAAGTAACGGCGGGAAAACCTTTTGACGTTAAAGTATATGCAGAGGACCAGTACGGTAACCCTGTTGATATTCCAAGCAACAGTATAATTAAGGTATTTCTTACAGGCGATAATTTTAAAGTTCATCCGCGTATATTGCCGCCGCAATCCATTAAGAACGGCTTCGGCAGTTATAATTTTATTTCCGACCGTTCAGGAATGAGCCAATTAAATTTTGAAATTCAGCATGATGGTAAAAACCCAGTATTTTCAAGTAAAAATATTAAAATAAATCCCGCAGGTCTATATAAATTTCATATTTCTCTAAATGTTTCCCATATTTCTGCCGGTAAACCATTTATGATAAAACTTGTTCCGGTCGATATGTATGGAAATGTAATTCAGCATATAAGTAATATTAAAGGAGCTGTCAAGTTAAGTTTAATATCTAATTCCGGTATAGAACGGAGCAGTATAATTAATTTTAAGGATTTTGTAAACGGGGTCGCATTGATTAAAACAATTTTTAATAAAATAGGCACATTCTCTATACATGCAAAACCAATAGGTAATATTATAAATCAAAAAATAAAACATAACTCTTCTAAAATTAAAAATATAATACCGCCGAATAGTTTACTTTTATCAAAATAAAATTTCTCTTGAATTAAAGTTTTTAAATTGTTATTATATATAATATACAGTATATATATATAATTATATATAAATAATATATAATAATCAGTTAAAGTAAAAATTATCAAAATTTAAAATCATAATAATGGCGGCATAGCCAAGCGGTAAGGCAGAGGTCTGCAAAACCTTTATCCCCGGTTCAAATCCGGGTGCCGCCTCCAAATTAATCAAATTTTTAAACATAAAAATATAAGTTCAATAAATAAAGAGGTTGATTTATGTATGAAATTATTGAAAATAAAAGCATTGGAGAAGGAGTCAATGTTTATAAAATAAATGCTCCTGATATAGCAGCCAAAGCTTTACCTGGTCAATTTGTCATTCTGCGCGTACATAAAAAAGGAGAACGTATTCCTATAACTATTGCGGATACGGATAAAAATTCAGGTTATATTACTATACTTGTCCAGACCTTGGGCAAAACAACGCATTTATTAAGTGAATTAAAAGCAGGGGATGAACTGGCGGACCTCGTAGGTCCATTAGGCATTCCTTCTGAAATTGAAAACTTCGGCACGGTAGTTTGTATAGGCGGCGGGTTCGGCATTGCAGCCGTTCATCCCATTGCAAAAGCCCTGAAAAATGCGGGCAACGATGTTATTTCGATAATAGGAGCCAGAAGGAAAGACCTTTTATTGATGGAAAACGAAATGCGAAACGCAAGTTCTCAGCTCTTAATAGCAACTGATGACGGCAGTTATGGAACAAAAGGATTTGTTACCGATATATTAAAAAGATTAATAGTTGACGATAAAAAAAATATTATCAGGGTTATAGCAATAGGTCCTGTTCCTATGATGAAAGCAGTAAGCGATTTTACTAAAAAATATAATATAAAAACTATTGTAAGTCTGAATCCAATTATGATAGACGGAACTGGAATGTGCGGAGCCTGCCGCGTTTTAGTCGGCGGACAGACAAAATTTGCATGCGTTGACGGGCCTGATTTTGATGCGCATCAGGTTGATTTTGAGAATTTAGTGAATAGACAGAGATTTTATAAAGATGAAGAAAAATCATCTTACGAGTGTCACAGAAAAGAGCATCATAAAGAATAATAAGACTAATTAGCATAAATTGCAGGAGGAATGGTTGTTTCTTATATTATAAATTCTAATATATATAAAAAATTATAAGACAGCTAAAATTAAAATATGGAAAATAAAAATAAAGAACAGATAATTCTTAATACTAAGGAAAGATTGAAAATAAAACGTCATGATATGCCTGCGCAAAATCCCGCAAAAAGAGTGCAGAATTTCAAAGAGGTTTCCATAGGATATTCAATAGAAGAGGCAATTGAAGAAGCAAAAAGATGCATTGATTGCAAAGTGCCGTATTGCATTCAGGGATGTCCCGTCAGTATTGATATTCCTGCCTTTATAAAATTGATAGAAAAAGGCGATTTTATTGGCGCCGCAAAAAAAATCAGAGAGAAAAGCTCGCTGCCTGCCATATGCGGCAGAGTCTGTCCTCAGGAAGACCAGTGCGAAAAAGTTTGTACCATTGGGAAAAGAAAAGATTCAACCTCGGTTGCTATCGGTAATTTAGAAAGATTTGTAGCAGATTATGAGGCTGAACACGGCAAAAAAAATAATGTTTCTAATGGTAAAAATTTATACGATAAAAAAATTGCAATAGTAGGCGCGGGACCGTCCGGTCTGGCGGCGGCAGGAGAATTGCGGCAAAAAGGTTATCGTGTGTCAATATTTGAAGCGCTGCATGAGGTAGGCGGCGTTCTTATATATGGAGTTCCTGAATTCAGGCTTCCTAAGTCGATTCTTTTAAGGGAAGTGCAGATTTTGAAGGATATGGGAGTAGAAATATTTACAAATGTCGTTATCGGCAAAACAATAACTGTCGATGAATTGTTAAACGAAAAAGGTTATAGCGCCGTTTTTATCGGAACGGGCGCAGGTACGCCTAAGTTTTTGAATATTCCGGGAGAAGAACTAAACGGGGTGTATTCTGCCAATGAGTTTCTTACTAGAATAAATCTAATGCGGGCATATAATATGAATGAGTATGATACGCCGATGAAATGCGGTAAAACATTAGTAGTTTTTGGAGCAGGCAATACTGCTATGGATGCGGTTAGAACAGGACTCAGATTGGGTTACAGCGATGCAAGAATATTTTACAGAAGGTCCCGCAATGAAATGACAGCCAGACTTGAAGAAATACATCATGCTGAGCAGGAAGGAATTAAATTTGAATTTC
>JAJYQS010000070.1 GCA_021794475.1 bacterium | reverse complement strand
CTCTGGATGTCATAACCTCATTTGCCTTTTTATCTACCATAGCCTTCAATATTCTTATTTCTTCATAAATACCTACAACAGGTATCATAATTTCAGGAATTATTTCATTGCCCTGCGAATAAAAATCGCATGCAGCCTCCATAATTGCTTCTACCTGCATTTCATATATTTCCGGATAGCTTATTCCGAGCCTGCATCCCCTATGCCCTAACATGGGATTAATTTCATGCAGCGAATTTGCTTTTGTATTTAATTTATCAAATGAAACATTCATTATTCCGGCAAGTTCTTTTATCTCTTCTTCTGTTTTGGGCAGAAACTCATGCAGAGGAGGATCTAAAAGTCTTATGGTAACGGAATATCCTTTCATTTCGTTGTATATATCTAAAAAATCGCCTTTTTGCATAGGCAGCAGTTTTCTAAGGGCTTTTTCTCTTTCTTCTTTTGAATCGGCTAAAATCATTTCTCTGACTGCTTTAATTCTATCGCCTTTAAAAAACATATGCTCTGTTCTGCATAGGCCTATGCCTTCGGCACTGTAATTTCTGGCAACTTTCGCATCTTCCGGAGTGTCGGCGTTAGCCCGTATTTTTAATTTTTTAAGCCCGTTCGCAAAACCCATTATCGTAAGAAAATCGTCATTTAATTCGCTTCTTATCATATCTACGTTTCCGTAATAAACTTCTCCGGTAGAACCGTTTAAAGTGACAGTATCTCCTTTTTTTACAACTCTTTCGCCTATAATTATTTCGCCTTTCTTTTCATTAATTTCAAGAGCGGAGCAGCCGGTTATAGCACATTTACCCATGCCTCTTGCAACAACGGCAGCGTGTGAAGTCATACCGCCCCTTGCGGTTAGTATTCCTTCTGAAACGCTCATTCCGTGTATATCTTCAGGTGATGTTTCCATTCTTACAAGAATAACTTTTTTGCCTTTTTTTGATTCTGCCTCCGCTTCTTCTGCGGAAAATACAACTTCTCCGCTTGCAGCTCCCGGAGAAGCGGGCAAACCTTTTGCGATAACATCTTTTTTTGACTTTGGGTCTACTGAAGGATAGAGCAGCTGAACAATTGAATTAGGGTCTACTCTTAAAACAGCTGTTCTTTTATCGATTAAACCTTCGTTATACATATCAAGAGCGATTTTCACCGATGCTTTTGCGGTTCTTTTGCCTGAACGCACCTGAAGCATATACAGAATTCCTTCCTGAATAGTAAACTCCAGATCAAGCATATCTTTATAATGATTTTCAAGAATTTTTGCGTACTCTATAAGCTCTTTGTACACCGAAGGCAATGCCTCTTCCAATGATACGTCGTTTTTATTCTTCTTTGACATATTATTGATAGGCTGCGGCGTTCTTATGCCGGCTACGACATCTTCGCCTTGCGCGTTAATCAGATACTCTCCGTAAAACCCGTTTTCGCCTGTTGAAGGGTTTCTAGTAAAAGCGACGCCCGTGCCTGAATTATCACCCATATTTCCGTACACCATGGAAACAACATTTACGGCAGTTCCCCAATCTTCCGGTATATGATTTAATTTTCTATATGTAATAGCTCTCGGAACATTCCATGATTCAAATACCGCAGAGATGCCCATCCATAGCTGTTTGTACGGGTCATCCGGAAAGTCTATCCCCTTCTGTTCTTTTACGACATCTTTAAATTTATATACAAGCTCTTTTAAATCCGATGCGCTGAGTTCGTTATCGTTATGAACATTTTTTTCTTTCTTTTTTTTCTCTAATATTGATTCCATAATTTTAGAATCTAAACCGAGAACAACGTTTGAAAACATCTGAATAAATCTTCTGTATGTATCGTATGCAAATCTTTCATTGCCTGATTTTTTAATTAAGCCTTTTATTGTTTCATCATTTAAACCAAGATTTAGGACGGTATCCATCATTCCGGGCATAGAAATTCTGGCTCCGCTTCTAACGGATACCAGCAAAGGGTTCTCGGCATCGCCGAATTTTGTCCCCATAGTCTTTTCAACAGTCTCTAAATTGACCTGCAATTTATTCTCTAAGTCTTCAGGGTATTTTCTGCCGTGTTCATAAAAATAAGTACATACCTCCGTAGTAATGGTAAAACCGGCTGGAACTCTTATGCCAAGTTTTGTCATTTCAGCTAATCCAGCGCCTTTACCTCCCAATAAATTTTTCATAGAACCATCGCCATCAGCATATTTATTGCCGAAGAAATATACATATTGCGCCATTGAAATTTTCCTCCCAGGTTTATTTATTTAAATATTAATTATAATGTAATCATATAACTAAAATTATATTAATATAAATTCCGTGCTTCAGTAGACAGAGCACAAATTGGTGTTGATATACCGGCTCAATTTATACTAACGGTATAATGCAGCTAAGCTAATATGATAATTTAGAAAAATCACATAAATTTTTTAATTCGAGCAGTATGCTATTCAAAAGACCTATCCTTGAATTTCTTAAATCTAACTCATCAACATTAACCATCACATTATCAAAAAATTTATTAACCGGATGTACTATTTCGTGATATAAATTCATTAATTTATAATAATTATTTAATTTAATATATCTATGAGATTCATTTTTAATAAATTCATATGATTTAATAAGGAATATTTCTTCTTTTAAAATTAATTTTTCGCGATCAAAAAAAACTATGCTGCCTGAATTAAAAGTAATATTATTCAATCTCTTGAAAACAAATGTTAAATCATACATATATTCATGTAATTTATTTTTAGATACAAAATCTATTTTTAAATAAGATGTGTAAATATCATCAAAAAAAATATCGTCTGCTACAGACGATATTTCATCAAAATTATAATTTAAAGATATCATTATATTTTTAAATCTTGTTTTTGCAAATAAAATAAAAATATCTTTTAAATTTATTAAATCCAAACTTTTATCTTTATAAAAATTATTAAAGTAAAAATCAAATATTTTATTTAATGATATGCTATATTGTTTTTCAAGCAAAATTTCAATCAAGCCTATCATCGCCCTTCTTATAGCAAAAGGGTCAGATTCGCCTGTAGGAAGCTTATTTAGCATTACAAATGACAAAACGGTGTCAAATTTGTCAGAAATTGCCGAAATATCACCAAATTTATCTGCCGGCATTAATTTTTTTCCATGTTTCATTGTCGGGTAATAATGTTCTTCTATAGCCCTTGCGACAATTTCGCTTTCTCCAAATTTATTTGCATAAATTTTGCCGATAACCCCCTGCAGTTCCGGAAATTCATATACGACATGCGTGGTTAAATCAAATTTTAATAAAGATATACATCTTTCAATTATTTTTTTATTTTTAATATTTGCGCTTTCTGTTTCTGATTTATTCTGCGTGTTTATTGAAGAGACTGCCGAAGAAACTGCCTTCTTGTTTCCAAATATATTCTCAAAAATGTACGGAGCAAGTTGTTTCAGCCTTTCCGTTTTTTCATAATATGTGCCGAGACCTTTATAAAAAACAACATCCTTTGTTTTATCTATAAAATACTCTATAGATTTTTTTACGTCTTCTTTATAAAAAAAATCTGCATCGTTTAATCTTGCCGCCAAAACTCTTGAATAACCCCGCGAAATGTTATTATCCCTTGTCTCATCATGCTGCAGATTTGAAGTTATATTTGCAACGCCTATAAAATAAGGCATAAGTTTAGAGTTTTCTTTCGCAAATAACGGAAAAAATCTTTGATGTTTTTTCATAACTAAAGATAGAAGCTCATGAGGTATATGTAAAAATTTTTTGTCAAATTGTCCTTGAACTATATGCGGATTTTCGGTAATTCCGACAATTTCATTAATAAGATTGCTATCGTCTTCAAAAATGCATTCAATTTTTTTTGCATTATTTATTAATTCTTTTTCTATAAAATTTTTTCTGTCGAGATTATTTAATATTATGCCTGCTTTTTTAAGTTTTTCAATGTAATCGTTTATATTTTCAATTTTTACGAATGATTTTAAAAACGAATCTTTTCTTGAAATATACGAATAATTGCCGGCTTTGCAGTCTCCATAATTAAATCGTACAATTTTCCCGTCAAATAAAGCAAGAATCCATAAAATCGGTCTCGGATATCTTACGTCGGCATTAGACCAATGCATAGATTTTTTGAACTGCAGTTTTTTAATAATAGCAGGAATATTTTCCGACAATATTTTTTCTGCATTTCTTCCTTTAATAATTGTTTTATATGCTGCATATTCACCCTTTTTTTGGCTGACGGCATAAATTTTTTTATCATTTTTTATATTATTTTTTTTTATAAATTGTATCAGCGGAGCTGCAGGGCTGCCATCCGGCATATAGCATACTTTTAGGGGGGGTCCGATTATTTCTGCTTCTTTATCTTCCGTTTTCAAAGGCATATTTTTAACCAACAGAACTACCCTTCTGGATGTTGAATAATATTCAGCATTTTTATTTTCGTCATCTTTAAAATCTAATTCATTTGCACAAAAAGTTTTAAACGACTCTGCGAGTCTGGGAGGAAATGCTGAAACCTCATGAAAAGGAAGTTCGCCTGAACCTATTTCTAATAAAAATTCGCTCATAAATAAGATTTTACTTTAATTGATTTTTATATTTTACGGCGCATTGCTCTGCAAGCGTCCTTACTTTTAATATATAATTCATTCTTTCGGAAACGCTGATAAACCCTCTTGCATCAAGCAGATTAAAAACATGCGAACATTTGAGGCAATATTCATACGCCGGTTTAATCAATTTTTCATCGGATAAAATCACTTTTGCTTCATTTTCATAAATATTAAAAAGTGCAAATAATGCATCAGCAGACGCTAATTCAAAATTATATTTTGATGTTTCATATTCATCGTCTTTATGAATATCTCCATATGTTAAATAATCATTCCATGATAAATCGAATACACTTTCTTTTTCCTGCAGATACATTGCTATCCTTTCTAATCCGTATGTAATTTCAATAGCTATATTTTCAAGTTCTATCCCGCCGATTTGCTGAAAAAAGGTAAATTGAGATATTTCCATACCGTCAATCCAGACTTCCCAACCCAGTCCCCATGCTCCAAGCGTAGGCGATTCCCAATCGTCCTCTATGAATCTTATATCATGCTCGTTAGAGTTGATATTTAATGTTTTAAGACTTTTTAAATATATCTCCTGAATGTCTTTAATATACGGCTGCAAAATAACCTGAAATTGATAATACCTTGCCAATCTGTTAGGATTTTCTCCGTATCTGCCGTCTGTAGGTCTCCTTGAAGGCTGAACGTAAGCCGCCTTCCAACGTTTTTCTTCTAGACATTTCAGAAATGTATAGGGGGAAAATGTGCCCGCTCCGACTTCCATATCGTACGGCTGCATAATAATGCAGCCAAAATCAGACCAGTATTTTTGGAGTTTAAAGATTAAATCTTGGAAATTTATATGATTTTTTTTATTATTATTAATTTTTCCTTACCTTTTTATTTTTATATTCATTATAGCGATAGCGCAAGCATATTTTCAATTGATTTTCTGGCTTTCAGTCTGACATCCTCAGGAATTTCGATTATATTTTTCATATTAGAAAGGGAATCGATTATATTATCTAAATGTGTTTTTTTCATATTAGGACAGACAAGACCTTTATGCGCTGAAATAAAAACCTTATCAGGATTCTCAGCCTTCATTTTATACATTATACCTCTTTCCGTTCCTATGATAAAATATTTTGCGTCAGTCTGTCTTACATATCGGTACATACCCGAAGTCGAAGAAACATTATCTGCGACGTCTATGGTATCATGCGGAGATTCCGGATGCGCAACAAATAATGCGCCGGGGTATTTTTCTTTTAATTTTTTTATATCTGCGGGCGTTGTTCTGTTGTGAGGCGGACAAAACCCCGGCCAGTTTATTATTTCTTTTTGCGTAAATCTCTGAACATAGTCTCCCAGATTTTTATCGGGAATCATTATAACTTTTTTATTGGGCAATGAATTTATGACCTTAACAGCGTTTGCGGATGTGCAGCAGATATCGCTTACGGCTTTACATTCGGCTGAAGTATTGACGTAGGCTACCACTGCGGCGTCTGGATATTCGGCTCTCATATTCAATATATCTTTAACGGTAATCATGTCTACCATAGGGCATCCTGCATTTTCGGCAGGCAATATGACTTTTTTGTCCGGATTCATTATTGCAGCGCTTTCCGCCATAAATCTCACGCCGCAAAAGACTATAATATCGGCATCCGTTTGATTGGCTTTGATAGATAATTCAAGAGAATCACCCTGAAAATCGGCAATTTCTTGAATTTCATCTCTCTGATAATTATGTGCCAGCAAAATAGCGTTTTTTTCCTTAAGCAATTCTTTTAACAAGTTCTGCTTTCTTTTGATTGTACTGTCTGTTATTTCTGTTTCCATATTTTTTTACCGCTTGACTTTTATTTGTTTCATTTTTTTATTTTTGTTAATTAATTAAACTCGTATTTTATCATATTTATTATTATAATAACAATAGCATTTTATAAATATTTATTTTAAGTTATAAAAAATATATACAGACTATTGCAGGCTGCCCTGCAATAGGATTTTCATCTATAATTGTATAAAAAATATGCATAAAATTATATATGTAAATGCGGCTGACATGTAATATAATTTGGTTAGCAGGTAATATAATTACGATAAAATAATGAGATTTATTAATAATAAAAACTCACAAAAAAAGAAAATCATAAGAAAATGGCAGCTGTTCCTATTGAAACCAATTAAACAAAAACTTGATTTTAGATATAAAAGAATATTATAATATCCGAATAATGGATAATACAAAACGGAATTCTGCCGTAGCATCGGAATTTAAATTCGAAAATATACAAAATACTTCTGAAAAATCATACGCTAGAATATTAACCGGAGACAGACCTACAGGTCATCTTCATTTGGGACATTACTGCGGTTCCTTAAAAAATAGGGTCGCCCTGCAAAATACATATGATACATTCATATTAATTGCCGATGTTCAGGCTTTGACTACTAATTTTGACCATCCTGAACTTCTCAGGCAAAACATATTTAATGTTGCATTGGATTATCTTGCCGTCGGAATTATGCCAGAAAAATCCACAATTATAATTCAGTCTATGATTAATGAAATAGCGGAACTGACAATATTTTTATCAATGTTTATTTCCATAAATGCATTAAAGCACAACCCGACCATTAAAACAGAGGCAAAGGAAAGAGGATATAAAGAACTTAATTACGGTTTTTTAGGATATCCCGTCAGCCAGACCGCCGACATAGCTATATTTAAAGCCGACTTGGTCCCTGTCGGAATAGACCAGCTGCCGCATATAGAATTATCAAGAAAAATAGTGAGAAGATTCAACGAACTTTACGGCGGAGCTTTGATTGAACCGGAAGCTCTTTTAAGCGAATTCCCAAAACTAATAGGTCTCGACGGAAGTTTGAAAATGAGCAAGTCGTACGGAAACGCAATCTTCCTATCTGATGATTTTGACACGATAAAGTCTAAAATAAGAACGGCATTAACCGATAAGTCGCGCATACATCCGTCAGATCCCGGGCATCCCGATATATGTACTATCTTTTCTTATCATAAAACTTTTTCTGATGACAGCTTAATAAAAAATATTGAACACGACTGTATTGCAGGTTCAATAGGCTGCGTACAGTGCAAAAATAATCTTCACGAATCAATTAAAAATATTTTAATACCTATGAATGAAAAACGGCAATATTATAAAGAACGGGCTTCCGAAGTCTGGGATATTTTATTCGCCGGCACAAATAAGGCAAAAAAAATTGCATCGGAAACTCTCAAGGAAGTAAAAGAAAATATGAAAATTAATTATTAATTTAAAAATAAAATTAAGTAAAATACAATTAAGCGGGGACAAATCAAATTAACTTAACTTAAATTTAATGAGGAGAAAAACATGGCAAACAAATTATTTATTATGCTTCAAAACACGACACCTGAAAATCCGCACCAGTTAGGCGCGCCGTTTTTTCAAGCTGCAGCTGCGGCTACTATGGATTATGAAGTTGAAATGATACTTACTGCAGATGCAGGACTTCTTATGAAAAAGGGCATAGCGGAAAATTTAAGGGTAAAAGAAGGCAGTCCTAAATCTGTATATGATTTCATTAAAGATGCCTATGAAGCCGGAGTTGTTTTTAAAGTCTGTACACCTGCCTTAGAATTAAACGATTTTACCAAAGATGACCTTATACCTGAATGCAGCGGAGTCGTCGGCGGAGCTTATGTCGTCGAGATGGCTATGGATGACGATGTAAAAGTATTGGCTTACTAAAATTAATATACCGTTAAGAGGACAGACCTAAATCTGTCCTCTACCGTTTATTTTATTATGAGAATTTAAGTTATAATTATTGTAATACTTTTACCAGTCAGCACACTGACGAGCTAAAATAATAAATAACCGGCTTAAATCAATAAACGCTGGTAGGCACCGGACGATTATGCCGCAATTCTATAAATTTATATCATCTTTCTTGCTTGCAGCGTATTCAAGAACACCTTCAAGCAATGTAAATCTATCTAAACAAATTGTTTCCACAGGCATAGACTTTACAAAAAGCGCATTATTTACCAAACCGCCGGTCAAATAAATTTTATGGGGTTTTCTTGCAAATCTGTACATTGACATACATACGCCTTTTATTAATCTTGCCGCCGCAATTCCGGGTTCTACGCTGGAAGCGACCATATCAAAAACGTGCCCCATCCCTAAAAGTCCGCACGTGGCAGTAATAAACTCTTTCTGAGGTTCTATGGCATTATAGTTTAAATTTAAATAACTTCCGAGAATCTCAATAGCCTGTCCGGTAAACGCCCCGCATTCGGTATTCCAATCGCTATGAATAAAATTACCGTTTTCAAAAATAACATATTTTGCATCCCTTGAGCCGACATCCAACAATGTAAATGATTTTTCTTTTATTAATCTTTTGCCGGCGTAAGAGAGTGCGATAATTTCGTTTACGGACTGTTTTGCAAATCTGTTTATATTGTGCCCCGTCCCTATGTCCGCCTTAAATGTTTTTTCAAGCTCTGCAACTTTTTTGACGGTCTTTTCATTAGTTTCGGTATTTAATATTTTTGCATATGTAGTTCCTGCATCTAAAAGTATCATTTCAATATTTCCGCCCGATTTTTTAATTTAATCTCTGTTAACAATTCTGATATTTCAGAAATACGCGATTCAGTTATTTTTTTTATTTATACGACAACCCCGTTAAGCTGCAAAAATGCGGTAAGTTTCGCCACTGTGCTTCGCGTAAGCCCTAAATCCATATCTATAAAAATACCCCTCGGATGTTTGCTTGCAAGATAGGAAGCCAGTCCTGCTTTTGGACAAAAACTCTGCGCGAAAAAAACAGTGGGTATATCAGGGTCAAATTCCAACTCAAGTTTCAAATCACCCGGCGTTAAATTTTCGACGCATCTCGTCCAGCCGTAAATATGTGTTTCGTCCGGAAAATAGCTTGCTAATGAAAAGTCTCCCCACGGAGGCGTTCCCCAAAATGCGCATTTCGGCTTGACATATTCGGGTCTGAACGGTTTTTTCTTTTCAATATCTCTATAAAAATAACCTGCAATTTGTCCGAATTTATCATCTAGAGGGATACCGCTTTTGCAAATAAAATCGCCTTTTCTTTCTAAGTCGTTATTTTTAACACGGGTCAATTTTATTTTTAATTCATTTTCAATAAAATCCGCAACAAACCCCATTTCATTACATCTCGATATTTCTGAATCTTCAATTATTATCTCTGATATAGGGTTTCTTCCTACAAGAACGGAATCGACGACATCTTCAGTCCAGTAATCCGTCGCAGCTAAAATATTAGCTATAATACGTTTAATTTGGGCGCAATATGCTTTAGGAAGAATATTTTCGGTAGGTTCTGTAATTAATTGGTCGACTTTATACATATCTAAAGACAAGATGATTGCATTTTTTTTAATAAGGTCTTCCATAACCGCTTTTGGAGGAATTCCGATAATTCCGATAAACGGTTTGTCTTTTGGATTTTGAAGAAATGATTTTTCTTTGCCCTTGACAAAACCATGCCTTGTCAAAACCATATCCTGAGAAGGATCATAATTGATATTTTCGGTTTCTTTTTTATCTTTATCTTCCATTTTAACGACCTCTTATTCTTTGCAGGTACAATATGCAGCCTCTTTTATATAGCATATATAATGTATGTTATATACAGTTATATATAGGTAATATTCTACAATTTAATTTTTATGTTAAATATGACATTTATCACAAAATGTATAAAAATATAATATATAAAAATACTAAAAAATATTCTAATCAACAAATATCGCAAACAAATTCTTCCGCAGAGGTTGCCGCTAAAGCGCCTTCTCCAACTGCGGTTGCCACCTGAAGAAGTTTCTTGGAATGCGAATCTCCTGCGCAAAAAACCCCCGGCATAGAAGTCATTAAAGTATAAGGGTCTGCTTTAATAAAACCAAGTTCGTCTTTATCAACATTGTGTAAAAAAGAAGTCTGCGGTTTTATTCCGACAAATATAAAAACGCCTTTTACCGGAATAGTAGTTCTTTCTTTCGTCTTAACATTTTCTATAGTTATAGACTCCACTCCTTTATCTCCGTTAATAGAAACGGGTATATGCTCTAATTTAAGCGAAACGTTATTAGCATGGTTCAGTCTTTCCTGAATTATTTTTTCCGCTCTGAGTTCTTTTCGTCTGTGTATTAAGACAACGGATTTTACAAGTTTAGAAAGATAATGCGCTTCTTTTACTGCCGTATCTCCGCCGCCTATAACGGCAATATCCTGGTCTCTGAAAAACGGACCGTCGCATGTTGCGCAGTAAGAGACCCCCTTGCCGGTATATTCAAGTTCGCCCGGAATCCCCAATCTTTTTGGTGAAGCTCCGACTGCGACTATAATGCTTCTTGTCTCGTAATTGTTTTCGGCGCCTTTTAATGTTTTGTACTCGACATTATCCGTTATTTCTTTTATTTCGTCATATACTATTGTTAAACCCAATCCTTTTGCATGTTCTTCGAACTTAGTCATAAGTTCATAGCCTGAAAGCGAAGGAAAACCCGGATAATTTTCTATATTATCGGATAATGCTATTTGACCGCCGACTGCCATTTTTTCTATTAATATTATATTCATACGGGCTCTTAAGGCATAAATAGCTGCCGACAAACCGGCAGGTCCGCCTCCGATAATTATTAAATCATACATAATTTATACCTCCTTAAAATTTACTATTTATTATTTTCTTAAATATTTTATTAATAAAATACAACAGGTTAAATAAAATAATGCCGGATTTTTTGTCTCTAATATTGAATTTTATTGAAATTAAAAAAATATTTGTGTACTATTTTATAGTGTTATCAAATATAATTTATATAATTTACTGCATTAGTTAGAAATAATTATGAGAAATATATTCAGAATCTAATTAAAATATAATTTTATAATACCGTCTTTGATAATATTTAATCATAATAAAAGTTTTAAATCAAATAATTGAAACCAAATAACTGAAATAAAATAATTGAAAAAACATTGAAAAAAAAATTAAAAAAATCATTAAATCTTTTACAGCTGACATTTGCTTCTACCGGCGCTATAATCGGTTCAGGCTGGCTCCTCGGCATATATTTCAGCGCTAAATATGCCGGTCCGTCCTCGATTATTTCGTGGATAGCGGGCGGTTTTGCAGTAATGCTTATAGCGCTTGTCTATAGCGAATTGGGCAGTATGCTTCCGCTGTCCGGCGGCATCGCCAGATATCCAAAATATACCCACGGAGCGCTTCTCGGTTTTATTTCAAGCTGGATATTGGTAATATCGGGAGCCGCCGTCAGTTCAATAGAAGCGGAGGCCTCAGTCCAATATTTAAATTATTATATTCATGGGCTTTATATAAATTCTTCCCTCACGTGTTCAGGCTTAGTTATAACATTTTTTCTGCTTATGCTATTTTTTGTTATTAATATATTCGGGGTAAAAATTCTTGCAAAAACTAATACCTTTCTAACATGGTTTAAATTAGCCATTCCCGTAATTGCGGCATCGGCTTTAATTTATGCCGCCTTTAAAAATAATAATATTTCTTATATAAATCGTTACAGTTTTATGCCTTATGGATTTAGCGGAATGATGAAAAGCATTTCTTTAGGCGGCATTATGTTTTCTTTTTTAGGATTCAGGCAATCAATAGAACTTGCGGGCGAATCTAAAAATCCGGGCAGGGATGTTCCGCTGGCTACTATAATATCGGTGCTCATCGGAATAATTATTTACGGAGCGCTATCGGTGAGTTTTATTTTTGCGGTTCCTTTTGTAAAATCGAATAGCTGGCACGCCTTAAATTATTCATCTCCTTTTATAAATATATCTAATAACTATAACCTATTTTTTTTGACCGTGCTTATAATTATCGGCGCTATTATTTCTCCGTTCGGAACAGGGTTAACATATATGGGAACTACTTCGCGGGTTAGCTATGCTATGTCAAAAATGGATTTTTTGCCGCGTAAACTTTCACAATTTAATAAATATGGTATTGCATATATCTCGCTTATTTTTGTATTTTGTCTTTCCGTAATATACATAATGCCTTTTCCAAGCTGGCAAGCCTTGGTTGGACTTATAACTTCAAGTATCGTGTTTACATATATACTTGGTCCTGTAAGTCTGATGTCTTTTCGGAAATTAACGCCAAAGCTTAAAAGACCGTTTTATCTTCCTTTTGCATCCATTATATCCCCAATCGCTTTTATTGTCGGCACATTAATAATTTACTGGTCGGGTTTCGGGGTTTTATGGAAACTTTTTATCGGTATAGCCGCAGGATGTATAATATTTATAATAAAAGACCGCAAGAAGAAAAATTTCAAAAAAAATTTTTTACCGGGACTCTGGTTTTTATTTTACATAATTACGATAATAATCTTATCGTATTTAGGCAGCAGTGATTTTGGCGGAATAAACCTGCTCGCATTTCCTTATGATATTATAGCTGTCGCAGTGGCAGCTCTGATTTACTACGTCATATCGATAAGAACATTCATTAAAACGGATGAAATCAAGATGATTTTGGAGGAGCAGTTTATAAGCGAAGAGTTTGATGAATAATGTAATTATTCTAATTAGTCTTTGATTTTTTATTTGATTTTTTAGGGGACATCATTCTTAACATAATATATAAAATAATGGATGATAAAACTAAAATAATCGGAATAATTCCAAAATAATTTTTAAATAAAAATCCTGCAAGAACCCCTCCTGCAAAACTTCCGGAAAATTGAAAGGTATTGTATATACCCATTGACGTTCCTACAAAAGAAGGGTCGGAAGACGAAGAAACCAGTGACGGCATTATAGGTTCGGTAATAGAAAATCCGGTAAAAAATAAAATTCCTCCTATTATTATTGCCGGCAGCGAATACATTCCGCTGTTTGAAAATACAAACAATGCGGAAATTCCCATAAGCAAATAGCTTAATTTTAATAAACGGCTTTCATACCCCATATCGGCTTTTTTTGATGCTTTCATCATTGCAAATAAAGAAAAAAAGACCATAGGAATTAATACCTTATAATAATCTGCCATTCCAAGCCGTGATTTGACAAGCATAGGAAGCGCAAAAAAGAAAATAGTCATAAAAAAAGATAATATAAAACCCTGCACGGAAAGATTAGCAACTATTTTATTTTTAAATATGCTTATAAACCTGTCAAATGACACATCTATTTCTTTGAGAACTTTTTTATTCTTAGGTTCTTCAACAAATAAATATATGAAAATTGCCGATAGTATTCCGAGCGCGCCTGATAAATAAAATAAAAAAGGGTATCCGAAATACAGCGAAAGGAGCGGTCCGAGAACTATTCCGACAACAAAACTTAAACCTATAGGAATACCAAGATATGCAAGAGCGGTAGCCCTTTGATTTTCTGAAACTGTATCGGAAACGAGGGCAAAAGCTACCGAACTTTCAGCTGCAACCCCTTGTAAAAACCTTAGCAGTATCAGTTCTAAAATATTAGATGAAAATCCTATGAAAATAGTAAAAATACCAAACAGCAGCATACCTATAAAAAGAATATTCTTCCTGCCGTATTTATCTGATAAAAATCCGAAAGGTATTTGGAATATTGCCCTTGACAAACCGTATATTCCAAAGGCAAGACCTATAAGCAAATAACTGTTTGTAAATTGGCGGGCATATAAAGTAAAGACCGGCAATATTAAGAAAACTGCCAGCATTCTTAGTCCAACGACGGAACTCATTGCGCCTATAGTTTTTTTTTGTGCGGACGTAAACGACATATTGTGTAATTTTAGTAATATAATAACAAAGTGATAAAAAAATGTAAGCAATATCAAACAATATTTTGCATCAAATATATTATTGACCCATTTTTTAATTTATCAAACTAACAACCGCATGTCAACAGTGAAAGTGCGATAGCTGTATATACATCATGATGAAGCATGAAGTAATTTATCTGCCCTGTCTTATCTGGCGAAACTGATAACTTCTTATAGCTCTTAGAAAATCAATCTTTCTGAATTCAGGCCAGTAAGCATCGCAAAAATAATATTCACTGTAGGCGCTCTGCCATAACAAAAAACCTGAAAGTCTCACTTCTCCGCTTGTTCTTATAATAAGTTCAGGGTCCGGAACGCCTGTAGCGTAAATATACTTAGAAATATTTTCGATTGTTATCAGGTTTGATAAGCTGCTGCAAGACAATGTTTGAGCAGAGGATGTATTTTTATTGTTTTCATCTTCCTTCACTGCAAATGATATATCGCAAAAATTATCCGCTATAAATTTGCCGAATGCATCGCAAATTTCTTGCCTGCCGCCGTAACCTAATGCTATATAAAGATACAAATTAGAATATGAAGCTGTTTTTTCTTCCAGCCGTCTAATCACATCTTTTAAGTCATCGGGAAGTAAATTTTTTTTGCCTATAATATTAACTTTTATTTTATTTTTATTTATAAAATCAGAATCTATATATAATTCTAATTTAGATTTTATTATATTAAATAATGAATCTACTTCCCCTTCCGTCCTCTTAAAATTGTCTGTGGAAAACCCCCATATAGTAACAATTTTAATATTAAGTTCCAGGCACCATAATATTACCTCATCAATCTTGTCGGCACCTTGACGGTGTCCCTGCGACACATTCGTAAAGCCTTTTCTTTCCGCATATCTTCTGTTGCCGTCAAGTATAATACCGACATGGGAAGGTACTTTTTTGTTTAATACTTCCTTCTGTAATTTTTTTTCATAATAGTAATAAATTAATTTTTTCAAAAAAAACATATTAGCAAGCAGTCCATATTTGGTGTATTATGTATATTGAGCAAAATAAGGCTTTAAATAAATACAAAAATGCAGCTTAATAAAATTTAAATAAATTTAAATTAAAACGCCTCCGCATAATCAAAAGAAATTAAAATATTAATTATAGGCTATAATCTTAATCCGCACGAATGTAATTTATATATAATATATCATAACAAGAAATAATCAAAAAGAAATAATCAAATTTAATATGCCTTTTATCACAATACAGGAAAATTTAGAAATATTTTATATATTGCATGAAAAAAATGAACAAGCAAAAACTATCGTTTTAGTCCATGGCGCCGGCTGCAATCATTTATCCATGCTTTATATTTTTAATTATATCAAAAAAAAATGGGGCAATTTTTTTAATATTATAATTTTTGACCTTCCGTTTCATTATAAATCAACCTATACAAAAAATACAAATGCTATATATACAATGAATAAAAAAATTTCTATTAATTTTTATTCGTCGGTTTTGTATGAACTGCTTGAAAAACTGCATCTTATCTCTAATAATAATATTATAATGGTCGGCCATTCTATGGGTGTCCAAATATCTTTGCGGTATGCCTCTCTTTTTGCCGAAAGTATTAACAAAATTATGCTTATAGCAGGATGCGACAATGTTCATATAAAAGATAGTTTTATTTTAAGTTTGCATAATAATTACGATAGAACAATTAAGCTCTTTCTGAAAGACGCTTATTCAAATGAAATTTATTATGACAAAGTGAAATTTAAAAACGCTATAGACGACATAAACAGAACACATTATAAAATCGTCATAAATGATTTTGCCGCGGTTAAATCTTTTAATAAATCCGATAAAGATATCGATTTTGCAGAATTAAATAAAAAGAATATTTATTTCAATATTTTATACTCTGAACAGGACAAAATTATAAATCAAGATTGTATACTGGCTTTAAAAAATAAATTATCATTCGCAAAATTAAATTTAATAGAAAAAAAAAGCCATATAGAAATTATTTTTGGCAGTCGTAAACTAAACAATTTTATAGATGAGTTTTTAGAACAATAAATTTTTATTGACATCACAATAGTATTAGTTATAAACTTAAAAATTGAATTTAAACTCCCTTCTTTGATATTTATATTCATATTTTTTATGTATTAATAAAAATTTAATAAACAAAATAAATGTAATGCTAATTTAATAATTATGTTTTATTTTATTTACTTTTTACTTTTTTTTTGAGAACATTTAAATTTTAACTTTAATATTTGCCAATTTATTGATAAGATATACAGTCAAATAAAACTAAAACATTATTTTATTTAAGGGGTCATTTGTGGAAACCGGCAAATTAAAAAGAACGTTATCCGGAGAAATAAACGAAAGCTGTACAGGTTCCGAATTTAATCTGAAAGGCTGGGTTATGCATTACAGAGACCACGGGGGACTTATATTTATCGACTTGCGTGATTATGCTGGCATTATTCAGATAGTTTTTGACGAGACGGTATCTCATGAGTCTTTTAATACTGCAAAAAAGATTAAAAATGAATATGTTATTTCCGTTACCGGCAAGGTTAGAACCCGTCCTGAAGGAACAGAAAATGAAAATTTAGAAACAGGCAAAATAGAAATTGAGGCTAAAGCTCTTGAAATCTTAAACGAATGCGAAGTTCTCCCATTTCAGATAGAAGAAGAATCCGATACAAATGAACTGCTCCGCCTGAAATACAGATACCTTGACCTTAGAAGAAAAAAAATGAAGGACAATCTAATATTCAGGTCTAAATTTAATTTTTTAATAAGAGAATTTTTAAATAAAAACGGTTTTTTTGATATAGAAACTCCATTTCTGACTAAAAGTACGCCGGAAGGTTCAAGGGATTTTCTTGTGCCTTCAAGGCTTAATAACGGCAGTTTCTATGCTCTTCCCCAATCCCCTCAGCTATTTAAACAAATTTTAATGGTAAGCGGTTTCGAAAAATATTATCAAATAGTAAGATGCTTCAGGGATGAAGATTTAAGAGCAGACAGACAGCCGGAATTTACTCAGTTAGATATGGAGATGTCTTTCATCGAACAAAAAGATATTATGTCTCTTGCTGAAGAAATGTTTGCGTTTATTTTTGACAAACTTTTAAATATTAAATTAAATCTGCCTATAAAAATTATGGACTATGACGATGCAATGGAAATTTACGGCAGCGATAAACCGGATACGAGATTTGCAATGCAGCTCAACACGGTTTCCGACATTTTTAAAAATTCTTCCCTGAATGTTTTTAAAGACTGTCTGTCAAAAAAGGGCGTTATAAAGGCTATATGTTTTAAAAACGGAGCAGATTTGCTTTCCAGGAAAGATATAGACGAACTTTTAACGGTCGTTAAAGATTTTGGCGGCAAAGGTCTAGCATGGACAAAAGTCGCGGCGGCTGAAGAAAAATTAAAATCCGACAAATGTTCCGCTCATAACGCTGAAAGTATTTATATTCAAAAATGCAGATTAGAAGGCGGAATAGCTAAATTTATCACGGAAGAAGAAGGGGATATTCTGCTCGACAGACTTAAAGCGGAAAGCGGCGATATTATATTTTATCAGGCTGACTCAAAAAAAATTGCCGATATGGTTCTCGGCAGACTTAGGCTATATTTAGCAAAAAAATATAATCTTATTTCAGATAACAAATTTAATTTTTTATGGGTTATTAATTTTCCACTTTTTGAATATTCTGAAGAGGAAAAGAAAATAGTTGCGATCCATCATCCTTTTACAGCTCCAAACGCGGAAGATATAGAGCTTCTTGATGCAAATCCGCTTATTGCAAAATCTCAGAGTTACGATCTGGTTTTAAACGGAGAAGAAATAGGCGGCGGAAGCATTAGAATTCATAAACCGGAGCTGCAGGCGAAAATATTTGAAATTCTTTCAATTAAACCGGAAGATGCAAGATTAAAATTTGGTTTTCTCTTAGACGCTCTCAGCTTCGGAGCTCCTCCTCACGGCGGAATAGCTTTTGGTATAGACAGAGTTCTTATGCTTCTTAGAAACGAAGATTCTATAAGGGACGTCATAGCATTTCCAAAAACTCAGAAAGCTCAGTGTCCGTTATCCGACGCTCCATCCGAAGTAAAATATGAACAATTACGCGAATTAGGAATTAAAGTAATAGAAAAAGATAAACATATATGATTATATTATTTTTATTTTCCTTCATAATTAATATATAAAACAAATTATTATACATTAATTAGTTTATTTTATAGCTATGTCAGGAAGCGGACAGATAAAAAGGGGACTAATAGCACATAAATAAAGAAAAAATTTATGAAACCAATATATATATAACAAAAATTAATAAATAACTTTAATATATTATTATGTATTATGGATTATGCAGTGATAATATGTTTAATAAAAATTATTTATTAACTATTTAATTTTATAGGAGGATATAAAATTGGATAAAACAAGTTCTTTACCGCACCCTTATTTTGTTTCTCATCCAAACTGGAAATGGTTTATCCTTACAACGGTTTTGATAGGCGCGACTATGTCGGCGCTTGATGTCAGCATAGTAAATGTTGCCATGCCGACCATGGAACATGGTTTTAACGTTTCTATGGCAGTTATAGAGTGGGTTGCCATGGCTTATATGCTTACTCTTACCATATTCCTGCCGCTTTTCGGCAGGCTCGCCGATATGTTCGGCAGAACAAAGATGTATAATATAGGTTTCATTGTTTTTACAACCGGTTCTGCGCTATGCGGTTTTGCTCCGGATGCAAATTTTATTATAGCGTCTCGTGTTATTCAGGCCGTCGGTGCAGGAATGCTTCAGGCAAACTCCGTTGCTATAATAACTCAGGCGTTTCCTTCAAATGAATTAGGAAAAGCGATCGGTCTTCAGGGTGCTGTTCAGGCTATTGCGATGTCAATCGGACCTTTTATAGGCGGTATGATTATAAGCGCAATCGGCTGGAGATTTATATTTTACGTTAATGTTCCAATAGGAATAATAGGAACAATCGCAGCTATGTATATTTTACCGGCAAGTAAGAAAAACGAGAAAAAGGAAAAAATAGATTTCTTTGGAATTTCTGTTTTTGCAGCCGGTCTTGCATTGCTGGTTCTGGCAGTTAACCAGGGGAGCACATTTGGCTGGTCATCACCTCTAATAATCGGATTCTTTATTGCTGCTGCTATTTTGCTGCCGCTTTTTGTATATATCGAATTAAAAGTGGAACATCCGATGATTGATTTAACGCTATTCAAAAAATGGGCTTTTTCT
Organism: bacterium; assembly: GCA_021794475.1. Classification (GTDB taxonomy): domain Bacteria; phylum SZUA-79; class SZUA-79; order Acidulodesulfobacterales; family Acidulodesulfobacteraceae; genus Acididesulfobacter. Next base: position 3,434 of record JAJYQS010000070.1, on the reverse strand, counting down.
GCAGGAAATATAACGGGAATGATGTCGTACTACGTCTTATTCGCCGTCTTGTTTCTAATGCCGTTTTATTTTGAGGATGTTTTAAAATATAATGCGGCAGCGACAGGTATCATGTTAACGCCTATCCCTCTTTCAATGGCTATTATAGCGCCTTTTGCCGGATCTATCTCTGATAAAATAGGTTCAAGAATAATGACGTCGCTCGGAATGTTTGTATGCACAATAGCAACTCTCAGTTTTGTTTTCATCGGAACAAGTGCAAACATTATTTTACTGCTGATAGAATTTATAGTATTGGGAATCGGCATGGGTCTTTTCACGCCACCCAACAACAGCAGCATAATGCATTCTGCTCCTCCGGAAAGACTCGGTGTCGCAGGCGGGATACTGAATATGATGCGCGCTTTGGGATTAATATTCGGCGTTGCCATTTCAGGTCTTTTATTTACTTCTTTACAGAATAACTATTTAACAAATTATATGGTTTCTCATCATATACATATATCGAAAGTTTCCGAACTGATAAAAAACAACGCATTTGTTCACGGTATAGCATTTGTTATGTTCACATTAGTTGCAATTAATTTGGTTGCAACAATTTTATCTGCTGCAAAAAAAGATGTTAAAGGCGGTAAAATTGAAGGTGCCGAACCTATAGACCTTATGTAAGCAAAGATAATTATTACTTAATTTTTTTTACTCAATTAATTAAAGATAAATTATGCAATTATTTAATAAAAATAATAAAAATGCTCTTTTAAATAAATTTGAAAAAAAAATAATTCCCGGCATTGAAATAATTTTTCAAAGAGCTAAAGGTAATGGCGTAAATAATCTTTTTTATGATGAGAACATTAATTGTTTATTGCCTGAAATATTATTAGATCTATCTGCGGTTAAAAAATACTCGAATATTAATTTACTATGGTTCAGCGTATTTGCCTTAAGCATTGCCAGGCAGAGAAGTTTTGTTGTCTGTAATGCCGGTTCTTTTTTTAGTTTTTCTCAGCTTGAAAACACTTTTTTAAAACCAAATCAATTTTATGGCGGCATAGTAATATGTCTTCTTAATAGAAGCAGCTATAATAATTTTTCCACTGAAATTGAAAAAAAATTTCCTATTTTTAATTATTCTAAATTAGATGAATTTATTGATTTAATCCCTTCTAAATTTCAACTGTCTGAAAAGTTAAAACTTCCTGTGATAATTTATCTTAATAATTCTATATTGTCTGAATATAAAATATGCGACAGCAATAAATTTGCGGAAAGGACTGAAGCAAAAACTATTCTTAAGACAGCCGACAATTCAGAATCCGGTAAAAATCAATTTATTTTGCCGGCTAATTATGAAGGTTTTAAAAATTACAATAATTCGATTGAATTTATGCTGAATGAAAACTCTGATAATTTAATTTTATGCGACTCTAAGGCTTTTCCGAAGATAATAGAAAAGTTTAGCGATGATAATATAATTTATTTTAAATTATTAAATCCGTTAGACATAGAAAAACTTAGAAACATATTTGATAATATTCCGGAAAAATTCTTTAAACAAATTATCATTTATGACAGTTACAATCTATTATCAAAACCGTTATATTCTTTTTTTAAGAATAATAATAAAATTAAATTTAATAAATTAACTTTAATAAATAACTCTGCTGAGGAAAATAACGGCTGCTTTTATCTGGAAAATTTTACTCCCGCAGATGTCCATGCTAACCCCTCTTTCTGTATAGGATGTAATCTCTTTGCCTTTTTGCAGAAGATAAATAAAATTGATAATAAAGATACTATCCTGGTAGGCGATACAAATTGCTTTTCGCTTATATCGTCAAGTCCTTTAAAATTTTCATTTCCGGATTTATTTTTGATAAAAGAGCCTGTTTATTTTATTTCAAACCTGGATACTAAAAATCTAAACAAAAAAATTTACCTTATTATATCTTATTCTAATTTCTTAAATAATATTGACTTAATTATTGATAAGATAAACAATCTTGCCCCTAAGGAAACAATGTATTTTGTTGTTTATGATTCAATTTTCGATTATAGCAATAAATCTATAAAAATTAACTATGATTTACCGCAGCTAAAAAATATTAGAACAGAAATATTAAAAAATAACTTAACTCTTCATGATTTTAAAACCCAATATAAAGCTAACCTCATTTTTATTGAAGATAATTGCATAAAAAAATCTAGTGGAATCAAGAATTACGACTTTTATAGATATTTAAAAATTAATAACGATATTTGTTTAAAATTTGAATGCAAACTATGCTTTCAAACTAGCGGCTGCCCTGCTATTAAAATAGAAGAAACAAATAATTTTGTTATTGACCCTGTTATATGCACACATTGTAAACTATGTATTGCAATTTGTCCTCATAACGCTATAAAAATGCATAAGAGAAAAAAAGTAAAAATTGAGGAGAGCATAGAAAATAAAATTAATCTAAAAAAATTTAAAAAAAATAAAATTACTTAGTTTTACTTATAATCGCAAAACATTATTAAATTATAACTTAAATTTATTTTAAACTTAAATTTATTTTAAACTTAAATTTATTTTAAAAAGGATACGCCAAAATAGATGGAAAATATAAATTTTAATTTTGTTATTAACGGAGCTGACATTGAAGAAATAAAATTTTTAAGTCAGATATTATATTTATCATTATTAAATGAAAATTATAATACCTCAATCGCAATTAAATCGCTGTCAAATATTTCTAATTACAATTTTTCTTCCAGCCTGATAAAAATTGGCAGTACCCGTTCAGCCGTATGCGCAAAAAATATAAACGCATTAGTCAGCCTAGATTACCAGTCTATAGTGAACTATTTAGAATTTTTTGACAGCAGCACAATAGTATTAGTTAATTATTCTAAATTTAATATATGCAATTATTTTCTTTCAGACAATGATAATGTTGACAAAAATATAAAACAAAAAACAGCTAATCTGCTTAAAATTCCGGTAGAAAAAATAGCAAATATTGACCTAATGGGTAAAAATAAAGTAAGTCCTAATATTTCGTTGCTGGGAGCATTATCTGCTAAATCGGGGATAATTGATTTAAATAATATTACGTCTGTTTTAGCTTCTATGGCTAAAAACGATGCTGAAAAAAAGAACTACATAAACGCTTTAATTGCAGGTTACGATTTTGCTAATTCTTAACAAAAAGTTATCAATTTGAAGTTTTATTTTTGCAATTATTGCATAGACCGAAAAATTCAACATTGTATCCAGTGATATTATATTCTTTTTTTAATTTAGGGTTAATATAAATTTCAGTCATTTCATCGTTCGAATCGTCATAAACCTGTAAATCAATTATTTCTTTGCAGCTTCTGCAAATTATATGCGCGTGAGGGGACACATCGCCGTCATATCTGACAGCACTTTGAAAAGATTTAATTTC